>CAZORN010000187.1:0-5904 GCA_964581935.1 uncultured Victivallales bacterium
CCCGTGCTTCTGGCGACGGATTCCAGCGAATGGTCCTCCTTCTCGAACATCTTGACGACCATCTGGAAGGGCGCGAAGAACATCGCCGTTCCGAGCCCGGTCCCGAGCAGCCAGACATATTGCATCGTCACATCCTGAAACACCAGGAGTCCGGCCATGGACACCAGCAGGATGCCCTGTCCGATGAAAATCAGTTTCGTGGCGTTTCGCTTGTTCTGGACATATCCCAGGGAAAACGCGGTGACCGCATAGACCGCGGCCCAGACGGCAATCGTCAGGGCCACCATGAAGGAGTTCGCCCCGCTGTCCGCCAGACGTTTCGGGGTAATGAAGAAGAACACACCCGTGATGATGTTTACAAGCGCCGGAAGAACATAAAACAAATATTTCATAATATGACCTTTCCGGCGGAATGCGCGGCCGGAACTTCTCTGTAGTTTTTACGCCATAAGCAGCGACAGGATCGCTTTCTGGACGTGGAGGCGGTTTTCCGCCTGATCGAAGACGATGGAAGCACTGGAATCCATGACCTCGTCGGTGATCTCCTCGCCGCGGTGGGCCGGAAGACAATGAAGCACCTTGACGCCGGGTTTGCCCATGCGGAGGACATCCATATTCAGACGATACGGTTTGAGAATCTCCATGCGCCGCTTGGATTCCTCCTCGAAACCCATGCTGACCCAGACGTCGGTATAGACGAAATCGGCGTCCTTCATGACTTCCTTCACGGAGTTCGTGTAGGAGGCGAAACCGGGGCCGGCCTCAAGTTCCATCAGATCCTTGCGCGGACGGAATTCTTCCGGCGCGGCGATCGCGATATGGACGCCCGAAAGCTTGGAGGCGATGATCAGGGAGTTCGCCATGTTGCTGGCGCCGTCGCCGAGATAAGCCATTTTGAGGCCGTTCAGGCGTCCGGCGTGTTCAAACATCGTGAAGATGTCGGTCAGCGCCTGACAGGGATGAAAATCGTCGGTCAGAGCGTTGATGACCGGGATGCGGGCGTTGGCCGCCAGCTCCTCGACATCCTGCTGGGAATAGGTCCGGATCACGATCCCGGCCAGATAGCGCTCCAGCACGCGGGCGGTGTCGGGGACACTCTCGCCGCGTCCCATCTGGGTCTTGCTCTGGTCGAGGTAAAGGGGATAGCCGCCCAGCTCGTGGATTCCGACCTCGAAGGAAACCCGTGTGCGGGTGGAGGATTTGGAAAAGATCATTCCCACGGACTTGCCTTCCAGCGGTTTCGGCTGGTTCGGCTTGCCGCGTCCGGCTTTGAGCTTCGCGGAAAGGTCGAAAATCTTTTCAAGGTCCGTATGGTTGATGTCCAAGCAGGACAGTAAGTCTTTTTTCATGGGAACGGCTCCTTTTCTTCGGGTCAGGATTTGTCAGTGAATTGTGCGAAAGCCTCGTCGATCAGAGCGACCGCTTTTTCGCAGTCGGTCGCGGAGACCGTCAGGGGAGGCACGAGACGGAGAATCGTCTCGCCGGCCGGAAGCGCGATCATCCCTTTGGAGCGGAGAATGGAAAGGACACCCCCCGCCGGAGTATCGAGCACAATCCCGATCATGAGGCCCGCGCCGCGGACTCCTTTGATGCAGGGATATTTGGAGGCAAGCGCCCGGAGTTTTTCCATCAGGAAAGCGGAGCGGGCCTTGACGTTATCCAGAATTTTTTCCTTGTCGATCGAATCGATCACCGCACAGGCGGCGGCGCAAGCCAGAGGCGTCCCGCCGAACGTGCTCGCATGGGTTCCGGGCGTCAGGACCTTGGCGTATTTCCGGCTGACGACCATCGCGCCGATGGGGAAACCGTTTCCGAGGGCCTTGGCCATGGAAAGGGCATCCGGAGCGACGCCCGAATGCTGCCACGCATAGAATGTGCCGGTCCGTCCGACGCCGCACTGGACTTCGTCGTACAGGAGCATGATGCCTTTTTCATCGCAGAGCGCGCGGACGGCCTTGAGGTAATCCGTCGAGGCGGGAATGACTCCGCCCTCGCCCTGCACCGGTTCGATCAGCACGGCCGCCGTCTTGTCGTCGACCGCATTGCGGAGCGCTTCGATGTCATTGTAGTCGACGAACTTGAAGCCGGGCATGTCCGGCTGGAAGCCCTTGCGGTATTTGGAGCGTCCGGTGGCGGCCAGGGCGGCGAGCGTCCGACCGTGGAACGAATCGTTCATGGCGATGATTTCGTTACGGCCCTTTTCATTGCCTGCCTTGCGGGCGAGCTTGATCAGTCCTTCGTTGGCCTCGGCTCCGCTGTTCGCGAAAAAGCAGACGCCGTCGAATCCGTGTTCGATCAGCTTCTGCGCGAGTTTCGGCTGCCACTCGTTGAGAAAAAGATTGGAGGTATGGACCAGTTTTCCGGCCTGCTCCTGAATGGCTTTCGTGACCGCGGGGTGGCAATGGCCGAGGCTGCATACCGCAATGCCGGCGGCGAAGTCAAGGTATTCCCTGCCTTCCGCATCGTACAATCGTGTGCCTTCGCCGCGAACGAACAGAATGTCCGCCCGTGCATAGGTCTCCATGACATACTTTTCATACAATGCGCTGATTTCCTTCAGTGTCGCTGCCATTTCCCAATTTCCTCCGAGGTTCCTGTGTTTTCCAAAAAACCCAAAAAATATGGATTAAAAAAAACAAACTATTACATTAACACGGATTCCCTGTATTGCAAGTTGGCTCCTCGGAATCTTTGAAAAAAAAAGATTGCATAGCAATCTGTCCTCCGGGAATGCCCGTTCTGATTTTCCGGCACTTGACAGACGGGGAATGAGAAGATACTTTTAAAACGATAACGTTGAAAAAAATCATTCCGACTGAAATCAAGGAACAAGGTCATTCTATATGGAAAACAAACTGGTCATCGTGGAATCTCCGGCAAAAGCCAGAACCATCGGCAAAATGCTCGGAAACGAATATACGATCAAAGCCTCGATGGGACATGTCCGGGATCTGCCGGCAAAAAACTTCGGCGTCGATCTCGAACACGACTTCATGCCTCAGTATGAGGAAAGCCGCGAACGCTCGAAAAATCTCTCCGAACTCAAGGCCGCCGCGAAAAAGGCGGACGAAATCTATCTGGCGCCCGACCCTGACCGCGAAGGGGAAGCCATCGCCTGGCACCTGAAGGAAATCCTCAAGGCCTGCAACAAGAAGGTCCCGTTCAAACGGGTCACGTTCCATGAAATCACGCGTTCGGCGATCGGCAAGGCGTTCCAGTCTCCCACCGAACTGGACATGGACAAGGTCGACGCCCAGCAGGCGCGCCGCGTCCTCGACCGGATCGTCGGCTACATGGTCAGCCCGCTTCTCTGGGGACGGATCGAAAAAGGCGTCAGCGCGGGACGCGTCCAGTCGGTCGCTCTCCGCCTCGTCTGCGAACGGGAACGCGCCATCAGGGATTTCGTCCCCGAAGAATACTGGAACTTCCTCGCGAAATTCTCCTCCGGCGCGTCCGGAGCCTTCCATGCGAAGCTCTTCAAAATCAACGGCGGCAAGCTCGAAATCCGCAACAAGATGGAAGCGGACGCCGTGCTGGCCGCCGTCAAGGGAGCCTCCGCATGGCATGTGGATTCCATCGAAACCGTTCCGCGCCGGAAATTCGCGCCCCCGCCGTTCATCACCAGCACCCTTCAGCAGGCGGCCAGTTCCGCGCTCGGGTTCTCGGCAAACTCCACCATGCGGATTGCCCAGGATCTCTATGAAGGCGTGGACGTCGGAACCGGCGGTCCGCTCGGTCTCATCACCTATATGAGAACGGACTCCGTGACGGTTTCCGTCGAGGCGCAGAAGGCGGCCCGCGAATTCATCTCCTCCTTCTACGGACCCGAATATCTTCCCGAAAAGTCCCCGATGTACAAATCCAAGGCTTCCGCCCAGGGCGCCCACGAGGCGATCCGTCCCACCGACGTGAAACTCACGCCGAACAAGGTCAAGGAGTTCCTGGACGAACGTCAGTACAAATTATATACGCTTGTATGGCGGCGGTTCATGGCCAGCCAGACCGCCCCCGCCGAACAGATGCGCACCACGGTGGACGTCGCCGCGAAAGCCGCCGACTCGAAAACCTATACCTTCCGCTCCGTCGCAACCGTCACCACCTTCCCCGGATTCCTCAAGGTCTACGACATCCGCGAGGAAGGCTCCGAAGAGGAGGACGAGGACACCCGCGACGCCGAAGCCCTGAAGGCGCTCCGCAAGGCCGATCCGTGCACGCTCAAAGACCTTCTCACCGAACAGAAATTCACCGAGCCCCCGCCGCGCTTCTCGGAAGCTACCCTCATCAAGGAGCTCGAATCCAACGGTGTGGGACGTCCGTCCACCTACGCGTCCATCGTCAACACCATTCAGGAACGCAAGTATGTCCTGAAGGAAAAAGGCAAGCTCATTCCGACCGACCTCGGCTTCCGCATCAACGATTATCTGGTGGAGCGCCTGCCCGAACTTTTCCAAGTCGGATTCACCGCGAAAATGGAAGACGAACTCGACCAGGTGGAAGAAGGCAAAGTCCAGTGGACCGCCATGATGCACACCTTCTACGACAAGTTCGAAAAGTGGCTTCAGGAAGCCAAATCGGTCGGCGCCCCCGCCGCCGCGAAAGTCAACGCGCTCCTTCACCTGCTGGATGATTTCGAGGACTGGAATCCCCCCGAAAAAGGCGAAAAGCGAACCTATGACGACAAGAAATTCTACACGTCGATCTGCCGCAATTTCAACGACGGAAAGCCCTTGTCCGCACCTCAATGGGAAGCATTGCTGCGTCTCGCTGTAAAATACCGTGACAAACTCGCCGGACTCCAGAAATGCGCAAAGGAAAACGGATTCGAAGACGAATTCCGTTCATCGGTCGAGGAAGTGGACCAGCGAAACACCCGCGCCGAGGAACGCCGTCAGAAACAGGAAGAGGCCGCCGCAAACGGCCCCGCACAGGAACGGATCGCCGATGTATTCAACACCATGAAGGCAATCGCCTGGAAAGAACCGGAAAAGGGCTCCCGCCGGTTCTTCGACGACAAGAAATTCTTTGAATCCCTCCGTCGCCAGAGCGAGCAGGGACGCGCCCTGAGCGAAAAACAGCTCGCCGCCCTCGGCAAACTGGCGGAACGCTACAAGGACCAGCTCCCGACCTTCGACGTCATCGTTTCCGCGCTGAATCTTCCCGCCGCCGATCCCGCGCAGGAAGCCGCCGCCTCCGCCTCCATGACCGAAGCGGACGAACTGCTCCGGAAAATGAAAGCCGTCACCGCATGGGAGGAACCCAAGAAAGTCCGCGGCCGGGTCTATGACGACAAGGTCTTCTTCGAATCGCTCACCAAACAGCGCGATGCCGGGAAGGTTCTCAGCGACAAGCAATTGGCCGCCCTGAAGAAAACCGCCGCAAAATATTCCATCTCATAACGCAATCCCGCAACCGACAGGGGGAACGCCATGGAAAGGCTCCAACGAATTTGTGCGGTCGAACCGAGGGAAAACGGTTCCGCGCTTCTTTACGTCCGCACGAAACAGGGAACCGTGGAGCACCGGGAAGCCGCTTTCCGCCCGTTCCTCCTGACCGCGTTCAACGCCTTCCCGCCGGACCTTCCCGGAGTCCGGGCGGAAGCCCTCAGCGGCGACGGAGACCTCCGCTGGCTCGTCTCCTTTCCCGACACGAACGCATACGAGCAGGGGGTGGACCTCCTGAAGAAAAGCACCGGGTTCGCCGCCGGACAGCCCAACGCGCCCTACCGGCTCTTTTCCGACTTCACACAGCAGGTCCTCATCCAGAATGAACTGCGCCTCTTCGAAGGCATGACCTTCCCGGAAATCCGCCGGATGCAGTTCGACATCGAAACCTTATGCACCCCCGGCTACGAGTTCCCGAACCCGAAACGCGCGGACGACTCGATCATCATCATTTCGCTGTCCG
>CAZORN010000188.1:0-1623 GCA_964581935.1 uncultured Victivallales bacterium
TTGGCGACGGCGGGATCGTTGGCGGCCAGCTCCCAGGAAACCGCGAGCCGGAGCAGGAATGCGAGGAAGACGATCAGGCACAGGAACAGAAAAACCGTCCCGCCCTTGCGGGAGGAACGGTTTGATTCCTGTTTATTTTCAGTTTTTCCGCTGTTCCGCTTCAAATCGTCAGCAGCTCCTTTTCCTTGGCAATGGCAAGGGCATCGAGCTTTTCGATATAGGAGTCGGTGAGCTTCTGGACTTTTTCGAGAGCCGCCTTGAGTTCGTCTTCGGTGATCTCCGTATTTTTCTGGGCTTTCTTGAGGGCCTCATTGCCGTCGCGGCGCGCATTGCGGATTTCGATCTTCGAATTTTCCACAAAAGCCTTGACCTGCTTGGCAAGGGAGCTGCGGCGCTCCTCGCTGAGAGGAGGAATGGGCAGACGGATGATCTTGCCGTCGCTGACAGGAGAGATTCCGAGGGGAGAGGCGATGATGGCTTTTTCGATGGCCTTGACCGCGCTCTGATCCCAGGGCTGGATGGTGATGAGACGCGATTCGGGAGTCGCCAGACCCGCGATGTCGCGGAGGCGGGTCATCGCGCCGTAGTATTCGACCATGATGTTCTCCACCAGGCTGGTCGAAGCTTTGCCCGTGCGGATGGCGGCAAATTCGACTTTCATGGCTTCTTCGGCGTTCATCATCTTTTCTTCAATTTCATCAAACAAATCGTTGATTGCCATTTTGAATGTCTCCTTTGTTGTATTTGTGAATGGAAATTTACACCGCAATTCCCGGTTTGACAAGCCGGAAAGGTTCAGCGGACTACGGTTCCGACGGAATAATCGCCGGAAAGCACCTTGACGAGGGCGCCCTTTTCCGAAAAATTGAAAACGATGATATGCAGATTGTTGTCGGCGCAGAGCGAGAAGGCGGCGGAATCCATGATTCCGTAACGTCCCGAAACGGCATCCTCGAACGAAAGCATATCGAATTTTTTCGCGGACGGATCCTTCATGGGGTCCGCCGTATAGATTCCGTTGACCTTCGTGGCTTTCATGACCGCCTGACAGTTGGTCTCGAGCGCACGGAGGGCAGCGGTGGTGTCGGTCGTGAAGAAGGGACAGCCCGTGCCGCAGGAGAAGATCACCAGCTTGCCAGAGGAAAGGTCCTCGAGGGCGCGGGCGCGGTTGAAGCGTTCGGCAAAGGGTTCCATGTCCACCGCGGAATGAACCGCGCACGGAACTCCGGCCGACTGGAAGGCGTCCTTCAGGCAGAGAGCGTTCATGGCGGTGGCCAGCATTCCCATATAGTCGGCGGTGACGCGGTCCATGCCTTTTTTGGAACCGGCGAGACCGCGCCAGATGTTCCCGGCTCCCACGACAAGGGCGATTTCCACGCCCATGTCCAGAGCTTCCCTGACACGTTCGACCACGGAAGCGACCGCCTCGGAGCAATAGCCGGAGGGCTGATCCCCCTTCAGGGCTTCGCCGCTGATTTTCAGAAGTACACGTTTATAGAGCAGTTTTGACTTGTTCATGACCCAACCCTTTCCTGATGTCCCGTAAAATAACGCTCAAACCCGATTTCGTAAAGAGACGAAATGAATTTTTTATCGATTTTTTGAGGAAAGATCTTGTTTTTT
>CAZORN010000188.1:1723-5899 GCA_964581935.1 uncultured Victivallales bacterium
CGGACGTCACGTCCAAATGGGGAAAAACGCAGGTGGTCGCCGGACCTTTCATGATCATTCCGGCCGTGCGGAAAATCGATGAAAAAAAGACCGAGAAGACCGCCGTTTATCTGCTGCCGTCCAAGCTGAAAATCCAGGGAGAGGTCTGCCCGCAGATCCGCTACCGGGGAATTTATCAGGTGGTCCTTTACAGCGCGGAACTCAAGATTTCGGGAAACTTCGCGTATGATTTTCCCGCGAATCTTCCGGACAGCCCGGAAAAAACCTATCTGAACGAAGCGGTTTTCGCGCTCGGCATCAGCGACATCATCGGAATCCGCAAATATACGGTCAGGCTCAACGGGAAGGAAATCGCTCCCCGGTCCGGCATCCCTGACAAACGGATCGCCGAATCGGGCATCCATATTCCCCTCCCCCTGACGGCTCCCAAAGGCGAAATGGAGTTTGAAATCTCGCTTCTGCTGAACGGAAGCACGGGACTGGAATTCCTGCCGCTCGGTCAGCAGACCTCCGTCCAGATCGAATCGACATGGGCGGATCCCAGCTTCCGCGGATCGATCCTGCCGACGAAGCATGAGATCGACAAGGACGGATTCAAGGCAGAATGGAACACCACATCGCTCAACCGCAACTTCCCCCAGCAGTGGACGGGCTCGGCGTTTTCCGTGGCAGACTCCAACTTCGGGGTGGAGTTCAAACTCATGACCAGCCTTTATACCCAGGTCCACCGCGCCATCAATTACGCCGCGCTGTTCATGGTCTTCATCATGATGGCCTATCTGATCGGCGAACGGGTGGCAAAGGTCTGGATGCACCCGCTCCAGTATTTCCTCTGCGGATGCGCCATCGTGCTCTTCTACAGCATCCTGCTGTCCGTCGGCGAACACCTGCCGTTCCACTGGGCCTACATCATCGCGGCGGCGTCCGTTACCCTGCTGACCGCGTTCTACTGCAAAGCCATTTTCCGCAAAAGCAAGGTGGCCTTCTGCGAAGGGCTGGCGATGGTCCTGGCATTCGGGGTCATCTTCCTTCTGCTGAAACTGGAAAACTTTGCGCTTCTGGTGGGAAGCGGAGTCCTCTTCGCGCTTCTGGCTATCCTCATGGCCGTCACCGCGAACGTCAACAAGGAAAGCAGGGGAGAACCCTCTGCGCCTCCGGGAAAAGGCTGACGCATTTTCCGTCTTAAAAAAAGTGTCATGCAATGCTCCCAATATTGCCGAGGTCCAGCCGCGGAGGCTGGTCGTGCACGGCACGAACGAAGGCAGGTTCGTGACTCCGTCGCGAACTGAATTTTCTCCCTTCAGTTCGGCAAGGGACGGCCGAACCCGCCCGAAACGCCGCAAAAGGAAAATTATATTGATATCAATATGACTTTTGCTGTCATCAAGAGTGCAAAACGGTATTGATTATTCCGCATCCTCAAACTCTCCGGCAATTGCTTTTCCGTACACAAAGAACCGTTCAGCCGGGATCGGAAGGATTTCAGAATACGAGGGGCTGAGGAATCAGCCGAGGTTCATGGTCATTTCGTCCATACCCTGAAGGACGATGCCGGTTCCGTTCGCGACCGCTTTGAGCGGATCGTCGGCAACGGTGACAAACAGGCCGGTCTCTTCGGAAATCAGACGCGCAAGGCCGCGCAGAAGAGATCCGCCGCCCGCAAGCATGATGCCGTGGTCGATGAGGTCGGACGCCAGTTCCGGCGGACATTTTTCAAGGGTGTTGCGGACCGCCAGCACAATGCTGGTGACCGGTTCCTGAATCGCCGTGCGGATTTCGCGGGAGGAAACTTTGATGGTTTTCGGCAGGCCGGAAACAAGGTCCAGTCCCTTGACTTCCGCAAAGGTGTCCGTGGCTTCGTCCGGGTAGGCGCTGCCGATTTTGATTTTGATATCTTCGGCGGTTCGTTCGCCGATCGTAAGGTTGTAGACGCGTTTCATGTGCTGGACGATCGCCTGGTCCATGGTGTCGCCGCCGGCGCGGACGCTCCGGGCTTCCACGATGCCCGACAGGGAGATGACGGCCACTTCCGTGGTGCCGCCGCCGATATCGACGATCATGCTGCCGGTGGGTTCGGAAACGGGAAGGCCGACTCCGATCGCCGCCGCCATAGGCTCCTCGATCAGGAAGATTTCACTGGCTCCGGCGCGCTCGGCGCTGTCCTTGACCGCGCGGGTTTCCACTTCGGTGATGCCCGAGGGAACGGCGACGAGGATGCGGGGTTTGATCAGACGGCGTCGAGCGGGGACATGCGCCTTGGCTTTCTGAATGAAGGCGCGGAGCATGAATTCGGTGACTTTGAGGTCCGCGATCACGCCGACCTTCATCGGACGCACGGCACGGATTCCCATGGGGGTCCTGCCGAGCATCTTCTTGGCTTCTTCTCCAACGGCGAGCGGGGTCTTGTCTTTTTCCTGAATCGCCACGACGGACGGCTCGGAAAGGACGATTCCCTTATCTTTGACATATACCAGACAGTTCGCAGTACCGAGGTCAATTCCTATATCGCTTGAAAAAAATCTGGCCAATTTTTGAAGAAGCATGTCAACTACTCCCTTTTGTTCGCTTTAATCTAGCCCATTTTCCGGGAAATACAAAGCCCGGAATTCAAAATTCGTGCAAAAATCAGCTTTTCAGCCGACTGGGAACGAACGTATGGCGCACCATGTCGTCGAAATCTTCCCGGGCACGGATTAAAGTCATCTCGGATTCGTTCACAAGGACCTCGGCCGGACGGAGACGGCCATTGTACTGATAGCTCATTCCGAAGCCGTAAGCTCCGGCATTCTCGACCACGACCAGATCCCCTTCCGCGATATTTTCGGGGAGCTCGCGCTCCTTGACCCAGAAATCGGTGTTTTCGCAGAGCTGTCCGCAAAGCCCGATGGTCGTGCGCGGGGAATTCTCCTTGCCGTCCACATAAATGTGGTGGTAGGACCCGTACATCGCCGGACGCGCCAGAGTGTTCATGCCGATGTCCGTTCCGACGATCTTCTTGTAGGATTCCTTGAGGGAGTGGACGCGTCCGATGATCCAGCCGGCGTTGCCGACGAAATAGCGGGCGGGCTCCATCTTGAGCTGCGGGGGCTTCATCCCGTATTCCTTCGACTTTTCGAGGAACATTTTCGCGGTCAGCGCCGCGGCCTTGTCGAGATCAAGGGCGGATTCGCCCGGCTTGTAGGGAATGCCGAGTCCGCCGCCCAGGTCGATGAACTCGAAGTCGATCCCGAGCGTCTTGGCGGTCTTTCCGATGATGTCCATCAGCAGGCCCGTCACGAAGGGGAAGTATTCCGCGTCCGTGATACAGGAACCGGTCATCATGTGCGCGCCGAAACGCTTGATTCCGGCTTCCTTGGCCAGACGGTAGGCGTCGAGGACCTTGTCGGGGTGGATGCCGAACTTCGCGTTCGGCCCGGCGTTCGTCACATATTCGCCCACGTTGCTCTTGCCGTAGCCGGGATTGACGCGGAAGGAAAGCAGTTCGGGCTTGCCGATTTTCAGCAGGCGCGGGAGAATAGAAATATCGTCCAGATTGAAAATCACGCCGCTGTCGAGCCCCTGCCGGATGTCGCTGTCGGAGAGGAAGTTGCCGCTGAACATGACGTTTTCGCCGCCGAGTCCGACATACTTGGCCAGGAGGATTTCGTTAACGCTGGCGGCGTCCACTCCGGCGCCTTCCTGACGGAGGATGTTCACGATGGCCGGGTTGTTGCAGGACTTGACCGCGTAGAACATCTTGAAGTCGGGATAATACTTGGTGAAGGCGTTGTTGACGCGCCGGAAATTCTTCCGGATCTTCTGTTCGTCGTACACGTAGGTCGGGGTTCCGAACCGGGCCGCGATTTCTTCGACCGTCACTTCGCCGATGGCTATCTTATCACCTATGAACTTCACGCTGCATCTCCTTAAATGATATTCATTTCGTAACATGCGGTAATTTGCCACAAAATCGCCTGTATTTCAACTCTACATGCCAAAAAATCAGAAGATTCTTTCAAAGAAAGAGCGTTTTCCGGACGGGATTTCCAGTTTTCTGTAATATTTCAGCTCATGGTTGGAGAGTCCGCCTTCCGCGACGATTCCTGAACTTTGGGACTCCCTTCCGTCCGTGCCCGGACGGGAACGGAAGACGGCGACGCGCCCCCTGCCGTCCGGACAATATTTCCGGATTTCCGC
>CAZORN010000189.1:0-5886 GCA_964581935.1 uncultured Victivallales bacterium
ATCCCGTTTGAAGGAGGAGGCGGTGCTGTCGAGTTCATTGGCGACATAGAGGATATTGCCGCCCGGGGCGAACACGAGATGGCGGGGGCCCGCGCCGGGATGAAGGCTGAGCACTTCGGAAGGATTGCGGCGGACGCCGCGGCCGGGGAGCCATTCGTAGATGTAGATTTTATCGGTTCCCAGATCGGCGACAAACAGGCCGGTATGCTGGGGGTCGAATCCGACGAAATGCGGATGCGGCGACGTCTGTCGCGCCGTGATGCTGTTTCCTGCAATGTAAATCAGTCCGGCGATACGCGGAATTCCGTAGATGACCGGCATTTCGCTGACGGTTCCGGAGGTGTAGTTGGCCGTATAGAGGAATCTGCCGTCCGGGGAGAGGGCGAGGTGGCAGGGGCCGACGCCGTCGTTCGGGGCGAGCCGGACGATGTCGAACGTATCATCGCTGTTCTTCCGGAGGAAGACGACTCCGCCTTCCTTGCCGAGGGTGTCCGGCAGTTTGTTCAAGGTCGCGTAGAAGAGCCGCTCGTCGGACCCTTTGATCATATAATTGATCCCGGGGATGGAGGAGAAGACCGGATCGCTTTCGGTGTTTGTCAGGCGGTAGATGCCGCCGTCGTTTCCGAGGGTGTTGGAAACCACGAAATATTGTGTGGAACAGCCGGTCAGGAAAAGAAGGACGGGCAGGAGAAATACGGCGTGGAATTTATGTTTTCCGGGCATCATATTCATGAATCCTTTCGGTTGGTTGCTGTCGGATGATTTTACCGCTGGAGGTGTGGGGGAGGGAATCCACCAGCTCGAAATATTTCGGAACCTTGTATTCGGCGAGGTTTGCAAAGCAATGGCGGCGGAGGAGATCGATCCAGTTTTCCGGGAGGGCGTCAAAGGAGACGGGAACGATCTGCGCGACGGGGACCTCTCCGAATCCAGGGAAAGGCTTCGAGGTCACGCGGCTTTCCCGGACCCATTCATGGGCGTTGAGGACGCTTTCCACCTCGTAGGGGAAAATTTTCATGCCGGCGAAATTGATGACGTTTTTGGAACGTCCGATGATGAAGAGGTCGCGCTCGGAATCGAGATAACCGAGGTCGCCTGTGTCGAACCAGCCGTCGGGACAGAGCTCATCACGGAGACGGAAGGGTTCGAGGTAGGCGTCGAACATTCCGGGACCGCGGAGGAGAATGCGTCCGATTCCCTGAATATCGGGTTCGGCGATCCGGGCTTCATATGCCGGCTGAAGGCGTCCGACGGAATCCTTTTTGGCGGTGGAATTGACGCAGGGAAGCCCCACTTCGATGATTCCGTATGCCTGCGTGAGGGGGAATCCGAACTTGCGTTCGAAGGCCTCCGCGTCGGCATTTTCCAGCTTCATGGCGGTGGAGAAGGCGCGGCGCACCCCGGACAGGGAACCGCGCATGAATTCGTCCGAATGGGTCATGAGCCGGAAGTGATACGGCGTGGCGTAAAGCAGGTTCAGCGGATAGTCGCGGAAGGCGCGTACCATTTTTTCCATGAGGGGCTGCCCGCAGATAACGATCGCGGCGGATTTCCGGAGAAAGAGCAGGATGGTCACGACGAAATGGAAGGCCATGTCCAGTACCCAGAATACGTATTCGCCGCGTTCGACCTGGAGCGCCGTGCAGGAGTCCGTCCGCTCAATGACCGACCGATGGGAGATGACGACGCCTTTGCTGTCGCCGGTCGTTCCTGAAGAGAAGCGGATGAAGGCCGGAATTTTGCCGTCGGGCAGGGGAAGGGGAGTGATCTCTTTTTTCAGCGGACGCAGGAAAAAGCCGGGAAATCCGGACACGGGAAGATCGTCTTTTCCGGCGTAATCGCGGGAACAGAGGAGGAAATTCAGGACGAGCTTTTCCGGGATGGCCTCCCGTTCGGAGGGAACGGTCCGGGTGGAGACGGGAACCAGTGCGGCATTCATGGCGAGGATCGCCAGGCTGGCCGCGATGTATTCGAAGGAATCGTCCGCGAGGAGTCCTACGCGCGCAAGGGGGGCGACTCCGAGAGAAGCCAGCCCGGAACGCAGACGGTCGGCTTCCCGGAAAAGTTCCGGATAACTCCGGCTCTGTCCACGGTCGATGACCGCCGTGCCGTCATAATTTCCGACTTCCCGCCGGATTGTCTCGTAAATGTTCAAAAAGTTCTCCCCGGATGTTCCTGCACTGAAACTCCGGTAAAGATAATCTCTGTTCACGGCAAATACAAATCACGGAAATGAATTTCCGTTGTAAAACGGAAGAGGCGATGCTATATTATACGTCTGAAACAAGACTGAAAAAGGAGACTTTGAAATGGACAGGAGCGCATACAAAGGCAAGGCGGTCGTTTTCCTTGCCGACGGCATGGCGGACGAGCCGCTGGCGGAGCTGGGGAACCGGACGCCTCTGGAGGCCGTGGATACGCCGTGGATGGACCGGATCGCGAAACGCGGAGCCTCCGGGACTTTCCTGTCCCTTCCGGAAGGATTCCCGACCTCCTCCGACGCTGCCAACATGTCCGTGCTCGGATATTCCCTGGCGCAATTCTATCCGGGACGCGGCCCGATCGAGGCCACGGCGCAGGGAATCGAGCTGGGCAAGGACGACATCGCGTGGCGCTGCAACCTGATTTACGTTCAGGACGGCATCCTCAAGGACTATTCCGCGGGACATATCCCGAACGAGGTTTCCTCCGTCCTGATGAAGGACCTCCAGGAACGTTTCGGGAACGACAAGGCGACTTTCTATCCGGGCGTGAGCTACCGGAATCTTCTGGTGCTCCACGGGAAGGAATTCAGCGCGAACATCGATTATGCCAAGCCCGATTCCTCGCAGGACGAACCGGTGTCGGAGCTGGGGCTGAAGGCGCTGGACAACAGTCCCGAGGCGGCGCATACGGTCGCCTTCCTGAATGATCTCATGGCCGGAAGCGCGAAGTTTCTGGAGAACCATCCGCTGAACCGCGACAGGAAATCTCCGGGCAACCGGATCTGGCCGTGGAGTCCCGGCAGGCGTCCTTCGTTTCCGTCTTTTTCGGAGAAATACGGCGGAAAAAAAGGGGCGGTGATCAGTGCGGTGGATGTGATTTTCGGAATCGCGCGCTGTGCCGGAATGGATGTGATCCGCGTGCCCGGCGCGACGGGTTTCATCGACACCAATTACGAGGGCAAGGCGCAGGCCGCCCTGAAGGCTCTGGAAGACCACGACCTCGTCTATCTCCATGTGGAAGCCATCGACGAATGCTCCCACCTCGGGGATCTGAAGTTGAAGATGCAGGCGATTTCCGAGTTTGAAAACCGGATCGTCGCGCCGGTCATGAAAGCGCTGGAAGGGTGCGGCGTGACGTTCGCCATTCTGCCGGACCATCCGGTTCCCCTGCATCAGCGCAAACACACGCGCACCCCGGTTCCGGTCGCCATCTGCGGCGAACATATCGTTCCGGATTCGGTGAACGTCTATTCGGAGACGGAGGCGCCAAAGGGATCGCTCGGCCTGATGAAGGGCGACGCGTTTATCCGCAAGGTGCTGAACCTGAAGTAATCCGGGATCAGCGGGCGTACAGCATTCTCATGGCCATGGAAAAGGCTTCCATGGTGAGTTCGGCGTCGAATCCGGCACGGTGCGGACGGGATACGTCGAGTTCCGCGCCGAGGCCGAGATCGCGCCGGAGCGACTGGAGACTGTAGCTGGAAAGCCCCGGGTAGGCTTTGCGGATCAGCACGATGCTGTCGTAGGCTCCCGCCTTCCAGACAGGCAGGCCGCTCCGGGCGAGGCTTTCCTGAAGGAACGCGAGGTCGAACCGCGCATTGTGCGCGACCAGCTTCGACTCTTTGGCAAAATCCAGAAACGCATATGCGGCGTCCTTGAAAATCGGGGCGTCCGCCACCATTTCGTTGTCGATCCCATGAATTTTCGTCAGGGCGAACGGAATCGGAATGGAGGGATTCACGAGCGTTTCAAAACGGCTCACGAAGCCGTCCGGATCGACGCGTACGGCGCCGATCTCGACGATCCGGTCGCGCATCGGACTCATGCCGGTGGTTTCCAGGTCGAAGACCGTGAAAGGTCCCATTGCGTGCCATGCCGCCATCGGTTCAGCGGTCCTGATAGCCGTTCGGGAACTTTGCCATCCACTTCCAGACGGATTCGATGATGCGTCCGGCGTCTTCGAATTGAGGCTGCCAGCCGAGTTCCTTGCGGGCGAGGTCGGAACAGGCAATCAGACGCGGGGGATCGCCGGGGCGGCGCGGAACGACTTCGGCGGGGATGGTCTTTCCGGTGACTTTGCGCGCCGTGTCGAGGATTTCCTTGACGCTGAGGCCGCTGCCGGTGCCGAGGTTGTAGTGTCCGCTGCGGGGCGCGTAGAGGGCTTTCTCGTGCGCCTGCGCGAGATCAAGGATATGGATGTAATCGCGGATGCAGGTGCCGTCCGGCGTGTCGTAGTCGTCGCCGAAGAGCATGGCTTTTTCGCGTTTTCCCTGGGCGACCTGCAGGAGGATCGGGATCAGGTGCGATTCGGGATTGTGGTCTTCGCCGAAGTTCTCCGTTGCGCCCGCGGCGTTGAAATAGCGCAGGGCGACGTACTTAAGACCGTAGATGCGGCTGTACCATTCGAGGACCTTTTCAAAGCAGAGCTTGGATTCGCCGTAGGGGTTGATCGGCTTCTGTTCGGCGTCCTCGCGGATCGGAATGGATTTGGGCTCGCCGAAGGTCGCGGCCGTGCTGGAGAAGACGAAGGTCTTGACCTTGCCCTCGATGGCCGCGTCGGCGAGGTTGATGGCATTGGCGAGGTTGTTGCGGAAATACTTGCCGGGGTCCTTCATGGATTCTCCGACGAGGGAGAAGGCGGCGAAGTGCATGATGGCGTCGAAGGAGTTTTTCCGGAAGATTTCGAGAAGGCTGTCGCGGTCGGCCAGATCGCCGCGGATGAATTTCGCGCGCGGATCGACCGCCTTGACGTGACCCGTCACGAGGGAATCGAAAATGGTGACGGAGTGTCCGCGGTCGAGCATGTATTCGGAACAGGCGCTGCCGATGTAGCCCGCGCCGCCGGCGATGAATATATTCATATTGAGGAACTCCCTGTTTTCCGTCAGAGTTTCTGGTTCATGGCGTCGAGTCCGAGCTTGTAGGCGTCTGCGTTCATCTTGACGACCTTCTCTTTCCCGCTGAAACATTCGGCCAGTGCGTCGAAGGCGGCGTTGTCGAAGTCTCCGGCGTCCTTGGGCGTGAGATAATGCTTCTTGAGGACGGCCGCCAGCGCGCCGAGCATGACGGCGTTGGCGCACTTGAGGTTGCCGAACTTTTCGGCGATGTTCGAGCCGTCGATCGCAAAGGCCTTCTGTCCCGGCTTGAGGACCGGCGCCTCGGGAAGGGTGGAGCTGTCGTAGACCACGATTCCGTTGTCGGCCAGTTCCGGGAGATATTTCTCCATGGACGGACGGTTGAGGATGATGAGCAGATCGCAGTCGCTGTCGACGATCGGGGAGCCGATGGTGCCGCGGTTGACGATGATGGCGCAGTTTGCGGTGCCGCCGCGCATTTCGGGTCCGTAGGAGGGCAGCCAGGAAACGTTGAGGTTGTGCTGTTTGCCCATGGCGGCGATGAGGAGACCGAGGCTGAGGACGCCCTGACCGCCGAAACCGGCGATCTTGAGCCGGAGTTCACGGTCGAAAAGCGGCGATTCGCAGCGGTAATCCGCGCCGACCTCGTGGCCGACCTCGCGGTACAGGGCCTTCACGACCGAATCGCGGTCGTAGAGCGGGACGGGGCGTTCGACCTTCGTGCGGGAGTCGGATTCGTCCTTGAAGACTCCGAGCGGGAAATATTCGGTCATTTTCTCGTCGATGAAACGGTCCATTTCGTCGGCTTTCATCTTGAGGTTGACCGG
>CAZORN010000190.1:0-5774 GCA_964581935.1 uncultured Victivallales bacterium
GGTATGCATGAGTGGGGCTACTGGGACCGGAAGATCCAGCAGGTGATCCGCTGGCTCCCCCGGAGAAAACGCGACTGAGCCGTCCCTTTCGGCTTAATGGAAAAAGATGTTTTCGCGGAGGAAGTTTCTCGTTTCCTTATGGGAATGCCAGTACCATAATACCGCAAGCATGGCGAAGCCCAGCATCAGCTGGTAGAAATTGGAGGTCTGTTTCAAGGACCATTCCAGCGTGGAATGCACGTAAATGGCCGAAAGACCCGCGAAAAGCCCCAGCGGAACGGGAAAAATATTTGTACGTGCGTATAATTCCATCAGGCGGAGCGCGAACCACAGATAGCAGAAGAAGAGGAGGAGAAGGGACGCCAGGCCGATCCATCCGCATTCGGCGGCCACGAGCATGTAAATGGTTTCGACGACTCCGTCCTTGAAATCCTCGGTGTAGCGCTTGGTGGTGCGGTGTTCGCTGTAGTTGTAGGGCGGATTGATCTTGATGCCCCAGTTGTTGATGCCGACGCCGAAGAATTTGTCGTTGGCCATGTTCACCGCGGCGATCACAAGATTGATTCGCGTGTTCTTTGAGGCCTCCGGAGCGGTTTCGATACGGGACAGGATGCGCGGAAGAATGAGAAAGAGTCCCAGCATAGCCAGGATGCCGAGGGAAGAGAGGATTTTCAGTTTGCGGCCCCACTGCCCGTAGCGGAGCGAAACCAAGGTGACGATGGCGCATCCCAGCGGATAGAAAAGCATGGCGCCGCGGGAAAGGGAGAGGACCGTCGAGCAGCTCATGGCGAAAAAGGTCGTAGCGATGATCCAGGTTCTCCATATTTTCATTTTGACGTTCAGCCAGATCGCGAGAATGAGGGGGCCGGTCATCTCCATGTAGACCACCATGCTGTTCTGGTGGGGGAAGGTTCCCCCCGGCTGATAGATTTTCTGGACGTATTTCTGGAAGAGCACCGTGAAGATGGTCATGTAGGCGATGCCTGCGAAACAGTAGAGAAGAATATCGAAATCCTTGCGCCAGAGCAGGTAGTTGCAGATGACGATGAAATAAATCAGCATTCGGTACATCTTCCAGAGTTCCAGAAAGGAAAAGAGGCCGTTTTCCGCATTGACAACGGAAATGATGCTGAGCGCGAAGTAGATCAGGTAAAACCAGATGCCGGGAATCCGGAACTGGATTTTGCCGTTCTTGAGCAGCATGACTCCCGCAAGGACAAGCGTAAGCAGATCCACCAGTGTGATTTCCATGCCCCGCACCGATCCCCGGTAAAGTTCATAGGAAAAAAAATTGATGGAGAAAATATTCAGGATGACGCTCAGCGTGACCATCCCGATGAAGCAGCATTTTTCGATGAGCCGGCTGAAATAAGCCAGAAAAATGCCTACGGGAACACCCACGAGAAGGACGGCAAAAAAGATTAGGAATTTGAATTCCATGAATCAGTAACCCAGGAGGAAGCTCCCAGGAGTGAGCAGGAGGTTGACCAACTGCCCGGTCGGGAGGAGCTTATTGATGAATACGTTGTATTCAGAAAGTCCATCCTTGGGAACATAGACGATATCTCCGGGCTTGAGTCCCGGATTGGGTTTCTTTCCGGAAAGAATACCGTCCAGGTCCGCCCTGTAGATGGTGGGATTGCCGATGCCGCCGCGGATGACGATGACATTGGTGGAATGTGAGTCCTTGAGTCCTCTGGCGCTGGTGATGACCTCGAGGATTCCCGTATTCTCATACCATGTGACGTATTTGGGTTCGTAGACCTCTCCCATGACGCTGACGATGCGGTTGGTTCGCGCGGCGATCCAGACATAGTCCCCGCCGTGGATGCGGATGTTGTGGAGAGGATCCCCCTGCATGGCCTTGTTGAAGTCGACCGGAAGTAGTTTTCCCTTACGGATGACCAGCGAAGCATTCAGGTCGCTCAGTTCCATCTGGCGCCCGTCATCCATGTTGTTCGGGAAGCCCTGTCCGAGGGAGACCAGGTCGGCAAGATGCATATCGGCGTTGACCGGGAATCGCCCGGATTTCTGGACCTTCCCGGCGAGGGTGGCCTGCTGACTGTTGATGCTGCGCGGGAAGAGTGCGACCTTGGGTTCCCGGATGTATTCACGGAGCAGTTTTTCGATTTTTGCGGAGGCGTCGGCAATCGTCATGTCGGCGACTTTGACCGGGCCGATCAGTCCGACCACCAGATACCCGTCCGGCGTCACGAGCGTGTCCAGAATTTCGAGATCCGGATTGTCATAAACCTTGAGCCAGAAGATATCTCCGGAATTGATCAGGTACGGCGGGAACGGTTCCTTCCCCAGCGCGATGAGTTCCTTGCGCTGACGTTCCTGGGCCTCTTCGGAGATGGGCGCCCTTTCGCCGATTTCCGCAATATCGGGAATTTCAGGAAAGTCGGAAACGTAGGAAGAGCAGGAAACCACGGAGAGGAGAATGAAAATCACTGCAAGGATGGATGAATATTTGCCTGTCATTTGTCATTCCCTCCAATACGGTGGAATGATCCGGATCAGGATGACTCCCACCTTTTTCTCTTTTTCATTCTCTTCGGGCTTTTTCTGAACCAGCTGACGGAGCGCTTCCTTCTGACTGTGGTTGAAAATCGCGAAAAGAACGGAATAGTCCGCCAGTCCCGAAATCTGGGAGAAGAGCTGTCCCGACTTGGAACAGGGTTCTGCCAGTTCGAGGATGATCAGGTCGTAATGGTTCGCAAGCAGGGCAAGGTCGGCGTTCAGCAGGTTGCATTCAGCGGGGGCAAGGAACAGTTCGTCGCTGTGCACGAAAATTCCACGGTTGGCGAATTTTTCCACGCAGATGAGTTCTTCTTCATAGGGCGAACGCTGAGGCACCTTGACGTTCGGAAACTGGAAATGGCCGCGAAGCTTTGCCGGAATGATTTTCAGACGGAAGATTTTCACGCCGTTGACGCCGAAATGCTCCAGCCAGTAGGCGATGGTCTTGTCCGCACATTCCGCCTCATCCAGTTCCCCCACGAACAAGATTTTCCGATTGTTCATGGCCGCCCTCAAGGAATTGAAGGAGGCAAGCATGGCGGACTGTATGGCGGGTTCCGTGATCTTGGGATGCGCTTCGGAGGGGATTTCTCCGAGGGGATCGCCGCTGGTAATCAGTTTCATTTCCTGAACCGACTTGATTTTCCCGAAAACGAGTTCATAGAAGAGGACCGCCATGGTCAGGGCGGCGATGATGAAGAAGGAAAGAAAGACCGACAGCAGATACACGCTTTTCCGGTTCGGAGAGCGCGGCGGAACCGCGACTTCGAGGATGGAAAGGTCGGGGATCGTGGAGTTCAGCAGGAAATCCAGGTCGTTGATGCTGCTTTCCAGCTGGCGGATGCTGTTCTTGAGGGATTCGATTTTCCGGGAGAGCTCGTTGTAGGCAGGCATCTGTTTGAACGCCAGTGCGGATTCCTCGCGCGCCTTGTCCAGCTGGACCTGATAGTCGGCGATGTTCTGGAGACATCCTTTCAGGTCGATGGAGGTGGTCAGGAGATTTTCCTGAAGCGTGACGTAGACCTGATTGAAGGAGTAGATGATTTCGTCGGGCGTCTGGGGGGAGTTTCCGATCAGTTTTTCCCTGTCCTGGACTTCCATCGCATAGTTGATGACTTTTGGATTCTTGGGCGTGTAGACCTGCTGGAGGCGGATGAGTTCTTTTTTCATTCTCTGCAATTCGGACAGGTCGTTGCCGTGGACCTTGTGCATGTACTGGATTTCTTTGTCGACGACCTTCAGGTTCTTCTGGATTTCATCGATTTTGACTTTGAGTTCAGAGGCTTTCGCATTGGAGGTCTGGACTTTGAGAAGGAGGTCGGAAATGACGCCCCGGAGGTATTTGAGTTCTTCATCGGGAGGGAAGGAAGTCGTTTTCGAGGTGTATGTGGAAAATTCCGTTTCGAGAGCGGTGATTTCCGTGAGGAGCTGCGCTTTGCGGCGTTTTCGTTCGTTCAGCATGGATTTGAGCGTGCTGTTCTGGAGTTCGACATATTCTTCGACACCGGCTTCCGCAACGGCGTTTGCGATTTCGGCCGCCATTTTGGGCTGGTTGTTCTGGGCGGTGACCATGATGATGTTGGGCTTGTTCTTGTCGGTTTCAACCGTTACATAGCTCAACTGGGTGGCGATTTCGCTGGGCTTGATGTTGAGGCGCTGGGCGGCGCGGCGCAGCGTGCCGTGGGTTCCGACCAGTTCCGAGATGGATTTGGAATCCAGCTGTTTGTAGAAGGACGGCACCTTGTCCGACCGGGTCTGATGAAACAGTTTCGCGACCGCCGTCCAGTTGGTCATGGAATTCCGGGTGACGAAGATCAGGAAAAAAGTCAGGAAAACGAGAAGCGCGGCCAGCCCGAGAAGCAGATAAGGCAGGTAGGTGCGCAAACTCAGGAAGAGCACTCTTGGGTCGATCCTCCTGACCAGCTCATTCCCTTCAGAATCCGCAATGTTTCCGGGTGTTTTCTGGACTTTATCCATAGTTGGCGGCTGCGCTTTTAATTAAATCGGTTCCATATTCGAAGCCATGTGGATGTGTCTATGGCGGCGGTACTGTCACTAATATACCCTTGAATTCCGGGAATTGCAAGCAGGAAAATATAAAGGTTTGACAATAAGACCTTGCGGGGGTGGGAGAACCAGCGGATTCCCCTCAATCCGAGGCGGAAGGCGAGTCCGTTGAGGAGGATGTTTTTCAGAGGGGTGCCTTCTTGCGCAAGGGAGGAGGATAAAATCGCGGAGGGAATGGCGGCTGCGTCCGTTTTTTCGCTGGCGTTTCCAAGAAAAAACGAGGCGACTGTCCGGAGCCAGAGGGACCTGGCGACGGTCCATTTTTCGAGGAGGATTTCCCGTCCGTCCCTGTAGGGGCGCGATTTGAAGGCAAGAGCTTCCCTGTAGAGGGCGGGGAGGTCTTCCGGCAGGTCCGGAAGGGATTCAAGGCGAGCGAGCCGTGCTTCGATTCCGGCGCAGTAGAGCTTGCGGCGGATCAGCATGGCATCGCCGCATCCGAAGACCGCCTTGTAGATGTTGCGGATGACAAAATCATTCTGCTCTCCGTCGAGTTCCTTTTTTGCCCGGAGAAGGGGCCAGGCCAGGAGCAGACCGGCTCCGCGGTTCATCAGGAGTCTGGCTCCTTCGGAAAAGGGAATGGCCGAAAAATCGGGTTTGGGCAGCAGGGCGAAAGAATCGTGCGTCCCGAACACCAGACGGTGCCCGGCCTGGAGTTCCTGAAACATCAGGGTATGGGAGACGTCCCGGAGCGACGCTTGTGTTCTTGAGCGGCTGAAATCCACATCGATGCCGAGTTTGCCGGCCCATTTTCCGCGGAGCGTATTGAGTTCGGCGTCGATCTCCTTCCGGCAGGCGGCGGAGATGTTCTTCGAGATGACGAAGAAGTCCATGTCATTGTAAAGGTGCGAGGCTCCGTCCGGAGTCCGGAAAACGCCGCCTTCGGCACGTCCGTAGCCGCCGCCGAGGAGGACGGCGCGGATGGAAGATGCGGATGGAAGGTGGGCGATGTCCTCCCTCAGTTCTTTGACGGTTTCGGTCAGCAGCGCCTCCGCGGAGGGATCGGCGCTGAGAGTGAAACGTTCCGGAGCGGGGACGTCATTTTGTGTCGACATGGTTGCCAAGCAGTCTCCCGATGATGCAGCGGACAATGGTGGCGAATTCCATTCCGAGTGAATGGTTGTGCTCGAAATAAAGGTCGTCGATGAGGATGGAGAGGAAATTCTCCTCCGTGTGATGGAGTTCGG
>CAZORN010000191.1:0-5772 GCA_964581935.1 uncultured Victivallales bacterium
ACTTTTCATGGACAAAGATGGGTTCCCGGCTGGAAAAAATCAGAAATGGGAGTTATATTCTTCTCTTCAAATGTCCGGAGGAGAAACGATTTTCCCATGGGAAAGAAGCCTAAAAAACAAAAGCCGATGTGGATCAAGAAGGCGGAATTCGCCGTTCTCAAGACAGTTGTCACACTGATCGAAAAACTGAGTCTGAAACAGGCATATGCCCTGGCCCGGTTCGCGGGTTCAACCATTTACCACCTCGATTTCAAACATCGGAACCGCGCGGTCACGCACATTCTTCACAGTGGAATCCGCGCCACGCGGTCCGAAGCAAAAGCATTGGCAAAACTCAATTTTCAGCACATGGTGAAGGTGTTCGTGGAGATCATCAAGTTCCCCCAGATCGTCACGACGGAAAACTATAAGAAATACATCGCCATTGAGGAAGACGACAAAGGCTTCGCCGATTACCTCAGCTACGACAGGGAATGCACGCCGGTGATTCTGGCGTCCGCGCATCTCGGGAACTGGGAATTGGCCGGAACCGCCTTCAGCATGGTCACGCGGAATCCGTTGTGCTCGATCATGCGTCCGCTGGAAAACGAGCTGATCGGGAATTTCTTCTACTCGCGGCGCGGAACGAACGGGCATACGACGGTCTCCAAGGAAAAGGGAGTGCGGCCCCTGCTGACCGCGCTCAACTCGCACCAATCCATCGCGATCGTTTCCGACCAGCACGCCTCCAGCAAGGAAGGAGTCGAAGTCACCTTCTGCGGGCATCCGGCGCGGGCGCACATGACGCCTTCGCTGCTTCACCTGAAAACGGGAATCCCGATTCTCTGCACGGTGCTGGTCCGTCTGGACGACGATTTCCACTTCAAGCTCACCGGGCACGGCCCGCTCATCTACAAACCGACCGGCAACAAGGAAGCCGACATCAAGACGGTGACTCAACTTTACACCGAACTGATCGAAAAGACGCTCCGTAAATATCCCGACCAATGGCTGTGGGCTCACCGCCGCTGGCTGGACTGCAACCGTAAATATCACCCCGGAGAAAAGGACAAAAATGAAAAAACTGCTGTCTGAATTCGATTCCCGCAGAATTCTTGTGGCGCCCTCCCTGCTGGCCGCCGATTTTTCCAAACTGGCGGAGGAAATCCAGCGGATCGAGGAAGCCGGAGCCGATCTGCTCCATCTGGACATCATGGACGGCCATTTCGTGCCGAACCTGACGATGGGCCCGCCGATCATCGCGGCGATCCGGAAGCATTCCTCCATGCCGTTCGACACGCACCTGATGCTGACCGACCCCATTAAATATGTGAAGCCGTTCGTGGCGGCGGGCTCGGATCACATCACGTTCCATATCGAGTCCGACAACGATCCGCTGGCGGTGATCGCGGCGATCCGCGACGCGGGCGCCTCGGTGGGCGTCTCCGTGAAACCGAAAACCCCGGCCTCGGCACTGGCGGAAATTCTCGACAAAGTCGATCTGGTGCTGGTGATGTCGGTCGAGCCCGGATTCGGCGGACAATCCTTCATGGCGGACATGATTCCGAAGATCGCGGAACTCCGGGAAATGGCCAACAAGGCGAATCCGAGAATCCACATCGAGGTGGACGGAGGACTCGACGGCGAAACCTCGAAGCTGGTGGTCGCCGCGGGAGCGAACATGCTTGTCGCGGGGACGTCGGTGTTCCGCGCCGAGGACGGCGCCGCGCCCGCCATTGAGCGTCTCCACGCCACGCAGAAGCTGCTTCCGGCCCGGGAATGAGGCGGATCCGCTTTTTCGGCGATCTTCTCGAGGAACGTTTCGGAACGCCGCTTCACCGGATTCCGTTCGATCTGGGACTGTCGTGTCCCAACCGCGCCGACGGAACCGGTCCCTGCGCCTTCTGTTCTGAGGACGGTTCGGCGGCCCGCCATCTGGAATCCGGCATGAGCCTTGCGGAACAGGCCGCCCGCGGAAAGGAATACGTCCGGGAACGCTATGGTTCCAACGGTCCGTATCTGGCCTATTTTCAGGCGTATACCAACACTTTCGCGGACGTGAAGACCTTGCGTTCGCTGTATTCGGAAGCGCTGAATACGGCGGACTACAAGGCGCTCGTGATCGCCACGCGCCCGGACTGTCTCGAACCCGAATGCCTTGAATATCTTTCCGAATTGAACCAACGGTATGAGCTGTGGATCGAACTCGGAGTCCAGACCGCGAACGACGCCACCTTGAAACTCATCCGGCGCGGACACATCTTCGCCGACGCGCGGAACGCCGTTCTCCATCTGGAAGAATACAACATCCGGTGCGCCGCACACGTGATTCTCGGGCTGCCCGGCGAAACCCGCGCCAATTTTCTTCATACCGCCGACGAACTGGCGAAACTGCCGTTCCAGGCGGTCAAATGCCACCATCTGATGATCCTCCGGGGAACGCCGATGGCGAAAATGCTCCACGACGGTCTTGTCAAGCCCCTGAACGAATACGAATACGCGCAGGAACTGGCGCTGTTTCTGGAACGTCTGCCGGAAAATGTTTCGGTCATGCGCCTGAGCGCCGACGCCCCGGCGGAAGAGATCCTCGCGCCGCGCTGGTGGATGAAAAAAGGACAGTTCCGGGAAATGTTCCTCCGGTATTTCGAGAAGGGGACCAGCGAGGTTCCTTTTGAATTCGCACCGCGGACCGGAGACGGTTCCTACACGCTGTATCATCCGGGCTACCGGCAGTATTTCCATTCCACGGCGGGCGCGCTCACGGAATCCGTCAAAAAATACATCGAGCCGTGCCGGATCGCGGAACGTCTCGGGCAAGGCGAAGAACTCCGGATTCTCGACATCGGGTTCGGAATGGGCTTCAACGCATCCGCGCTGGCGAAACTTGCGCGGGAAATCCCGCAGGGGCGGCTGTCCGTGGTTTCGCTGGAGGCGGACCCGAATGTGTTGAAGGCCGCACTACAGCTGCCGGAACATCCGGATCGGGCGCTGCTGGACGCCGTCGCGGAACATTCCGTGTACGAAACCGACCGCTTCCGCCTTGAGCTTCGTTTTGGAGACGCCCGGAAAACGCTCCCGGCGGAGGCTCCGTTCGACGCGATTTTCCTGGACGGCTTTTCTCCGGAGACCAACCCGGAACTCTGGACGCTTGAATTCCTCGCCGCGCTGAAACATCGGATGAAGCCGGACGCGCTTCTGGCGACCTATTCGTCCGCCTATCCGTTCATCGGGGCCCTGCTGGAAAACGGATTCCTCGTCTGCGAAAGCAAACCGTTCGGACGCAAGCGCGGAGGAATCGTGGCGGCCTTGAGTCCGCAGACGCATCTGGAGTCTCTGCCTGAAAAGGAGCGTCTGATCGCGACCCGTTCCACGGCGGGCGTCCCCTACTCCGATCCGGACCTCGGGAGGACACGGGAGGATATTCTCAGGCTCCGGCAGGAGAAGGTTGTCCGTCTGCGCGCGGAAGGAATGCCGAAATGGTTCCGGCAGAAGACGGAATGACTTGCAATCGGGACCGGGCAATCGTATATTATTGATTCCGGACATTTCCGGATTTCATGGAAAAAACCCGGAGCACGGGACAGGGGAAGGGAAAGAAAATGAAAACAAGCCGAAAGCCATTGGAAAAACTCGGAACGGTGTCGGACTATCACGGCTTCAGAATGCACGACTTCGAGCTCGACGGCTGCAAATGCAAGATCGTCGAACCGAAGACTCCGCGTCCGGGGAAACAGTGGGTATGGAAGGCGGAATTCTTCGAGGCGTTTCCGAAATTCGAGCTGGAAATGCTTGCACGGGGATTTTATCTGGCCTTCATGAGCGTTGGCAACACGTTCGGATGCCCGAACGCAATGAAGCATTTCGACGTGTTCTATAAGGAACTTTATGAAAATTACGGCTTTGCCGAAAGAGTGATCCTTCTCGGATTGAGCCGCGGCGGACTTTACATCTACAACTGGGGCTCGCGGAACCTCGACAAGGTCGCGTGCGTCTACGGGGACAACGCGGTCTGCGATTTCAGGAGCTGGCCGGCGGGACGCGGCACCGGGATCGGGAGCAAGGACGACTGGGCCAAGCTGATCCGGGATTATGAGTTCAAAAACGAAGCGGAAGCGCTGGCATGGACGGGAAATCCCGTGGACAATCTGCGCCCGTTCATCAAGGCCGGAATCCCGCTTGTGCATACGGCAGGCGTCGATGACACGGTGGTCCCCTCCACGGAAAATATCGATGTCCTTGAAAAAAACTACCGCGGACTCGGAGGCGGAAAACTGAAGGTGTTCCGTCATCCGGGCGGCCACCATCCGCACGGTCTGGAGGATCCCGCGCCCCTGATCGAACACATCCTGAACGTCGGAATCGGACTCAAACCCTGAATGGAAAGAAAACAATGAACATCAACGATTTCACGAAACTCCGCTATGGAATGTTCGTCCACTACGGCTTGTTCAGCCAGCTTGCGCGCGGCGAATGGGTCATGAACCGGGAACAGATTCAGCCGACGGAAATCGAAAAGCTGGCGGCCCGGTTCAACCCGGAAAAATTCAACGCGGACGAAATCTGCGAACTGGCCGTGGCCGGCGGCATGAAATACCTCGTGTTCACCACGATGCACCACGAAGGATTCCGCCTGTATGAAACCGCACTGACGAAATTCAACTCGGTCAACGCGTGCGGACGCGACCTGACGGCGGAAATCGTGAGAGCGGCGCGAAAGCACGGACTCGGAATCGGGCTGTATCACAGCCTCAACAACTGGCATGACCGTCCCGACGCGGTGGATGCGCTGGAAAATTCGGCGGACTACGAAATCTTCATCCGCAACACGTTCGCCCGGCTGACCGAACTGGTCGAAAAGTTCAACCCGATCGACATTCTGTGGTATGACGGCTGGTGGCCCTTCAACCAGCACCAGTGGCAGGCGGTGAGAATGAATGAGACGATGCGCGCGATCCAGCCTCACCTGCTGTTCAACGGACGGAACTGTCTGCCGGGCGACTTCGGAACGCCGGAACAGCATCTGACCGCCCCGAATCCGTGGCGTCCGTGGGAAGCCTGCCTCACGCTGAACGACCACTGGGGCTTCCATGCCGGAGACGACAATTGGAAGTCCCCCCTCGATGTGGTGAAAATGCTGCTGACGGCGGCGTCCGGCCGCGGCAATATCCTGCTCAATATCGGACCGCGCGGCGACGGATCCATCCCGGAGGAATCCGTGAAGATCATCCGGACGGTCGGCGACTGGCTCCGGGAAGGCGGCGAGGAAGCGGTCACGGACTGCGAACCGATGCCGCTCAGCCCGATTCTGCCCAAGCCGGGCGACCGCGGCGACTGGGACCATCAGGGAACGTTCACGGCGTCCGGAAACCACCTGTTCCTGACGATGGCCTACTGGCCGGGACCGGTTTACACGCTCACGGGATTGCAGGTGAAAGTTCGCCGCGTCACGGTGAAAAACGTCGGGGACCTGAAGTTCGCGCAGGAAGACCAGCGCGTCGTCGTGCATCTCCCGGAATCGCTGGAAAAAAGGTTCTGTCCGGTGCTGAACTTCGAGTGCGACGCGCCCCCGGCCATCTACCGGACGGGGGGTCTGCGGGTTCCCAAGGTGGAACACCCGCGCTACGATCCCATTCTTCCGGACATCCAGTATTGATCCAACTCAATCCGTGAAATCCAACGCCCGGCGGAAAGGTCAGTATCCCTTTTCGCCGGATGTTTTTTCAAAGGCGTCCAGGAATGCGGAGCGGTAGATCTTCCAGTTGACCGCGGCCATGGCGAAAATCAGAAGAGCCA
>CAZORN010000192.1:0-5762 GCA_964581935.1 uncultured Victivallales bacterium
TTGTCCGTGGAAACATCCCGTGTCGCCCAGCCGATTTTCAACTCGCCCATGATGGATTCTCCCTGTTATTTTTTCGCCTTGACGATATTTTCAATGCGTTCGACGTCGATGTTGTCAAGATTCGTGAAAACTTTGCGGATGCCTTCGGCCGCCTTTTCGGCGATGTCGAGCCCGTTCGGAGCCCGGAGGGTCTGGACCACGGAAATGTGCTTGCGGCTGTATTCCAGGGCGCAGGGGAAACGGGACGGCGTATAATCCACGCCTTCGTCCGCTCCGGGAATGCTCCAGGGATAGCCGTGTCCGTAAGCGTTCTTCGCCTGGAAGACGGTCATTTCCGGCAGGATGAAACGCTGCCAGACCGCGGCCCGGATTCCTTCCGCCACGATCGAGGCGGCCACGGCGTCGCGGAACCGGATTTTTTCCTGTTCGTTGCCGGTGAAACCGATCGCCTTGAAATCGATCCGGAGATTGAAGTTGTACCAGTTGTGGACACAGCCTTCGGGCACGTAAGGAAGGAGGAGGCCCTTGATTCCCTTGAGATTTTCCGCCAGATAGTTTCCGTTGTCGCAGCAGGTCTTGAAATAGTAGTCATACTTGGAGAGCTGGGCGCGTGCGAAAGCGGCGGTGATTTCGTTGTTGCGGTACATCCAGCCGAGGGCGTAGGCGTGATAGTCGCGGCTCTGTTCCGGACGCGAGGTTTCGCCGAAGCTCCAGAGCTTGGCCGCATTCTCGAAGATTTTCTGGTCATCGGTGACGAAAATGCCGCCTTCGCCCGAGCAGAGGCACTTGTTCTGGTTGAGGGAGAACGCCGCGCAATGTCCGAGCGTTCCGGCCTTTTTGCCTTTGTAGAGGGCTCCGTGCGCCTGACAGGCGTCCTCGATCACCGCCAGATTGTGCTTTTTCGCGATGGCGTTGATCTTGTCCATGTCGTCGCAGAGACCGTGAAGCTGGACCACGACGATCGCCTTGGTACGGGGCGTGATGGCCGCTTCGATCTTGTCCGGATCCATCAGGAAGGTGTCGGGATTGATGTCCACGAAAATCGGAATCGCGTCATGATGCAGGATGCAAGTGGCGCTGGAGCTCCAGGTATAGGCGGTCACGAGGACATGGTCGCCCGCGCCGATGCCGCATCCGACGAGACACATGTGGAGTGCAGCCGTGCCGCTGTTGGTGAAGAGGGCGTATTTGTTGCCGTTCCACTCGGCGAATTCCTTTTCAAACGCCAGATTCTGGGGACCGCGGGCGTGATTGGTCTGGTGAAGGGCTTCCATCACGAGCTTTTCGTCGATGGCGTCGATCGGCGGCCAGTTCTTGACTTCACTCGTCCGAAGCGCCGGCGCGCCCCCGTAAATTGCCAGTTCGTTACTCATTTTTTGTCCACTCCTGTCTGGTTTGGTTCGCATGAAGAGACTGGAACGAAGACTTCATTTCCGTTCCTGTCACATTCATTATACGATCTTGAAGCGACAGTTGCAACGCCGGAGAATAGCAATATATTGCCATTATGGAAACGATATTGACCTATCGAAATTTTGCGGGCGGACACCCCGCTTTTTTCCGGAAGATTTTCGCAAAGTAATTTGGATTTTCAAAACCGGTCCGGGAAGCCACTTCAGAGACAAGGAACTGACCGTCCCGGAGGAGTTTTTTAGCCTCGTCGATGCGGACTTCCGCGATGTATTCAAAGAGATTGAAGCAGCACTCCTGCTTGAATAGACGTGAAAGATAACAGGGGGAAACCTTCAGATAGGCGGCGATGCCGTCGAGAGTCAGCCGATTCCCGTAATTGCGTTTCACGTAATCCTGGGCGGCAAGGATGAGCTCGTGCGTGGAGACAATCTCCGTAGCCGGGGATTGAAGGAGAAACAGTCCCTTGTGGATCAGCAGCAGGGCCGTCATCAGCCGGGCGTTGTCCAGAGTGCGCTCCAGTTCTCCGTCCGCGAGATCGTTCCGCATGTGCTCGAAAGTCCAGCGGAGTTCGGAACGGATATTGGTGGGAATCCGGTTGATCCGGGCGTTGTCGATTTTGTTCAGGAGCTCTTCCCTGTCCGGCCAGCTGAAATGGATCACCAGGATCTTGAGATCCTTTTTGAACTCGAAAATATCTTCGTGAGGCGTATTGGGATAGACGAGGAAGGTGTCGCCTTTCGCGCCGGGAAAACGGCGTCCGTCCTCGTAAGTGAGTTCAAAACGGCCATCGAGGACATGAAGCAGTTCATACGCCGGAGTCTTGTGGAAAGCGGATGCCCAGCGGGTCTCGAACATGACCGCATGAATGGAGCTGATTTCAGGCAGGCTTAACGAAGGCATGACCGTTTTCTCCTTTCCGGAATTTCTCAAGGCTCCCTGACGCGGAGGTGTTTGAGCGACGGCAGAACCTCCTGAATGCTTCCGGGATTTCCTTTGGCGTTCAGGCGTTCCAGCGGCATGGAGTCAAGCGCATCGAAAGAAAGGATACTGTTCGAGGAACAGTCCAGAAAACGGAGATGCATCCCCTTCAGTATGGCGAGGTCGGATAGCTTGTTCCGGGAACAGTTGAGAGACAGGAGCGGCATTCCTTTGAGTCCGTCGAGATTTTCGAGTTCGTTTCCGGAACAGTCCAGCGACCGGAGCCGCATCCCGGAAATCCCCCAGAGAGAGGTCAGTCCGTAATTGGAAAGATCCAGCGTTTCGATCTCTCGGGAACAGCGGATCAGATTGAACAGCGCGTTTGCGGTTTCCGGAGGAAGCGGAGAATGGGGAAGGCTGAGGATCGCGGAAATCACGCGGGTGTCCGGATTCGTCTCGAAAATCCGTTTCATCAGAGCCACGGCAAGGGCATAATCCTTGTTTTCCCATGCGGCGCATGCATCGGCCTCCATCAGCAGTGCGAGATTGAAGTCCGGATATCCCCGCGCGATGCGTTTCTTGATCTCCAGACAGTATTCATCCCGTTTCAGCCCCGGCTCCAGCTTCGAAACCGCCGTGAGATAAGCCTTCGTCAGAGCCTCGGACGCCAGCGGGCCTCCGGGATGGTTCTCCTCCACCATCAGGAAACGGTTCACCGCCCTTTCGTAGAGACGTTCGGCCTGTAGGGTTTCCCCGGACAGCAGAGGGGTGGTCCTTTCCGGGGTGGCGAGACGGTAGACCATGATGCGGCGAAAACGGACGCCCGGCCCGATGGAACGCACCCCGATGGAAACCGGACCGTTTCCTTTCAGCGAGAACGGGTCCTGCGTTGTGAGGACATCCCGGTTGTTGACCCGGAGGGCGAGCCCGCCGTCCTCATGCACCGCCTCGATGACGAAAACCGGCTTGTCCGTTGGATCCTTTGCGGAAACCGCCAGCAGTTCAGGGGCGAAGAAATGAGGCGACCTGAAAATCATCTCAGGATATTTCGCATATCCTTCCACCCAGAATGAACAGGAGGCGAAGTCACGGAAGGAAAACGGTTTCTCGCCTTTCGGCGCGGCCATGCATATCTCGATGCCTCTGGAATCCTTGGACATGGAAACGATCAGGCGGACTTTCACATTCTCCGGGAAGTTGTCCCGGAACCACATCCATTGGAGCGGTTCCGCGTTGACTCCGCGTCCGGGAATGACTTTCCATCCGGAGGGCTGTTCCTGAAAATCCATTCCCCGGAAAACGACATCGGAGAGACTTCGCTTGACGGCTTCCGGAGAGCTGAATTCAAGGTCGCATACAGGAATCCACGAGCTTCGTGCGCTGTAGGCCTCCCGCAGGAACGCAAGGCTCAGAAGAATCGAAAGGATCAGGATCACTCCGCCCGAGATCAGGGAACGCTTGTGCCGTTTTGCAAAAAGGACGGCGCGTTTGACCGGTCCGGCCTTCTCCGCCTTGGTCGCAAAACCGTCGATGAAGGAAATCACCTCGTCGCGGAGATCGCGGACGGAATAATAGCGGTCCTTCGGGTCCAGGCTCATCGCCTTCAGGATCACGGCTTCGATCCCATACGGAATTTCCCTTCCGTTGACGCGCCGGCTCGGACGCTCGATATTCCCGCTGAGAGTGTCACGGAGCATCTGCCGGATGTCTCCGTGCTTGACCGGATCGTGGAAAGTCACCATCGCGTAGAGAATGCCCCCGAGCGCATAAATATCCGTGTAATAGGAACTTAGCTTGTTCTTGCCTTCGATCTGTTCCGGGGCCATGTAGCCGGGCGTCCCCTTGACCTCCTCGTCCGGGGAAATGCTGCGGATCTTCTGGGTCGCCTGTGGGGAAGCGACGTTCTTGGCGAGCGGCTGCGGACGGATCTTCCGGGCCAGCCCCCAGTCCAGGATCAGCACTTCGCCGAACTCTCCGATCTGGATGTTTTCCGGTTTCAGGTCGAGGTGGATCACTCCTTTGGAATGGGCAAACGCCATTCCGTTGCAGATCCGCTGATAGATGCGCATCAGGGTTTCGAAACTGTAGTTCTTCAGAGCCTCGGGATCTCCTTCCTCCAGACGTTTCAGGATGGAGGCGAGAGTCTCTCCGCTGAGGAGCTTCATTGTGAAGAAGGGCGAGCCCGCGGAATCCACGCCAATGTCGTGCACGGGGACGATATTCGGATGTTCCAGACTGGCCGTGATGCGCGCTTCCTTCAGGAACTGCTCGAGCTCTCGTCTGGAACGCGTGGAGACATCCGGAAGAAGCGCCATGGCGACATCGCGCATCGTGTCGTTGTCATAGACCTGAAGCACCATCTTCATGCCGCCCCGGCCGATGGTCCTGCGGTAATTGTATTTGTTGCCTTCGCGGGGCTTCATCACGGCGGGCAGGTCGGAGTGGACAACTTCCGGCCCCAGCTTCACGGTCGGAACGGAAGCCACGCGGACCGTCTTCTTTTTCCGCGCGGAGGGATCGGACCGGTCGCCCGGCTCAAATTTCTTGTTCTGATAATCCATGCTGCACCGTTCAGGCGAGGGACATGCGCCGCACGTGTTCAAAAAGAATCACCGTCGCCGCCTGCGCCACATTCAAAGACTCCGCATCGCCGGGCATGGGAATATTCAAGTCCAGCGCGCCGGGTATCCCCCCTACCCCGGCGCCTTCGTTTCCAAGAACGATCACGCTGTTTTCAAAAAGAGTTTTTTCCGTAAACACATTCCGGCCGGACGCCGGAGAGGTCCTGTAGACCCGTTCAAATCCGCGGGCGCGCAACACGGACAACAGTTCCTCAAGCGATCCGTGTTCCCGGATTTCCACCGCGAACTGAGCCCCCGAAGCGGAGCGGACCGACTTGTCCGAATACGGATCCACGGATCCTTCCGTCATCCAGAGCTGACGCAGACCGACCGCGCGGGCCGTCCGCACAATCGTGCCGAAGTTGCCCGGATCCCCGATCCGGTCCAGAACAAACGCAAACGGGTCCTTCACAGGAGCGTCCGGGGAAATCTTTTCGGGACGCCGGACAAGAAGCAGAATTCCCTGAGAATGGATCGTGCTGGAAATCCGTTCAAAATCGGCGGACGGCAAAACGACAGGCTCTTTCGGGAGTCCCTCCGGCGCGGATGTCCCGTCCCGAAGGATCACCTCTTCCACCAGTTCGGGGTGAAGCGTCAGGATTTCACGCGAGGCGCGGGGCCCGTCGCAGAGACAATAAGGACTTCCTTTACGTCCGTGTCGCGAGGCAAGCGAACGAATCAGAGACTCCCGGCTTCTGCTGAGACTCGGCAAAGGAAATCACCTCACTTCACGGCGGGAACGGCTTTCGCCGGAACCACGGCGGGAGCCGGAGCCGCAGGCTTCGAGGCGGGCGGCAGACGGTTCAGCGC
>CAZORN010000193.1:0-3348 GCA_964581935.1 uncultured Victivallales bacterium
TGTCGCCGGATTCATCGGAACGCCCCCGATGAACATTTTCAAGGGAAGCATCCAGAGGATCAACAACGAACTGATCTTCAAGAACGACAACATGGCGATCAATCTTCCCGAAGCCTGGAAAAGCACGGCCGAGAAGTATGTCGAGAAAGACATCCTCTTCGGAATCCGTCCGGAAGACATCGGCTCAGAACGGGCGGAAGACGGCGTCAACGCACCGCTCATTCAAGCACGCGTGGAAGTGATCGAGCCCATGGGCGCGGAAACCTATCTTTATCTGGACGCCGTCACGGAAAGGGGAGCCTCCTGCATTGCGCGCGTCAACGCGCACAAACAGGTCAAGGTCGGCGAGACCCTTTCGCTTCCCCTGATTTTTTCCACGGCCCATCTCTTCGACCCGGAAACCACCAAGGTTCTCGTCTGATATTCACCCACCGCCGGACTCCTCCCATTCCCGGAAAGGATTGCGCGGTCGGGAGCGGCGGGAACTAGAAGGATTTCTTCCGGTTCGGAACCGATCCGGAAAAGACTTATGAAAGAAAATACAGTCACGCTGGAAGACTGGGACTGGTGCATTGACGATGAGTCGCGCCTCGTTCCCTGGTTTCATGTACTCCATGAAGTTGAAGCGAAATACACGGTCAGAGTGGATGAGAACACCCGGGTATTCCGGGTTCAGGACTCTCAGAAACGCATTTATTATGTCAAACACTTTTCCCCCAGCGGGCTCAAGGAGCACCTGATCGCCTTCTTTTCCAACAAGGCAAAACTGCTCTACGAATCGGCGGAGCTTCTTCGTTCTCTCGGCCTTCCCTGTGCCGAATATCCGGGCTGGGCGAAAAACGGAACGGAGTCCATGACGCTTTCCGTCGAAATTCCGGACACCGTGACCGCCCTCGAATACTGGTTCCGGACCGCCACCCACAACACCGCGCTCCGGAGGGAGTTCGTCGCCAACCTGACGAAATTGCTTGTCGCCTTCTCCTCCGCTTCGGCTGTTCAGCACGATCTGTCCATGGAACATATCCTGGTCAAAAGCAACGGATCGGCCCTCTACATCATCAATCCCTGCAAGGTGGAGAAAACCGACGGTCCCCTCTCCCGGGACGAACAGCTGGAACTCCTGAAGCCATTCACCGAACTCCGCGGAGAGATCACTCCCGAAACGCTTTCCATCGCACTCCTTGAAAACGGTTTCGCGGAAAATTCCCAGGACGCTTCCGAGATGGTCCATGACTCCATCGATTCCGTGGAAGAGGACATCAAGGAAAACGACTGGCCGGAAATCTCCAACAAACTGCTGACGGAAGATTCCTGGGCGCTTTCCCGGATCCTTTACGACGACGATAACGTCATCCATGTCCGGAACACCATCTGGCACACGGAAATACCCCTCCCCGACGATTCCAACTCCCTCGCGGAGGATGTCTCCGCCGAAGAAGCCGAAAAAATCTGGCTGGACTCCTTCAAGGCACAGCTCCTGCGCCATCATTGCCCGCGCGTTCCGCTCGCATGGGAACGCCGCGCCGACGGCAGGAACGTGATCCGCTACGCCGCCACCTACGACGGCATCCTCGCCTGCGGATTCAATCAATAATAGCCGATTTTTTACGGGAAGCATTGGAAAAAACACCATTGCCGGAGTACATTACCGGGCTGACAACAACACGGAAACGGAAACTCCAATATGGCTGAACTGACTAGAATTCGCAATTTTTCCATCATTGCCCATATCGACCACGGAAAGTCCACTCTGGCGGACCGGCTTCTCGAGGCCACTCACACGATCGAAGCGCGCGATCTGGTCCACGCACAGCTTCTGGACGCCATGGACCTGGAGCAGGAACGCGGCATCACGATCAAGGCGCATCCCGTCCGGATGCCTTACACCGCCGCCGACGGACAGGAATACGAACTGAACCTGATCGACACCCCGGGGCACGTCGACTTTTCCTACGAGGTCAGCCGCTCGCTTTCCGCCTGTGAAGGAGCCCTGCTGATCATCGACGCAACGCAGGGAGTCCAGGCCCAGACGGTCGCCAACGTGAACCTCGCCTTCAAGCATAAATTACGCATCATCCCCGTCATCAACAAGATCGATCTCCCCGCCGCCGATGTGCCCATGTGTCTCGAACAGCTGGAGGAAATTCTCGCCATCCCGCGCGAGGAAGCCATTTGCGTCTCCGCCAAGGAAGGCATCGGCATTCCCGAGGTCCTCGAGGCCATCGTCCGCCTGATTCCTCCTCCAACCGGTTCCAGACAGGCCCCCGCCAGCGCCCTGATCTTCGACTCCATCTACGACGCCTACCGCGGAGTGGTCACATACGTCCGCGTCTTCTCGGGCTCCTTCAAGCGCGGCAGCAGACTCCGCCTCTTCAGCACCGGCCTCGAAAGTGAAATCAAGGAAGTCGGAGTCTTCACTCCTGAAATGAAGGCGCAGGATACCCTTTCCGCCGGATCGGTCGGCTATATCATCCCGAACATCAAGAGTCCCTCCGATACGAAAATCGGGGATACCGTCACCGAGACACTGAATCCCTGCAAGGAACCTCTTCCCGGATTCCAGGAAATCCGTCCGATGGTCTTCAGCGGCATCTATCCGATCGACACCGCTGACTACGAACAGCTCAAATTCAGCATGGCCAAGCTCCAGCTCAACGACGCCGCGTTCCAATACCAGCCGGAAACATCCGCCGCCCTCGGCTTCGGATTCCGTTGCGGATTTCTCGGACTCCTCCACATGGAAATCATTCAGGAACGTCTCCGCCGTGAATACAACATGGACATCATCGCCACCTACCCGAGCGTGATTTACCAGGTCTACCTGAATAGCGGAAGCATGATCCTGGTGGACAACCCGGTCCATCTCCCGGACCCCTCCCAGATCCAACGGATCGAGGAGCCCCTGATCAACGCCAAGATCATGTCGCCCACCGCGTATATCGGGGACATCATGAATCTGATCATGCAGAAGCGCGGCATCTGCACCAATACGGAAAACGTGGACGCACGTCACGTCATGCTGACCGCCCGCATCCCGATGCACGAAATTCTCATCGATTTCCATGACAAGCTCAAGTCCATCACCCGCGGCTACGGCAGCATGGACTACGAACCAGCCGGGTATCAGCCAGACAAGCTCGTCAAGCTCGACATGCTCGTCAACGGCGATCCCGTGGATGCCTTCGCAACGATCGTCCACACGGATCACGCCTATTCCCGGGGGCGGATGCTGGCCGAACGGCTGGCCGCCGCCATCCCGATGCACCAGTTCCAGATCGCGGTTCAGGCCGCGATCGGCGGGAAGGTCATCGCCCGCGAAACGGTCCGCTCCCTCCGGAAAAACGTCAT
>CAZORN010000193.1:3448-5725 GCA_964581935.1 uncultured Victivallales bacterium
ATCACAATTCGGAGGAAAGCTGTTATGAGTAACGTTTTTCGGATGGATTGCAAGGCAAACGGAATCCATTGGGGGGGATTGATGAAAGCGCTGATTCTGCCGGTGCCTTTCAACGCGGTTATCTGGATTCGGATCTTTCTCTGGCTGGAAAAACATCATCTGCCGACTTTTCTGCCCTTCCGGTGGCTTTATCATGCCCACGGACTGGAATTCGCCAGACGCATCCGCATCGGCGGAGGACTGCGGATTCCGCATCCGCATGGAATCCTTTTCACGGAAGACATGACCATAGGAGAACAGGTTTCCGTCTACGGAAATGTCAGATTCACAAGAAGTTATAATGAAGTTCCAAAAATCGGAAATGATGTATTCATCGGCGACAGCACCGTTTTCACGGGAAAGTCCGGAGTCGGAAATCACTGCATCATTGGCGCCGGTTCCGTCGTCACAAAAGTTTTCGGGGACAACGTCATCATCGCCGGCAACCCCGCCGGAATCATCCGGGAATATCCCATCGGACAGAAATGAACTTTTCCGATGCAGAGCATTCGGGGTATCGGGATTTCGTGCTTTGCACGACCGGCGCATCGGCGCTGGACCGCGACAAGGGCAACGCCCTTGACCAGAAAAAATGCTGACGCATTTTTCCACTTCAAATTCGATGCAGAGCATCGGGAGCCCCCTGCCGCTGTTTCCCTCCGGTCACCGGCACAGCCTTCCACACAAAAAAAGCAGGGAAATGAAATGCTTCAAGTGAAGGTTTCATTTCCCCGAATCCGGAATACCGGAAGCCGTTCCGGTATTATTTGCTGTTGTTGGAGGAGTTGGCGCTGATCCAGTTGAGGAGGGAACTCTGCTGAACCATCTGCTTGGAATACTGGAGCAGTCCTTCCAGCTGTTTGGTCATGGCGGCTTTTTCGGCAGCGGTCGGAAGCTTGCGCCCGTCGAGGAATACCAGAATCATGGAATCGGGACCGGCTTCGGCGGAGGAAAGGGTCTTGTCCGCCAGAGAGGAACCCACCTGCATCGCGAAAGCGGCGACAGGATCATCTTCCGGACGGGTTTCACGCGTGAACTCCGGCAGTTTCGTGACAACGCCTTTGGAATTCTTCGCGAGTGTTTCAAGAGCCGCGGCGGGATCCTTATGAGCCATGACCTTGTGGGCGAAATCGTTGGCGACTTCCTTCGCGGCCTGTCTGGATTTTTCAGCCAGAAGAAGTTCCTGGGCTTTTCCTTTCACATCGGCGAAGTCCGCCACGCGGGACGGCTGGAACGCGGTCGAAGCGGCGACATATACGCCGTTCTCTCCGACGAGACTTGTCCGGAGAAGCGGGGTATGGGTGGGATTGGTCTTGAAGAGCGCCTCGACCAGAGCGGGCTCGGCTCCGATTCCCTTGATCTCCTTCGTATCCGGGGTGAACCAGTCCGTCTTGATGATCTGAAGCTTATCCTTGGCGGCGATGGAGGCAAAGAGGTCGAGCTGGCCCTTGGCGGTCTCGACGGAATCCGTGGAAACGGCGTCGTAAATCTTATCCCGGAAGGTCTTGGCGGCTTCCACGGCGAGCCGCTTGCCGGTCTCGACGCGGATCGCATCCACGATCTTTCCCCTGACCTGAGCGAGAGGCTGAACCTTGCCGTCATTGATGAATTCGCTCTCATGCGCCTTGTAGTAAGCCTGAACCGTGGGCTCCGACGGAGTGATATGCGGAACCGTATAGGCAAAACGCACGATGTCGGCCTTGAGCGTGGGGGCCGTCATGAACAGCTTCTGGTTCGCCTTGTAGAAAGCGAGGACTTCGTCTTCCTTGGGCTGGACGGCAGGCTTGAAGGAAGCGAAGGGGAAGGTCACCTTGCGGGCATTGAACTTTTCCAGCTGGAGCTCGGCAATCATGTCGAGTTCTCCGGGAGTGACGATCACGCCGTCGGCAAACATCTTCGTGAGTTTTTCGGCCGCCAGCATCTTCCGGACAAAGCCTTCGAACTGGGCCAGCGTATATCCGTCCGGCTCAAGGACGTTTTCCGCAAATTTCTTATACAGGGAAGGTTCAAACTTGCCGTCCTGACCTTTGAAAAGCGCGAAATTGTTCTTGATGAACTCTTCGAGCTCCGCATTGGTCACGGTGACGCCCAGTTTCTTCGCGGCGATCTCGCGCGCCATCTCTTCAAAGAGGGACTGGCTGATATATTCCCGGTACTGGGAGCTGTCGCGGCCGGTCATCGCGGTCAGGATCAGAATCCGTTCGCGCATGGCTTCCTGAAAGTCCTTGACCCTGATTT
>CAZORN010000194.1:0-5636 GCA_964581935.1 uncultured Victivallales bacterium
ACGCCGTACTGGGTGATCGGCGCCGAGGAGAGTTTCTTGGTCCCGCTGGAAATGACCTGGGTGCCCTTGCAGAGCAGGACGGTCCCTTCGAGACCGATCCGGAAGGCGCTCGCGATATTGTGAATGTCGGCGATCCGGGTGGCTTCCTGAAGGCGGCGCGGCTGGAATCCGACCTGAACGATTCCCGGAGTGCCGATGCGCGCGACGCCCGCGTACTGGAAAAGTTCCTTGTTGATCCCTTTTTCACGCGGTTTCTGGACCAGCGCGAAATCGGGACGCGTGAGAGCCGGCATGAACTCGGCGGACTGATCCGCGGAGGCCATGTTGTAGCCCTTGTAGGCGGCGGGAACGGAAGCGATCAGGATTCCCTTGCCATCCGAGACATGGACTTCATCGACCCCCAGGAAGAGACGGGTTTTTTCCAGTTCTTCCTGAGAGGCAAGGATTTCCGGATGTTCCGCGAGAATGCGCGCGAAAGTGCGGGCCTTGAAAATTGCTATGTTTCGAGTGAGATCTTCGATCCTTGCCAGATTGTTCCGGGCGGCGATGAGCTGCTGTTCCGCATCCGAAATCTTCAGTTGAATCAGTCCGACCGCCGATTTCTGCGCCTGATCCGTCTGGATATAGTAGGAAAGGGCGAAAATCAGCAGAAAGGCCGACGCAACGAAGACGAACAGCCATTTCTGGAACGTTTCTCTCATGCGCGTTCAATCGTCAGGATGTCCGAGAAGCCGGTCATTTCAAAGACTTCCATCACGGGTCCGGCCACTTTGGTCAAGACCATCTTGCCGCTTTTCTGGTTCATTTTTTTCTGCGCGTCGAGAATGACGCGGAGTCCCGCGCTGGATACATAGTCGATCCCGCCGAGGTCCATGATCAGTTCATTGATTCCGGAAAGGGCGTCCGGGGTGATTTCCTCCGAAAGGATCGAGGATGTGGTGGTGTCCAATCTTCCGTTCAGGACCAGAGTGAGCGTAAGCCTGTCGGCTTCCTGTTTTTTTGCGATTTTCATGGTTGGGACTCCTTTAATTGGAGGGTTAAGTAATGTTTGCCCTGTTCCGAACCGAAGCCGGTGTGGACAGTCAATTTCTGAAGGATCATGCGGGAAAGCTCCCCGTCTTCGGAATCTTCCGAGAGAGGATCCCGCGGGGGACCGTCGAAAAGAAAACGCATTTCCACGGAGCCGTTCTCCTCGGAGATGTCGATGGAAATGCCGATGTGCTGCGCTTTCGGGAAGAGGAGATTCATGACGAGTTCCTCGATCACCAGCTGGAGGTTGTGGAGACGCCGGTGCGAAAGCATCTGTCTGGCGGCGAACTCTTCCAGTTCCGCATTCATGCGGTAGATGTCGAAGGAGGGGGAGTCGATGACATATTCCCAGGAACGGATCTTGTGGATGAACGCGCGTGTTTTTCTGCGCTGAGGCGTTTCGAACACCTGACGGGGCGTTCCCTCCTCGTAGATTTCACCGTCGTCCATGTAGAACACCCGTGTGGAGACGTCTTTTGCGAACTTCATTTCATGGGTGACGATCATCATGGTCATGCCGTTTTCCGCGAGTTTGCGGATGACCGCGAGGACTTCGCTGACCATGGTGGGATCCAGCGCGGAGGTCGGTTCGTCGAAGAGGACGACCTCCGGCTTCATGGCGAGAGTCCGGGCGATGGCGACGCGCTGTTTCTGTCCGCCGGAGAGCTCCTCGGGATACGCGTGCGCCTTTGCCGCAAGCCCCACCATGGAGAGGAGGCTCATCCCCTCGTCGTAGGCCTGCTGACGGCCGGTTTTGAGCAGGTGGACCGGTCCCAGCATGAGGTTTTCGATCACCATCAGGTGGCTGAACAGATTGAACGACTGGAACACCATCCCCATTTTCCGGCGGATTTTCAGGATGTCGGTGGAAGGCGCCAGCAGGTTCTCGCCGTCCACGAGGATTTCTCCGCCCGATGGCATTTCCAGAAGGTTCAGGCAGCGGAGGAAGGTGCTTTTTCCGGTTCCGGAGGGGCCGATGACCGAGATGACTTCCCCCTTGTTGATTTCGGCGTTGACGTCGCGCAGGACTTCGACTCCGTCGAACCGTTTGGAAAGATGTTTTACGGTGATCATGATTGCTCCTCCACGCCGCGGACAATCCTTTTCCGGTGCAGCGGGTCCGTTTTCAGTTCAATGAGAGTCAGGAGGGCGGTCAGGCAGTAGGCGATGGCGAAGTAGATGAGCGCGGTGGCGATCAGCGGGAAGAACGCCTCGTAGGTGCGGCTCCGGATGATGTCGCTGATCTTGGTCAGGTCCTGGATGGCGATGTAGCCGACCACCGAGGTCATCTTGACGGTCGAGATCACTTCCCCCTTGAAGACCGGCAGGACATATTTTGCGGCCTGCGGAAGGACGATCCGGATGAACACCTGGAACCGGCTGAAGCCGAGGGCCTTCGCCGCTTCGATCTGTCCTTTGTCCACGGCTTCGATTCCGCTTCTGAGCATTTCAGAAGCGTAGGCCGCGAAGTTGAGGGAAAACCCGAGGATCGCCACCGGCACGGCGTGGATGTCCACACTCCCGAACACCACATAATAGAGGATCATCAGAAGCACCAGAATCGGCGTCCCCTGAAGCGCCCGGATGTAGATCCGCGCCGTCATGGAGAACAGCTTGTGGGGGGAACGTCTCATCATGCACACGCCGAATCCGAGCAGGGTGCCCCCGATCACCGACAGCACCGAAATGACCAAGGTCACATACAATCCCTGAAGGACCAGCTTGTAGCGGTCCTCCAGAATGAAGGTGCGGTAGAAACTTTCCTTCAGGCCCTGGACGAAGGAGGCCACCTTGCCGAAGACGGGCGGAGCCGCATGGTCTTTCTTCACCAGGACGACCACTCCGCCGCGGTAGGTCGGTTCCGAGAAGAGGACGGTTTTCTTCCGTTCCTCCGTGACCGTGATGCAGGCGATGGCCAGATCGGTTTTCCCGGAGGCGATGGACGGAATCAGCGATGCGGCGTTCATGTTCACCAGTTCCACTCCGTATCCGAGACGGTGGGCGGCGCGGAGCAGAAGATCGACCTCGTATCCCATGATCTGTCCGTCCTTGGTATAGATGAACGGTTCCGAATCAACGTAGACGGCCGCTTTCAGGGTGCCGCGTTTGCCCGGGCCGGGCTGGAACGCCAGCTGTTTTTTCGATTCATCCAATCCGAACCAGACGGTGTCGAGCTTGCGGAGTTCTCCGCTTTCCCGCATTTTGCGGATTTCCGCGCTGATTTCGGCGCAAAGCTCTTTCTGTTCGGGGGAGAAGACCATGGCGTAGTCGTCGGAATTCAGTTTCACGTCCAGTATCCGGATTTTGTCATTTTTCCGGACGATGATCCGTGCCAAGGGTTCCTCGTTGAACATGGCCGCGATCTTGCCCGCCTCCAGCGCGGCGATCTGGTCGGAGAAGTTGTTGAAATATTCGGGAATGGCGTCCGGCTGGTGCTTTTTGAGAAGGGTGTCGAAGTAGGAACCGGTCAGGATTCCCACTTTTTTGCCGGACAGCGTTTCCATCGGGTTGTCCGTGTCCTTGACCACGGCCACGATGCCGCCGGCGTAGATCTGGTCGGAGAAGAGGACGGACTTCTTGCGTTCCTCGGTGACCGACAGGCAGGCGAGCCCGACGTCCGACTTTCCCGCCGCGACCGACTGGATGACCGCGGCGAAGTCCATGTCGTTGATCTGGATTCCGTAGCCGAGATCCTTGGCAATGCGGGAGATCAGGTCGATTTCATATCCGACGATCTTGCCGTTGAGGATATAGTTGAACGGGGTGACGGCCGAGTTCGTGGCGATCTTCAGGACGCCGTTCGGGCCCGAGGTTGGAATATCGACTTTTTTTCTGGATTCGTCGCGTCCGAACCAGATGGAATCCAGCTCCTGAATCACGCCGTCCTTGTAATACTGACGGATTCTTCCGTTGATCTTGTCGCAGAGCGCCTGATTGCTTTTGGTGAACATCATGGCGTAGCTTTCCTTGGTCAGGGGCTCGGACAGAATCTTGAGCTGTCCGACCTCGCCGAGAATGTGCCGCGCGATGGGCTCGTCCAGAATGAAGGCGCTCAGTTTCCCCTGCCGCACGGCCTGCGCCTGATCCGCATACGTGTTGTAATATTCGGGAATGGCGTCCGGGACGCAATGCGCGAGTATCTGGTCGAGGATCGTTCCGGTGAACACACCGACTTTTTTCCCGGCCAGATCCCTGTAGTGGGTGATGCCGGAGGAGGGTTTCGCATTCTCCGTTTTCGGCAGAAGGGTTTTCCGGGTCAGGAGGGTCTGTGGATTAATGAAGTAATCGGTCGTGAAGTCTACGCTTTTCGCGCGTTCCGCCGTTGCCGTCATATTGGCGATGACCAGGTCGGCCTTGCCCGATTGGAGCGAGGCAATCAGCCCGGCGAACTTCATGTTCTGGTATTCCACGCGCATTCCCAGATCGTAGGCGATCCGTTCAATGAGTTCGCAGTCCAGACCCGCGTAGGCGTTGTTCAGGAGAAAGCAGATCGGTTCCCGGTCGGCGGCGATGGCGACCCGCAGGACCGGGGCGTCCGGCCCGCGCGACGGGATTTTCACCGGTTTGTAGGGGATGAGCGAATCCCGGAGCCAGCGTTTCTCGATGGCGGCCAGCGTGCCGTCCTTCTTGTATTTTTCGAGAACTCCGTTCAGCTTGTCGAGAAGCTCCTTGTTTCCTTTATGAACCGCGATGGCGTCCGGTTCGCTGGACAGACGGTTCGGCATCAGGACGAGTCCCGGATCGTTGAGCGCGTAGTTGAGCATGCTGGTGTAGGAACCCACCACGTAGTCGACCTTTTCCCCGCGGAGGGCGGCGACCGCGTCGCTGAAGGTGTCGAAGCTGGCCCGCTGCGCCGCCGGGAATTCCCGTTCGACCAAAATCTCCCCCACGCTTCCCGTCATCACGGCGACCCGTTTGCCGTCCAGCGACAGCGTCTTCTGCTCCGGGGCCAGGCGGTCCTTGCGGACCATCACGCTGATGGCGGAATCGATGTAGCGGTCGGAGAACAGCAGATTCTTCTTCCGTTCGGGAGTCGCGTTCAGGCTGGCGACGAGCAGATCGATCTTGCCGGATTCCGCCGCCGGAATGAGCGCGTCGAAGGTCATGGCGGAAACTTCCATGCTGGCGTTGAGGAAGGCTCCGAGACGTTTGATCAGTTCCAGGTCATACCCGGTCAGGCGTCCGGTCTTGTCGTAATAGTTCATCGGTTCGTTCAGCCCTTCGGTCCCGACCCGCAGAGTCATGACCGGAGACTTCGGCTCCGGGATGTCCGGCATCGGAGGCGGCTGGAGGCTGAGCCAGCGCGTCCGCATGTCGCGCGCGGTTCCGTCCGCCTTGTAACGTTCAAGGAAACGGTTGATCTTCCCGATCAGTTCCGTATGACGTTTCGGCGCGCCGATCACGATGGATTCTTCGGCGACGTCTTCTTTCAGGAGCGCCAGCGTCGGATTCGCCTTGATCGCGTATTCCATGCTGTGACGGTCGAACAGCAGCGCGTCGATCTTTCCATACTGAACGGCTGCGTAGGCATCCGAAACCGTATTGAAGTAGACCATTTTCGCTTTCGGATAAAGCCGTTCGCCCGCGGACATCGCCGCGGTTCCCTG
>CAZORN010000195.1:0-5634 GCA_964581935.1 uncultured Victivallales bacterium
CGAAACTGCCGCGCGGACGGATGTCGTCGGGAGTCAGCTTCGAGATTTGCTCTTTGCTCAGATGCTCTTTCAGCCAGGGCATTTTGTCCGGGAAAGTTTCCTGTTCCAGTCCGAGACAGGCAAGCAGGATGCCCGTGCCGAGGTTGGCGCGGATCGAAGGCACGGCGTCGGACCGGGTGTTGGCGACGGCACATGCGGCGCGGACTTCGCGACAGAGCATTTTTTCCGTGGAAGTGAAAATCTGTTGGAAATCGAATGCAGGAATGGCTTCCTGCGCCGGAGTCAACGGTCCCGAAAGGAGGAGAAGCGGCACATCCGGTTTTTCCCGGCGCCATGCGCGGCATTGCCGTGCGCGGGCTGTTTCCAGATGCCGCGGGTCGATGCCGGAAAGTTTTTTCAGCTGATGCCGGTCGAAATCCTGTTCCATTTTCAGATCTCCATTTGAATGTTTATGGATATTATAATATATTTATATGGAAATGGTATGGATTATTTACTCTAAAATTGGTATGAAATGATTTTTCCGGAGAGCAGGGATATTGCCTTCATAGGGTTCAACCGTCTTCCCGTCTGCGGTGCGTGGGTGGACAAGTTTTTCACCTATTATGTGATCCAGTATGCGGAAAGCGGCGAAGTGGATCTGCAAGTGGACGAAGGTCCGGTCGTGCGAGTTCGCGGTCCGGTGGTCTGGCTGACGTATCCCGGACCGCATTTCCGGTTCGGACGCCGCGACGGCGGAAGCTGGCACCACCGGTTCATCTCCTTCCGGGGTCCGCTTGCGGACGCCTACGTCCGCGAGCGAATGTTTCCGCTGTTCAATCCGGTCATTCCCGTGAGCGATCCGGAGAAGTTCGGCGCCGCGTTCGATCTTCTTCTGGAGCGTCTGTCCGTCACTTCCACGCCGGACCGGAGGACTCTGCACCAGTTGGAGGAGGTCCTTCTTCAGCTCTCCGAACAGCGTCCAGCGACGGATTCGACGGCCGTCCGGAAAATCCGGCGGATTGCGGAAAGACTGTCGGCGGATCCGCCCGTTTCCTGCGACTGGTCCGGCGTCGCCCGCAAAGCCGGGATTTCCTATCCGCATTTCCGCAAGCTCTTCCATGAGCTTTACCGTGTACCGCCCGGACGCTTTCTCCTCCTCCGGCGTCTTGACAAGGCGGCTGCGCTGCTCCGCGCCGACGAACTGAAAACCGAGGAGATTGCGGATCTCTGCGGGTTTTACGACGGCTTTCACTTCTCGAAGCTGTTCCGGAAATATTACGGCGTCGGACCCGGACGCTACCGCAAGACTCATTCGCCTGTCTAGAAAACAGGAAGCGACGTATCCTTCAGCCTCTATTCAAAAAAGACGGGAATCCCGTTTGCTTATGCGCCGTTTCATGCTATATTATTACGTTTTGTTGAATCGTAATAAAGGAACCGTATGTTTTCCGTGGAATCGGCTGGAATCGCACTCGGGCTGGCGCTGGCATTGGGAATCTTTGCCTTCAAGACCGCTGTCGGCGAATATTATTTCTTCTCCGTGAACCCGTCCGGAAGGAAGCGCGCGCTTTTCCTGACGGTCACGTGGGGACTGTATCTGCTCCTTTTCGGAGCGGCGTTCCTGGTGCTGGAAAAGTTCGACCTGTTCCGTTTCGCCGGAGACTCCATGCGTTTCCTGGAAACGGGAGTGCTCCTTCATCTGCTTCTCTGTGCCGGGCTTCTCGCATGGGGGATACGGCTCTTGTGCCGACGCGAAACGGAACATGCGGGTCGGGTGGATTCCGCCGGTTGGCTTCTCTTGGCCGTGCCGTGTCCGGTTTGCGCGTCCGCGGTGTTTCTCGTCTGTGCGTTTGCCCGGATGCTGTTTCCCGAATACGGGGTCCGGCTCTGGGTGGGGGTCCCGCTTTTCTTCCTGACGGCCAACGTGATATTTCTCTTCTGTCTGTGGGGAGCCGGAAAACTGTTTTCGCTCCACCCGCTCCATTTCACCGGACGCCTGATGATTTTCATCGCCCTGTATTTTTTTCTGATATTGCTGATCGCTCCGCGGTTTCAGGATCTTGGAAAACTCTATTCCGCCGCACATTCCGCCGGGCAGGCATCCGCGGGAGCGGGTACCGTTGCCGTGGTTGTTCTTATGGCGCTGGCGGCTTCGGCGGGTTTCCTGCGGACCACTTTCCAACGTAATAAAGGACCTTGAACATGAATCTTTTTGCCGGAATCAAAACTTTTATTTTCATACTTTCCACTTGTGTGCTGTATCCGGTGCTTCTCCTGCTGGCCGGACTTTCCCTCTGGATCTTTTTTGAATGCGGCGCCCTTTTCGGCGACTGGCTGCGGCGGAAGCGTCTGGCGCCGGACCGGAAGGCCTCTCCCGTGGAATCCTTCCGGACATCGCTGGAGGAACAAATGAAAAATCGCGCGGACGAGGCCGACATCCAGAATCTCCTCCGGAAAGCCATTCAGAATTGCCATTCCCGGCTGGACAAATACCGCATTGTCTCCCGCGTCGGTCCGGCGCTGGGGCTGATCGGCACGCTCGTTCCCATGGGAACCGCGCTGGCGAGTCTCGGACAGGGGGACATGTCCGTCATGACCTCCGAGCTGGTAGTGGCCTACACGACGACCGTGGTCGGACTGGTGATCGGCAGCATTTCCTATCTGGTTTTCGTTGTCCGGCGGCGTTTTGCGGAAGACGACATCCGGGAGATGGAATATCTTACGGAAAAACGTTTCGGCGGGAGTTACGAATGAGGTTCATGCGGAACAGCAGGACCTTCGCCGAGGACATGGACTGCGACGACCCCATGAGCGGAGTCGTCAATCTTTTCGATACGGCGGTCATCTTCATCGCCGCCCTCCTTCTCGCGCTGATCACCGCGTTCGAGGTCAAGGACCTGTTTTCCAAGGACTCCGATATGACGCTCATAAAGAAAAGCAGCAGCGGCGAAATGGTGCTGATCGAGAAGAAGGGACGCAAAATTCAGGCGGTGAAGATGACGAAGGAAGAGGCCTCCGGAAAAGGGATCCGTTTGGGAACTGCCTACCGTCTGGAGGACGGTTCCATGATTTACGTCCCGGAGGAATGAGTATGAGGCGCGCGCTCCTTCTGCTCCTCCTTGTTCTGACGGTGTTTTCCCTGACGGCGAGAGCCGCTTCCGTTGTGTTCCTCGGCGGCGCGAACGATTCCGATCTCTTCGGCGAGGCCTTTGCCGGACTGAAGTTTCCGGACGGCGTCACCTTTGAATATTACTGTTTTTCCGTCGATCCGTGGGAGAAAATCCGGAGCCGCGCGAAACAGGCGGACATTCTGATCGTCAATTCGCTGGTCGCCGAACTCCGGGCGCTTGCTGCCGATGAAATCGATTTCTCAAAGACGAAATTATACGCTCTGGCCTCGCGTCGTCTTCCGAAGAATATCCCGGCGAAGGAGCCCGAAGAAGTCAAGGCTTACCGGGCGACCCGCCTGCCGGAAAATTACCGGAATATGGTCTGCTGGATCGTCAGCCGGGAACTGGACAGAAACGTGCGGTTCGACGCGCCAAGGACGATTCCCGAGATCGGCGTTACCCATCCCGCCGCGAATCAGATTTTCCGGTCGCTGTCCGAATGCAAGGCGTGGGGATTGAAAAGCGGTCATTTCAAACCGGAAAATCCGCTGGTGGCTTTCGCTGTCCATTCTGCCAGCATCCAGCCGGTCGAACTGGCGCTGTTCCGCCATCTGACGGACGAGTTCGAGCGTCAGGGGCTGAATGTTGCGGTCGTCTACGGCGACGAGGTCCGCGTGATCCGGGAAATTCTGCTGGACGAAAAGGGCGTTTCCCAGGCGGACGGCGTTCTTGCTTTGTCGTTCAAGTTCAAGTCCGGACTCGGCGAGCCGCTGCGGCTGGCGCTGAAACAGCTCGATCTGCCCGTTTTCAATGCGCTTCGTCTTTACCGTCAGACTACGCCCGAATGGGAGAAATCTCCGCAGGGAATGAATGATTTTTCCGTGGCGTTCGGATTCATCGCCCCGGAGATTTCCGGCATGATCGAACCCTCGCTTCTTTTCGGTTCGCGGAATTCGACCGATGCCTCTACCGGGCGGACCGTCCAGACATCGGAGCCTTTCCCGGGCGCCATACGGATCACGGCGCAGAGGATGAAGAAATGGATCGGCCTCCGTAAAAAAGAGAACGGCGAAAAACGCGTCGCTGTCTTTATTTACAATGGGGCCGGCGGCAAGCAGACCATCGGCGCGAGCTATCTGAATGTGCCGGGAAGCCTCTGCCGGATTGTCCGGGCGTTGTCCGCGGAGAAATACAAGACCGGCGGACTGGAACAGCTGGACGAATCCGCCCTGACGAAGCTCCTGCTGAAGACGGCCCGCAATGTCGGCTCCTGGGCTCCCGGCGAACTCGATGAACTGCTGGCTCACGGCGAGGCGGTGCGTCTGCCGAAAGCGCAATATGAAAAATGGTTCGCGGAACTCCCGAAAGAGCTTCGGGAACGCATGGTCGCGGAATGGGGCAGACCCGCCGATTCCAGAATCATGACCTCCGGAAACGACTTCATCCTGCCGATGCTGAGACGGGGCAACATCGTGATCCTGCCCGAACCCATGCGCGGCTGGCTGGACGATCCTCACAAGCTCATGCACTCGTCTTCGATCATGCCCCATCACCAATATATGGCCGCGTTCCTCTGGCTCCGGCACGAGTTCCGCGCGGATGCCATGATCCATATGGGGCGTCACGGCTCCAGCGAGTGGCTGCCGGGAAAACAGCTGGGCTTGAGCGAGTCTTGCGCCCCGTGGGTTGTGCGCGGTGACATCCCTGAAATCTATCCCTACATTTCCGACGGCATCGGCGAGGGCATCGTGGCCAAGCGCCGCGCCTCCGCCGTGATGATCGACCATCTGACTCCCTTCCTGAAGGTTCCGGAACAGGAACGCTTCCTCTCCGAACTGAAGAGCCGGATCGCCGATTGCCAGACCGCCGATCCTTCGCTGAATTTACAGAGGCAGGCGGCTTTGTTCCGGTTCGCCGAAGCACAGGGACTGACCGAAAAACTTTCGATCAAGCCGTCCGATCCCGATCTGCTGAAAAAACTGGATGATTATGCTGAAAACCGCCGGATGCCGGCCCCGTTCGGGCTGCATACCTTCGGCGTTTCTCCTTCCGGAAAAGAAATCGAGTCCATGCTCGGACGGATTCCGGAAGCGGAGCGCGCCGAAGCCGCAAAACATCTGCGCAATTCCGGCCAGGATGAGATGAACGCGCTTCTCCGCGCCCTGTCCGGACATTTCATCGATCCGGGTTCTTCGGGCGATCCCTTGCGGAATCCCCGTTCTCTTCCCGTCGGACGGAACTTCTATTCGTTCGATCCCGCGAAGATTCCCACCCCGGAAGCCATGGAAAAAGGCGCGAAACTGGCGGAAAATCTTTTGTCGCTTGAAAAACAGAAACAGGGACGCTGGCCGCGCACAACGGCCGTCATCCTGTGGGCGGGCGAAACCACCCGCACGGACGGCGTCAACGAAGCGATGTCGCTCGCTTTGATGGGAATGCGTCCGACGTATGACAGGAACGGTCGCGTGACGGGCGTCATGCCCGTTCCCGGCGCACGCCTCGGACGGCCCCGGATCGATGTCCTGATCACGACCTCCGGCGC
>CAZORN010000196.1:0-5611 GCA_964581935.1 uncultured Victivallales bacterium
ACGCGTCCGTAGGTGGGTTTGAGGCCGACGATGCCGCAGAAGGCGGCGGGCTGGCGGATCGAACCGCCGGTGTCTGAGCCAAGCGCGATGACGGTTTCACCGGAAGCAACCGCTGCGGCGGAACCGCCGCTGGAACCGCCCGGAACACAATCCGTATTCCAGGGATTGCGGGTTCTCTGGAAAGCGCTGTTTTCGCACGAAGAACCCATGGCGAATTCGTCCATGTTGGCGCGTCCCATCAGAACGAGCCCGGCGTTTTTCAGTTTCTCGATGACGGTGGCGTCGTAGGGGGAAACAAAGTTTTTGAGGATTTTCGAGGCGCAGGTGCAGGATTGCCCCTTCACAGCAATGTTGTCCTTGATCGTGACGGGAATTCCGTCATACGGGCTGAGTTTCTTCCCGGAAGCGCGACGCTCGTCGGATTCCTTTGCACGGGCAAGGACATCCTGTTTATCAAGCGACAAAAGGGCTTTGACGGAAGGTTCGAGCCGGTCGATCCGTTCGAGGAAAGCGCCGCAGAGTTCGAGGGAAGAAACCTTCCCCTGCTCGAGAAGGACGGAGGCCTCCGCGAGCGTGAGTTTCTGCAAATCGTTCATGACATCTCCTCGCCCGGCAGGACCTGCGGGACCTTGATGAGTTCATTGTCGATCGTGGCGGGAGCATTGGCGAGCATGGCGTCACGTCCGAGAGGCGTTCCGGCGCGGTCGTCCCGGAGGACGTTGGAACGGGGCACGGCATGAGCGGTCGGCTCGATGCCGGTGACGTCCAGCTCGGAAAGCATCTCGACATAACCGACGATGCTTTCCATTTCCCTGCGGAGCTTCTCCGCCGCGTCCGGCGCGAGCTTGAGGCGCGCGAGCGCGGCGATATGAGCCACATCAATCCCTTTTGCCGAGGCGGACATGGATCATTTCCCCTTTTCGAGCATCAGGGTGATCGTGGTGATGTCCGCGACTTCGGCCGGGCCGAAAAACTGGATCGGGCCGGGATAGACATAGCTGGTTTCGACCGCCCATTTGGCGCGCTTGGAAGCCAGTTTTTTGAACGGAGCGCCGTCGAGTTCGACGAGAGCCTTCCGGATGACGGGCTTGTCTTCGCCGTGACGGCGTTCCATGTTCATCATCGCGGTCAGCGGAATGGCTCCGGCGATCCACTTTTCGGCCGGGTCGGTGAGATTGCGGACGGAAGACATGTAGCCGGTCTTGCCCGTGCCGATGATCGCGGCGGCGTTGAAGCCGAGGCTGTAGCAGTAGTCGGCGTCGAAGTTGGAGGGCATGGAGCAGCGGCCTTCATAACCGAAGAAATGGGTCTGCGCGGAGAACTTGCCGCCGAACTTGCCGGCCTTCTTCCAGTCGGAGAGCTTGTTCTTGACGAGTTCGACGAGGAGTTTCTCGGTTTCGATGCGGGAGACCTGCACGTTGCCGTGGGGGTCGCGGTCCATCGTGAGCTGCATCTTGATCTCCATCGGGAGGGTCGCGAAGACGGCGGCGGACTTTTTGGAGAGTTTCCCGAGGATGAATTCGGCTTTCTTCTCGTTGGTCGGGAGAGCGGCATAGGCGTCGACCTCCTTGGCAAGAAGATCGTTCAGTTCGGCGATGAGGACCTTGAAGTCGGGGATGAACTCGATCAGACCTTCGGGGATCAGGGCCACGCCGAAGTTTTCGTTGTTGGCGGCGCGCTTGGCGACGGAATCGGCGATGATCGTGACGATCTCGTCGAGGTTCTGCTTCCTGGCTTCGACTTCCTCGGAGACGAGGGTGATGTTGGCCTGGGTGCGAAGTCCGCATTCGAGGGCGATGTGGGAGGCGGAGCGTCCCATCAGCTTGATGAAGTGCCAGTATTTCTTGGCGGAGTTGGCGTCGCGTTCAATGTTGCCGATAAGTTCGCTGTAGACCTTGGTGGCGGTATCGAAGCCGAAGGAAGTTTCGATGAACTCATTCTTGAGGTCGCCGTCGATGGTCTTGGGACAGCCGACGACGAGGATTCCGGCGTTTTTGGCCTTGTAGTATTCGGCGAGGAGGCAGGCGTTCGTGTTGGAGTCGTCGCCGCCGATGATGACGAGCGCGGTGACGCCGAGCTTCTTGCAATTGGCCTGCGCCTTGTCGAACTGCTCTGGAGTTTCGAGTTTGGTGCGTCCGGAACCGATCATGTCGAAGCCGCCGGTGTTGCGGAAATCGGCCAGGAATTCATCGGTGATTTCAACGAATTTATTGTCGACCAGACCGCTGGGGCCGCCCTTGAAACCGTAGAGTTTGGCCTTCGGGTGAAGGCTTTTGAGGCCGTCGAAGAGACCCGCGATGACATTGTGTCCGCCGGGGGCCTGTCCGCCGGAGAGGATCACGCCCACGTTGATGGGCTTCTTGAGAGCCGCGCCGGAACCCGCGGAGAACTGGAGGAGGGGCATGTTGCTGGTGTTGGGGAACCGTTCCTTGATCTTCTTTTCATCGGCGAAGGGTTTCATTTTCTTTCCTTCCTTGCAAACGACGTTCGCGCCGGAACGGAGGGCGGACGGAAGTTTGGGGGCGTAGGCGAGACGTGCCTTCTGAATGGGAGAGATGGTGCTCTTCATGATGAATGTTCCTCTTTCTTGAATGAATTATGATCCAAAGTCTGGAAAAATCATCCTATAATCTACTGCCTGAATGGTTTTTTATCAAGCGGAGGATGAAAAAAAGCTTCAACTTGCCGGAATCGGAAGCCGCCAGGAAACAGGCAGTCTCCTTTCAGGAACGTAAAAACAGGTTCGCCCTCCGGTTCAGAAACAATAAAATAACAGAAAACAAACCATATTTCACTTGAAAAACGAAAAACATTATGTTATTTTACAAAATGACAAAAAAAAGGAGCGACCGATGCTGAAGTTCAAAAAGAACTGCTGCAAAAAAGAAGCGGAAGTGTTCAAGGCACTGGGACATCCGACGCGGCTGTGGATCGTGGAACAGCTTGCCGACAGCCGGGAACATTGCGTCTGCGAATTCGTGGAAGCGGTCGGAGCGGATTTTTCCACGATCTCGCAACACCTCGCCGTGCTGAAGAAAGCGGGGATCCTGGAAGACGACAAGCGAGGGAAACAAGTCTATTACAGACTCTGCTGTCCGTGTATCCTCAGCGTGATCCAATGCTTCAAGAACCGGAAATAATTTTTTTTGGGAAACAATTTGTCTTTTGGCAAAATATAGGAGCGTATAATGTGGCGTGACCAATGGAAATGGCTGGCGGGTCTGGCGGGAGGATTCCTGATCTGTTTTTATCTGCCGGTTGGGAATGCGCGGTTCAACGGGGCGGTCGTCGAATCGCTTGAGTTGGTGAAATGGTATGCGAGGGAACACGTTCTGCTGTGTCTGGTTCCGGCCTTGTTCATCGCCGGAGCGATCGGGGTGTTCGTGAGCCAGGGAGCCGTCCTGAAATATCTCGGCCCGAAAGCGAAGAAATGGGTTGCATACCTTGTCGCGTCGGTGTCCGGGTCGGTTCTGGCGGTCTGCTCCTGCACGATTCTGCCGCTGTTCGCCGGCATCTACAGAATGGGAGCGGGACTCGGCCCCGCTTCGGCCTTCCTTTATTCCGGTCCCGCCATCAATGTCATGGCGATCATCCTGACGGCGCGCGTGCTGGGGTTTTCCCTCGGGATCGCACGGGGAGTCGGAGCCGTCGGAGTCTCTATTCTCATAGGATTGTGCATGGAATGGATTTTCCGCAAGGAGAAGGCGGAGAAACTCCGGCAGGAAACTTCGGGAACGGAGGAAAAACCGTCCCGCCCGTTGTGGCAGACCACGGTATTCATCGGAAGCATGACGGCAATTCTTGTCTTCGCCAACTGGAGTAAAGCGGATTCGACGGAAGGTTTATGGACCGTGGTCTGGAGGATAAAATGGCTTCTGACCGGAATTTCCGGGCTGGTCCTTGCCTGGATGCTGGTGAAATACTACGGATATGCCCTCTGGAAAATGACCGTGACGGCCTTGCCGGTTGCGGCTCTGGCAATTCTGTTTCCGGACCGTCCGGTGCTGGCCTTCACCGCCGGATTCCTCGGACTCGGCTTCTTCACCAGCACGGAAAAGGATTCCGAGCTCAAAAACTGGTTTGAAATAAGCTGGGACTTCACCAAAAAGATCCTGCCACTGCTGCTCTTCGGGGTGATGATCGCGGGAATGCTGCTGGGACGCGTCGGACACGAGGGACTGATCCCGGGCGAATGGGTTTCCGGCGCGGTGGGAGGCAATTCGATCCTCGCGAATTTCTACGCATCCTTCATCGGAGCCTTCATGTATTTTGCGACCCTGACAGAAGTTCCGATTCTGGAAGGGCTGATCGGGGCCGGAATGGGAAAGGGGCCCGCTCTGGCGCTGCTGCTGTCCGGACCGGCTCTTTCGCTGCCGAGCATGCTGGTCATCAATCAGGTGATCGGGTTCAAAAAGACGGTTGTATTCGTTACGCTGGTGATCGTTTTTTCCACCATGATCGGAATTGTATACGGGGCGCTCTGAAAATCATTTTCTGAAAGGAACATATCATGAAAATTCATGTATTGGGAAGCGGATGCGACAAATGCAAAAAACTGGCGGACAATGTACAGGAAGCCGTCGCGAAACTCGGGGTTGAATGCGAGGTCGAAAAAGTCACGGACATCAACCGGATCGTCGGCTTCGGGGTTCTGATGACGCCCGGTCTGGCAGTGGACGGCAAGGTGGTCTCCTCCGGAAAAGTATTGAGCCCGGAAGAGATAGAAGCGGTTCTGAAATCCGTTGTTTCCGGCGAAAGCGCAGAACCCGGAAAAAACGCGACAGAGAAAAAAGAAGAACAGAAAGCTTCCTGTTCCTGCTGCTCCCCTGCCCCTGCGGCGGAAAAGGATTGCGGCTGCGGGACAGAAGTCTCCGGCTGTCCTTTTTGCGGAAATAAGAAATTCCTCACGAACCTTCTTCTGCTGTTCATCGTCGGAAGCATCGCCTTCATGGTCTTCAAGGAAATCAAGGCGAAAAACACGGCGGGGACGGCAGGAAAAGAATCCGTTCTCCCGAACACGGACAAGAAGGGAGTTCTCTTCGTATACTATTTCCACGGCAACAAGAGATGCATGACCTGCAACCGGATCGAGGAATTGACGAAACAATCGCTTCAGACGAAGTTCGGGGGCCAGCTGGCCAATGGAAAAATAGTTTTCCAATCCATCAATCTGGACGAGCCCGCCAATGAACATTTCATCAAGGACTTCCAGCTTGTCGCGAAATCGGTCGTCATGCAGAAGGACGGAAAATTCGAGAAATTCGACGAAGTATGGGATCTGGTCGGAGAACCGGCGAAATTCACCGGCTGCATTCAGTCCGGCGTGGAGAAAATGCTGAAATGAGCGAATGGATACCGGCGATCGGCCTGGCCTTCTGGTTCGGACTGCTGACAGCCATCAGCCCGTGCCCGCTGGCGACCAATCTTGCGGCAATCAGCTTCACAAGCCGCAAGATCGGCTCCATCCCGCATGTGCTCGGTGCGGGGCTTTGCTACACCGCGGGACGGACGCTGGGGTATGTCCTGCTGGGAATCCTGCTGGTCCACGGACTCCTGGCCGCGCCGGAAGTGTCCCATCTGCTCCAGAAATATATGAATCTTCTCGCGGGAC
>CAZORN010000197.1:0-5584 GCA_964581935.1 uncultured Victivallales bacterium
ACAATCAGTCCGTCAAATGGTTTCTTATGATAGAATTCAGAAAGCATTCCGGGAGTAAATTTGTCGGGAGAGGAAAACTCATAAACAATCGATGGCATTGAGTGAATCTCGATGAATTTTCGATACTCCAACCGGTAAATGTGGAACTTTTCGGAATAAAAAGGTGTCGCGGCGATGGCGATTCTTCGACATCCCTGATTCCATAAGTGTTCCATTGCGCGAATTATTGCGAGTTTTCTGTCACGGTTGAAGAGAATGAAATTCTTTCCGAATTGTTTCAACCCGTAGGGATATGTGTGCGAATGTTCCACGCAAACTTTTGCACCTTTCCTGGAGAAAAACTGAAACAGCGTTGTGTACCAGACTCCACACGCGTATATAAGAGATTCCCGATTGATGCGGCTCATGGCATTCCAATCGATGTGATCTCTTGAGTTCGTCAGCGAAACGATGACGGTTTCAAATTTCAGGTTCATTTCTTTGCATGCCTGATAAACCCCCTTCATTCGCAGGGTTGTGCCGCATGCCATCACATTAATGTTGGAAAGAAAGTCGGGGCAAGGCAGCAGGAATATGACACTCTTTTCAGCTGCAACGAAACTTCCGCTTCCCTGACGACGTACGATCTCTCCTTTTTCCCGCAGCTGGTTGAGGATTTTTCCTACTGTCATGCGTGAAAGATTGAATTTTGAGCACAGCGCATTTTCGCTTGGCAATTTTCGTCCTGGAGCGGATTCACTGATGAATTGGGAAAGATACTTTCGGAGTTCCTGCCGCGCAGAGTTAAGGTCTCGAGCCATAAAAAACCTTCCGTTTTATTCCCGATTAGTATAAATCCGAAAGCAGGAAAAATCAAATCGATAAGAGTGGAATATTTGTCTGTTTTTTTATTTATAATAGAAAATTTCAATTCAAAAAAATGATTTAAGATTTGAAAGTTGTCTATTTTACTGTAATTATTTGTTGTGCTATGTTGACATTCAAAAAAAAATGAATATAATAGCATGAATCAATAGAAAAAAGGAGTTTTCAGCGATGAATAAACGGCATGAAAAAGATCAAATATCAGAATGCAGCCATGAATACAAGTTTACGCTCATAGAGCTTCTGGTTGTTGTGTCTGTTATTGCGATTCTTGCGGCCATGCTGCTTCCTGCCTTGAACAAGGCACGGAAAACCGCGGAAAGCTCATTGTGTTTCAGCCAGCTCAAGCAGCAGATGAATTACCATACGTTTTATGAACAGGATTATAACAGTTGGCTTCTTTCCGGATGGATGGATTCTCGTGCTTCCAAAACTTATATCCTTTTTCTTAAAGAGAATTATCAGTTGACCAATACCAAAATTTTTTCATGTCCGACTGCCGATAATAAATTGTTTTCATACAGTTCCTATGGCATGAACACAAGGCTTCATCGGGTAAGCATAAGTTCTGTTCCCGGACGTAAGAATACCGAAATTCGTATTCCTTCCATAACAGTCCGTGGCGGAGATTCGAGTAATAAAACAAGCTTTGCATTTTCCTGGCCTGATAATGTTGACATCCAGCGTCACAGTCAATATGCCAATCTCCTCTACTGTGATGGTCATGCTGCAAAAATGCGCACGCCTAGATTGCCTTATAATGGCGGCTATGGAATTCTTATAGAAGGATTCAGCAATTACTGGCCTTGAGACGGTCTGACAGACAAATTACTTAAAAAAAGGAGATATAATGAAAAAAACAGTTTTTGCCGTGCTGCTGCTTTTGTTGTTTAGCTTGAAAGCAGAGTTCAAAAAGAATCCGGATCCAAACACTCTCTGGGAAGAGGATGGAAAGGAAATCGTCACCGGCGATAGTGTTTCTATGGGGAAGTGGCTGGACTCCCTGAAATTCACCCCTCATGAAAAGGGAGGCTTTTCCGTTGAAGCGGTTCAGCCGAAAAAGTATGTTTCCGGATATTATATTCCGGTTCTGCCGGACTATCCCTTTCTTGTTTTTTCGATCAAGAGTGTGCAATATACGAAAGAGAACTACAGGGCATTCGGTGTTCACGTTGGAGATTCGGGGATTGGGATGGTTGCGAATCCGCAACCGGGTATTTTTGTGGTCAACGTATTCGAGGCATGGAAAAAACCTCCTCAAAACAACATTACATATATGAAGATCTATCTGTATGGATTGAACTTGCATATCGGTAATCTTGCGATGGTGAAAAGGCCGGAAAATTTTGTCACTGTAAGAAATACAAACGGGAGTATGGAAATGAAGCCCGGGGATACTCTTGAATTTACCTTGAGCTTGTCAAAACCGGCGGAAGATGCAAGCATCCGTTTTTATAATTCCTATTGCATGCCGCTGTTGAAAATGGACGGGAGCGACAAACTTCAACTGAAGCCTGTGGATAAGGATAATCCGATTCTCTGGAAAGGGACCCTGAAGCTCAGCCGGTTCCAGGAAAAAGAAATCAAGGCGTTTGATATTGTCATGAAAACAACTGTTCTCGGAGGAGATATGAATGTCCCCCTCTGGAGCGCAATTCCCATGAATTACAAACCGGAAACCCAAGGTCAGAAAAATGAATAAACTATTGACGGTAATGCTATGCTGTGTCGGGATGATGAATGCGGCGGAATTGAAAATCGGAAAGGCCGACGGTCCGATTAAAATAGACGGTAAATTTGATGAGGCGTCCTGGAGCAAAGCTGAGACGGCAAAAGATTTTTCTCTTCTTTCGTCTCAGAATCCGCGGGGCGAGAAACCGGATGTCCAGACCAGTTTCCGTGTCATGGCCGATGCGGAAAACCTTTATTTTGCGATTACCTGTGAAGAGCCCCAAATGAAAATGCTGAAAGACGCGCTGCGCGGGAAACCATCCAATCCATGGTCAAATGACCTGGTGGAAATTTTTCTGTCTCCGCTGGGTACGCCTGATGAATACTATCAATTTGCGATTACCGCCGGGGGAGCTGTCTGGCAACAGTTTTATGCGGAAAGGGGAAATATCAGACCGGATCCGTATGAGCCGGAAATAGAGGTCGCGAGTCTTCGCGGCGAGCGTTGGTGGACACTGGAAATCCGTTTTCCGCTTCATGCTTTTTACATGACGGACAAGTCTCACTGGAATAACAAATGGCTGTGCAATGTATCGCGTCTCCGTCATGCGAAATATCAGAACAGTTCCTGGGGACGGCTCCAGACGTCCCTCCATGAAACCGCCTCTTTCAATACACTGACGAATGCGCCTGAAAAACCGGCTGCTTTCGATCTTCGGATTTGTTCAGCGGCTTTTCAGCCGAAAGAAGCGCTTAGCGGAACCTTGGAGACGGAAATCCTGCTTCAGGAAGCTCCCGAAGGAAAATATACGCTGACTTGCGGAAAAGCTTCAGCGGGAAAAGTCCTGAAAAAGGGAGTGAACCACATCCCGCTTTTTCCTGTCGTCTTTGCAGAAAGCGGTAAAAACAAAGTAATATTGAAGCTGTTGAATACGGAAGGGAAGACCGTGGCCGAGAGGACCTATCCGGTTTCGGTGGAAAATATTCCGCTCAAAGTAACGTTTTCTTCTCCTGGATTCGGCAATAATTTTTACCCGGGAGAACGCTCCGATCGTCTTGTCGGGAGTGTGATTGTCAATCTTCCGGTATCTGTAGTTGCCGCAAAACTCAATGGAAAAAGTTACGAACTCTCCGTGCGTGCGGGGAAAGCCGAATTCGATCTTCCATTGGAGGGCGATGAAGGTATTTTTGAGGTGAATGCGGGTAAGAACGCGGTAACGACCGTGATCCGTAAAATCCGTGGACCCGCTGCATGGATCAGGGACGGAAAGATCCTGATCGACGGGAAACCGACGGTTCTTCTCGGCTGGTATGGCGGCGGAGGCTGGGTATGTTCGAAGGCGTTTCTTGAAAAGTATCCGACTCCCGCGGATAAGCATCCTTACAATTTTTCCAGCTGGATCCAGATGGATCCGCGTCGGCTTCTCGGCAATCAGATCGGAGAGGAGGAAATGGTTTTCGACAGGGAGCCTTCGAAAAAAGTTTATGAAGCGGTGAGAAAAAATATAGAAAAAGAAAAGAATTCTCCTCTGCGGGTCTATTATCTTTCCGACGAGCCGGAATGTACCGGTTATTCTCCTGTCTATCTCCGTTATCTTTATGAATATATACGGAAGCTTGATCCGACGCGGCTGGTCATGATCATTACACGGTCTCCGGAACTTTATATCGATTGTGCGGACATTCTCAATCCCCATCCTTACGTGAATCCGGTCATCGCCGACGACGGAAGACGTTCGCTCCGGGTTCCGATTGCAAATGTCCGTGCCGTCTGTCGGAAAGTCGCCGAAGCAAACCGACGCGATAAGGCGCTGATGCTGACCCCCCAGACTTTCAGTTATGCGATGACAAACATTTATGCGGATTTTACAACCTTCGATGAGACCAATGCATCGGTATGGACGAGTATTTGTCAAGGAGGCCAGGGAATCACCCCCTATATTTATTATGACCATGCCTCGAGGCCCGGTCTGAACCTTGGATGCGACTTCATTTACCAGTCGCTGGAACGTCTTGCACCAATGATTTCCGCAATGGAAAACAAACTTGAAATCGTTGTTTCCGATCCTGAAAATATAGATTCGCGTCTGATTCGGGCGAATGGAAAAATCCTTCTGATACTTGTTAATGTATCTCAGGAAAAACGGCAGGTCTCCGTTTCTTCGGAGGCTCTTAAAATGAGCAAGGAGCTCTTCTGTTTCCGTGAAGACAAAATGTATCCGGTCAGTAAGGGAAGCATGAGTGTGGAGCTTGCGCCATATCAAGTAATGCTGCTGACATCGGAGAAAATGGATCAGGGGCTGGAATCCCTGGAACAAATGAGGAAACAAATCGAGATGGCGGAACGCTCCCGGCGCAATCGGGGAAACATTTTGTTCGGACAAGGCCGGAAAATCGAACTCAGCCATTCTCCTTCAAAGCCGTATGATCTTCAAAATACGATGGAGCAGCAGGACAAGTTGTTTGATGGCATCATCGATGTATCCGCCTGGATGCCGCGAAATGTTGACGGAGCTCTCTGGTACGAACTTGCGTTTGCGCAAGATATTCCGCGTTTCTCAAAAGCTAGAATTTTTGGAAATGATCTGAAAGGAGTGGTTTTTAAAATCTGGAAATTCGGCGAATGGATTATCCCTCCTTCCGTTCGTTCGGAGCAGAAATATTCCGTGGAATTTGACTTCGGGAAGACACTTTCCACGGTAAAAATCCGACTTGAGTTTCCGGAATCTGCAAAGAAATCAGTGGAAATGTATGAATTTGAACTGTTGAAGTGAGTCCGGCTTTTTGAAAAGGATGATGAATTCATTGGAATGTTCGGCGCGGTCGGTAAAAACTACCGCGCTTATTTGAAAACACAATGTTCTTGAATTCTGCCCAATGCAATTCCGGGAAATAAAGCTTTCCTGTTTGTTTCCTTCTTGCTCTTTTCAGGCGGCCGGAGTATATTTCCCCGCTTGCGGTCGCCTGATAGCTGACGTTGTGAAGTTTTTTCGGGGAGAAACAGAATGTCCACGTTTGAGAGAGTGCCGTCCGGACTGCCGGGCTTCGA
>CAZORN010000198.1:0-5577 GCA_964581935.1 uncultured Victivallales bacterium
AGCACGAAATCTCCCGCCCGGAGCGGTTCCCCCGCTCAAGGACGAGAACTTGATGCATCAAGTTCGAGAGCTCCGGGCGATCCCGTGCAGGGGAAAACCTCCAGCATAGGGAATAGTAAAAGTCATATATGAGTTCAACACCTTTTCAGCAATGCAATGTTTCTGGCAGGTTCGGCAGTTCCCTGCCGACCTGAAGGGAAAATTCAGTTCGCGACGGAGTCACGAACCTACCTCGGACGTTGCCTGATCGAACAATCTGTCAAAAGACAGGAATGCGTCTGAAAGAAAAAACATCTCATGGGTTCAATGCAATTAAAGTATTGCTAACCTTAAGATTGTAAATCAGTATCAGCGTTCCGCGAACAGGAAACGGGGGGTGCCGTATTGGTCCGGCTCAATGGATGTCTGCCTGAAGAAGCCGGTTTTCCGGGCGGCGTCCAGCGCGCGCGAGCCCTGCGTCTCTCCGATCTCGAAGAACAGGAAGGAACGTTCCGGACGGAGATGTTCCGGCGCTTCCCGCAGGGCTCTTTCGATCAGGGAAAAGCCCTCCTCCGGGGCGAAAAGGGCTTCGGCGGGTTCGTAGTCGCGGACGTTCGGCGGGAGAAGGGCGCGTTCCGATTCGGCCACGTAGGGAAGGTTCGCCACGACCGCGTCGAAACGACGGCCGGGGAACGGCTCGAAGAGATCGCCCCGGTGAAAACGCACGTTCGGGAGCCCCAGCGCCTTGCGGTTGGTTTCCGCCCAGACGAACGCTTCGGCGGAGAATTCGCTTCCTTCCACGGACAGGTCTTTGCGTTCGGAGGCCAGCGACAGCGAAATCGCCCCCGATCCCGCGCCCAGTTCGCAGACTTCCGCCCCGCGCGGGAGCTTCTTCATCACGAGTTCGACCAGGACTTCCGTTTCGGGCCGCGGAATCAGAACGCCCGGACCGACCTTCAGCTCCAGATAGCGGAAGGGAGTCCATCCGAAGATATACTGGAACGGTTCATGCGCCAGACGCCGCCTGAGGAAGTTTTCCGCCTTGCAAAGCTGTTCCTCCGTGAGCGTTTCGTCTGCATGCAGCGGCAGTTCGATGGCGCGCATGTCCATGACTTCGGAAAGGATGTAGGCGCTCTCGACCTCCGGGACCTCGAAACCGTGTTCCGTGAAGGTCTTCGTCATCTGCTGCTGATATTGAGCTGTTTTCATGGGGGCTTTCATAAAAAAAGGACGCATCTGGAAGGATGCGTCCCTTTGTGATCGAATGGCTTCGGATCAGTCGCCGTAGACCGTCGTGGTGTAGACACCGTAAGCGCCAAGGATGTTGTTGACGCTGTAGCTGACCCAGGAGACCTTCGTGATGCCGGCGCTGTGGCAGGCGGCATTGATCGAGGCGTCGCCGCTGGCGATCACGCCGATGATGCTGTAGCAAGAGGCGGTGCCGGTCTTGGAATACTGGAGCTCGCTGTTTCCGAGGGCTCCGGGCATGGTGACTTTCGTGTAGATCACGCCCAGCGGGAACGGAGTCGCGCAGCCGGTAACCATAAGGGACGCGACCAATGCCATCGAGTAAAGAAATGCTTTTTTCATTTTCATTGTTCAACTCCTGTTGTTTTTGCGGGATTCTGCTTTTCCAGAAAATATAGCAGATTCTTTGATGAAAGCAAGAAAAATGCAAAGTTTTTTTTCTATTTGTCATAAAAAAATCACTTTCCGCTTTCAGAAAACCGAAAAGATGCTATATTCCCTCGGGTAACGAATCAATCGAGAGGTGAAGACATGGCCTTGTGGGGCGGCAGATTTGCGAAAGACGCAGAGAACAGCGTCCGCGATTTTACGGAATCGATTTCTTATGACCGGCGTTTATACAAGCACGACATCGAAGGAAGCAAGGCCCACGCGCTGATGCTGGCCTCCGTCGGCATCATCCCGCAGGCTTCCGCCGAGGAGATCTGTTCGGAGCTCGACCGGATACGCACGAGGATCGACGCCGGAGACTTCACTTTCAGAACCGAACTCGAAGATATCCACATGCACATCGAGTCCGAGCTCATCAAGACACTCGGCGACGAGGGCGCAAGAGTCCATACCGCGCGCAGCCGCAACGATCAGGTCTGCCTCGACATCCGTCTCTATCTGCGGGAGGAAATCCTTCATCTGGTCGAAGGCATCCGGGCATTCCAGACGGCCCTGACCGAACAGGCGGAAGCCAACAAGCGCGTCATCCTCCCCGGCTTCACCCATCTCCAGCACGCCCAGCCGGTCCTTCTCGCACATCACCTTCTGGCCTACGCGGAGATGTTCGAGCGCGACATCGGGCGTCTTCTCGATGCTCGCCGCCGTCTCAACGTCCTCCCGCTCGGCTCGGGCGCCATCGCCGGAACGACCCTGCCCATCGACCGCGAATTCGTCCGCAGAAAACTGGACTTCCCCGCCATGTCCCGCAACAGCATGGACGCCGTCGCCTCCCGCGACTTCACCTGCGAGGTGCTGGCCGCGCTCTCCATCTTCTGCATGAACGTGTCGCGTCTCTCCGAGGACCTCATTCTCTGGATGTCCCAGGAGTTTTCCTTCATCGTCTTTTCCGACGCCTACTGCACCGGCTCCAGCCTGATGCCCCAGAAGAAAAATCCCGACATCGCCGAAATCTCCCGCGGCAAGACCGGACGGGTCTACGGCTCCCTGATCTCCATTCTCACCATCTGCAAGGGGTTGCCTCTCACCTACAACCGCGACCTTCAGGAGGACAAGGAGGGGCTCTTCGACGCCATCGACACCGTCCATGCCATCCTGGCCGTGTATCCGGGCATGATCCGGACCATGACCGTTTTCCCGGAACGCATGCGCCGCGCGGCCTCCGATCCCGGCCTGATGGCCACCGACCTGGCCGAGGAACTGGTCCGCAAAGGCGTCCCTTTCCGTCACGCCCACCACAAGGTCGGATCGCTTGTCCGGTTCGCCGCCGAGCACGGCAAGCCCCTCGATGAAATCACGCTGGAGGAAATGCAGTCCGTTTTTCCCGAAGCCGACGAAGAGATGCTGAAGGTCTTTTCTCCCGAAAACGCCGTGGAAAAACGCGACATTTTCGGGGCCACCGGGTTCCGGCAGGTCGAGAGCCAGCTGGATTTCTGGAAAAAGCGCCTTCAGGAACCCATGGAGAACTGAATATGCGTTCGGTATTTTTCCCTTGTCTGATGCTTGCATTCGTTCTTCCGTTCCGCGTATTTTCCGAGACGGAGGAGGCTTCAAGCGTGACCAATCTTTCGAAAAGCATCCCCTTTTCGGATGAAACCACCGGAGTGGTCTTTCCCGCCAAAATCGGACTTTTTACGAAAATAGAAGTCCGCAAAAACAACAATCCCTTTTTCGGGACGCTCATCCGTTATTCGGGGACCTTCGGGACTTCCGCGGACATCTATATCTATTCTCTCACGGCGACGCCCGCCGAAGTTTCCCTGAAAAGCGCGATGGAGCATTTTGCGCAGGTTAAGGAAAGCATCATGGCGCTGGCCTCCAAGGCGCCGGGACTCGGGCAGATCACCCTGGAGGAGGAATACATCCTTCAATCCGGAAATCAGGAGGTGGGACGCCGGGCGGTTTTCCGTTTCGACATGGATGGGGAGGAATTCACTTCGGAACTGATCATATTTCCGTATGGCGACCGTGTCGTCAAGTTCCGCATAACGTCTCCGACGGAGTCCACCGCCGCCGGAAAAGCCGCCGCCGAATTCCTGCGGACGGTCACCGATTCCTTCTTCAAGGGAAGTGCCGTCCAATACATTCAGGTTCCCCGGCCGAAAGCCCCGCCCGCGCCCTGACCGGCGGATTCCGGACACGCCGGTTTCTTCCCGACTGATCCAGTTTGACGGCGCATAGGCATTTTTTCTGTTTTCCGGAGGGGAGAAGATAAGGATAAAAAAAAGGGGAAGGCCGAAGCCTTCACCCCCACTTTTTTGATCTCCGTTTAGAGTCCGGAGAAGACTTGTTTTCCCCGCAGGCGGTTTTCTCTCGAAACCGGGAACGGGTAGGGAAGCCCATTCGACATGAACTTCCATGCGGCTATAATACCACGGAAAGCGGGAAAGTCAAAAGGATTTGTGACAAAAAAGCGGAAAAAAGCCTGAAAAAATCTTGAAAAAACGGGTTTCGATGATATTTTAAAGATCTCTTCGGTCATATTCCCCCGATCATGACCGGTGTATCAAGAGGACACATGGCCTGGCAGCATGTCCCTCGAAATTCGTTTTATATTTTGAGTAAAAGCTTTATTGAAGCGGAGAAAAAAAATGAAGACCTATCTGGCCAAAAACGGCGAGATCGAGCGCAAATATGTGCTTTTCGACGCCACGGATGTCCCTCTGGGCCGCCTTGCTGTCAAGATCGCGAACAGCCTTCGCGGAAAAGATTGTCCCACCTATACGCCGCATGTCGACACGGGCACGTTCGTGGTCGTTGTGAATGCGGAAAAAGTTCTTCTGACCGGATCCAAGAGCACCACCAAGACCTATGAATCCTACTCCGGCTACCGGAGCGGTCACAAGATCGTTTCCATCAAGGAAGTCATGGCGAAGAAGCCCGAACTGGTTATCCGCGAAGCGGTCTGGGGAATGCTTCCCAAAGGTCGTCTCGGCCGTGCGCAGTACGGAAAACTCAAGGTTTACGCCGGTCCGGAACATCCTCACGCGGCACAGAATCCTGAACCGGTTAAACAGTGAAGGAGAACTTTTGAATGAACACATCCGTCTCTAATGAAATTTGTGCTACCGGACGCAGGAAAACCGCCTGCGCCAGAGTTCGCATCGCGCAGGGCTCCGGGAAGATCAAAGTCAACGGCGAAGCCTTTGACAAGTACTTCTGCACCGAAGCCACCCGCGGCTATATTCTTCAGCCCCTTTCCCTGACCGGTCTGGTGTCTACGCTGGATGTCTCCGCCAACATCGACGGCGGCGGCAAAGCCGGACAGGCCGGAGCGCTCCGTCACGGCATCGCCCGCGCCCTCATTCAGCTGGACGAAACCCTTCGTCCCGTGCTGAAGGCGAGCGGCATGCTGACCCGTGACGCCCGTGAGAAGGAACGTAAGAAGTCCGGTCAGCCCGGCGCCAGAAAGCGTTTCCAGTTCTCCAAGCGCTGACCTTTTTTCGCATCCTTTTTTTCAGGAGTTTTTCTTATGGCTGAGATTCGTGCGGCTGTGATCGGAGCTTCCGGTTATTCCGGCGAGGAGTTGATCCGTCTTCTCCTCCGGCATCCTTCCGTTGACCTGCGGGTGATTACCTCCCGTAAGGAAGCGGGGAAAAATATTTCGGAGATCTTTCCGCGTTTCGCGGATTCCTCCCTTTCTTTTTCCGTTCCGGATGTTCCGGAAATCGCCAAAACCTGCGAGGTCGCGTTTCTGGCGCTTCCCCACGGGCTCGCCGCCGAATTCGCCATTCCTCTGATTGACGCGGGAGTGAAGGTGATCGACATCAGTGCCGATTTCCGTATCCGCTCGACGGAGAAATACAAGGAATACTACGGGGCCGACCATCCGTCGCCCGAACTCCTGAAGAAAGCGGTCTACGGTCTCCCGGAACGCTACAGGGCTCAAATCCGCAATGCGGA
>CAZORN010000199.1:0-5558 GCA_964581935.1 uncultured Victivallales bacterium
AAGTCCTGACGGAATCTCTCCGGTTCTTCATCACCCACGGACACCGCTGGAACGAATCCAATCTTCCGCCGATTCCCTCCGGCACGGTTCTGGCTCACGGACACACCCATACCCCCGAACTCAAACGGCTGGAAAACGGAATCACCGTTTTCAACCCCGGTTCGATTTCCCTTCCGAAAAAGGATTTTCCGCATTCCTTCGGCTTTTTCGACGGACGGGAGCTTTCGGTCCGCCGGCTGGATAACGGAGAGAGGATTCTGTAAATGAATGTCACGAGTGTACAAAACCGGAATGCGGAACGCGTGGCGGCCGCCTGCGTGCTGAGCGGCGTGGGCGGTTTTCTGGATATGTACACGTATCTCTGCCGCGGCAAGGTTTTCGCCAACGCCGTCACCGGCAACATGGTGCTTTTCGGCCTCAATCTTGCGAATCTGGAGTGGACCGCGAGCGTCAAATATTTTCTCCCGATCTTTTTTTATGCACTGGGCGTCTTTGCCGCCGAGTATGTCCATCGCGAACTTACTCCCTCAAGGCGGATTGGCTGGCATCAGACGGTACTGATCCTGGAGATTCTTTTTCTTCTTCCGATCGTTTTCATTCCCTACGGCGATTTCGATTTTGCCGTGAGCGCCATCATCGCGTTCATCTGCGCGCTTCAGGTCCAGACGTTCCGCCGGGTGCACGGTCTCCCGTTCGCGTCCACCATGTGCACGGGAAACCTGCGGAGCGGCACGGAAGCGCTGGCCCACCGGATTTTCGGCAAGGACTCCGCGGGCTGGAACAAGGCGCGGCATTACTATCTGGTGATCGTCTGGTTCATCGTCGGCGCGGCTGTCGGCGCGGTGCTTTTCCGGACGTTCGGACACCTGATCTTCTTCCTCGCACCCGCCGCGCTGGTCGGGGTCTCCTTCATGGTGACGACCGGCCGGCAGGCAGTGTTTCTGCGGAAGATCCGGAGAAAACTCCTGCAAAAGAAATGATTCAATTTCGATTTTTCCGAATTGTCATATAGCCATTTGTCCCTTACCGGAAAATCAGCACGAATTAAAAAACGGAATTTGATTTCCCCGGAAAAACATTATATTCCAACATCTGTTCTGTTTTTCCGGATCGGATTCCGGGACGACGTCTTCAGCGGCGCTTCACCCGGAAGAGGCGGGATTCTCCCGGTTTCAGCTTGACGGTCGGGTCCCGTAGGATTTCTCCCGTATACAGATCTTGCAATTCGACCGGATAGGGGAAACGGAGCTGGTTGGCGTTACCCTCCACGCCGTGAAGCGCCAGCAGGTCGTCGCGATGATGGAAGAACATGTCGCCGGGCGTATTGTAAATGTGGACCCCGGCCAGACGTGCGATGTTCTGCAGGAATTCCGGCGTAAAGCAGCTGGGCGTGGCGAGATAAATGCTGTTCCAGTCCCGGAAGGTCCGCAGGGCTCCGGCGATCTTGCCATCGGCATAACGGGCGATGGGGAGCGCCTTGGAGTCGGTGACTTCGAAACGTTCGCCGGGCATGTCGACGCCGAGTCCTGCCCGTTGGCCTGAGATGCCTTTCAATAGGGGCGAGTTGCTTTTTTCAAAACGCGCCAACTTCGATTCCCGGTCGCATTGCCGGATGTCGATGCCGGTCAGTTCCCTCATGGTTTTTTCGCCGTTCATAAAACCGGGGGCGTACAGGAAAATCAGAGTTTTACCATCACGTTTCAGGCTGTCGATGAACGAACGTTTTTCAGACGAGAGCCAAAAGAGGTTCGAGAATACATAGACCCGGTAATCCTTCATGTTTCGCGCCATTACGTCGCTGAAATAGTAGAAATCATACTTCAGGCCGGAACGCAGGAAGGCGTCCTGATTGTTGCGGATGGTGTGGTAATTGGGCCCGTTCCATACGTTTACCTGTTCGGTGGTGAGGCTGTAGTCGTCCTCGTCGGCGACCACCACCAGTTCGGCGGGCGTGAAAACGGCGGGTTTCACGGTCAATTCCTGCCATATTTTCTGAGTTTGGGCGATAAAATCCATGATTTCCGGCGAATCGTACCAGCCGTCGGTCATGGCGAAGTGCCAATACCCGCCGCCGACCCCGATCATCTTGCCAAGCTGCCTTTTGACCGCATTCGTATAATCTTCCAGCGTCCAGTAGCGGGCTACCCGGTAGTCATGGAGCAGGCTCTTGAATCCGCATATCCATGTCCGGTAATCCCCCTCGTCCATCGGGATTTTTCCATGGATGCGGAGCGAATCGAAGACCCACGGGAAATAGACCGCGCTGCCGCTTTCGCGCTGTCCGTAATAACCCGACTGGGCGCCCATCAGATCCAGGTCTCCCTGCGGCAGGACCTGTGAGGTCTGGGAGTAAAACGGATATACGGACAGTCCTGCGCCGCGTCCCCACCACATGACGGTGATGACGGGTTTTCCGGCTTCCTTCCGTGCGGTCCGGCACATGAGGTTGGCGAATTCGCCCTGCATCACGTTCAGATATTCGGTGTAGTCAATCTGGGGTTGGTATTTTTCCCGGTCCCAGAAATTGCCTGCGCCGCTGTATTTTACATTTTGTATTTCGGGGCTGGCGGTGTTGAGGGTGATGTCCGGTTTGCGCCATGCCTGTTGCAGCGCCTGGTCGTCCGCGTATTTCATCCGCAGGAAGCGGCGAAAAGTCGGAAGGGAGTCCGGGGCGAGTCCGTCATTCAACACGCCTTTTCTGTCGGTCTGGTAGTAGAATTGCTGATCTTCGTTGCCGCTGGGAAAAAAGCCGACGACCGCCCGGTAGTAATCCTGTTCGCGGATATGCCGGATGACTGCGGTCATATAGTCTAGAGCGGCCCGGCGGTAAGTCGGGCTCCAATAATCAGGCGGTCCGTAAAAACCGTGGCGGCTGCTTGCGAGCGTGCCGTCCGCATGTCGGGCGGAGGTGTCGGGATAGTCTTTATACCATTCCGGATAGGGAGTGAGATCGAGACGGATGACGAAATAGCCTTCCGGATTTTTGCGTATGGAGTCGCGGATATGGTCGTCAATCGCTTTCAGATCGTAGTTGTTTGGTCCGCGCCAGAATTGCCGGACGACATTGTTGAGGCTGATGAACTGAAGTTTCACTCCGGCTTTCTGGAAGCTCTGACGTCGCGTGCGTGAGGCATTGAAGGCATCGCCGAACTGAATATGCGAAGGGATCGGCTTTCCATCGACAAAGATTGCCGGGGCATCGCCGTGCATCTTGACGATGGCGGTGGAATCGGGGCGTTTCGCCAGCCGTTCGGCGAATTCTTTCGGAGAACATGGGCGATCGTTGACATTGCGGGGATTCTCCCGTGTGTCCGGACCCGCCTTTCCCACATAGAAACTGCTCCAGTAGATCTGCGACGGGTTGCCGTCGAGAACAATGATGACGCGTGCGCGCGATTCATTGGCGGTGAATGTCTCCTGATGGGTGATTCGCCGCCATTGTCCTTCGCGGCAGTTCAGCATGGTGCGCCTTACCAGCGGCGTATGGATTCTCGGCTGACGAAAGTCGTTGAGAAATTTTTTCTCCTGCCCGTCCGGGATCAGGGCGACTTCCGAGTATGAGCCGAAAACAGCTTTTACGGTATGATAAACGCCGGTCATTATATAGTTTTTGCCGGGCGTGACATCGAACGCGTCGGAATAAAGGATGACGCCGTTGTCACGATTGACAATGGAAACCGCGGGATGAGAACCGACCGTGACCGCGGCCGCTTTGCCGTCGCCCAGCATCGTCCAGTGGTTCATCTTGTCCGAGAAATCGGAATTGCGCAGCAGATTCGGGTTGGCAAGGATGGGCATGGTTTCACCGGGCTGACGGATCAGGCGGGCCGCATGGTCTTCGGCATTCAAAACCGGAAAAGTCAGCAGGATGAGGAGGGATAGATATTTCATGAACCGTTTCCTTTGTGGTCAGTAGTAAGCGGCGAAAAGTTCGCGGTTGTTTTCGTCGAGCGCATAATAACGGCTGCCGGTCGGTTGCGGCAGGCGGTAAGACTTCAAAGCCCCGATTTCTCTGAACCCGAGCGGACCCGCATGCCCGTCGTAAAATCCGAGGTTGACACGATTGCTATGGCGCAGATGGAGCTCTCCGGTAGAGAGGGAGGTTTCTTTGTAGACTACATAAATCTGCACCTGGTCCGTGGAACGGAGGCTGTCGCCGAGCATGATGTCTTCGGAAGGGAACGGGGTCTGGGTAATCTTATAATAGACGCCGCTTTGTGGAACTTCCACCGCGCCCAGGTAAGGAGCCCGTGCCATCATGCCGTAAGAACGGTTATACGCGGAACTCGGGTCATTGGTCTGGGTTTTGGAACACAGAAGAACATGGCGATGGCTGGAACCGATCTGGCGTTCCGGCAGGTAACGGTTGTCCACCAGGCGTTTGCCCCAGTAGATCTTATCGTTGCCGTCATACACGGCGGGGCGGCAGAAATGGTAGTCGTTGGCATAGGACATGATGGAGGTGTTGACCTGGCGTATGTTGCTCAGGCATTTGATGGCATGGGCTTTGTCCCGTGCCCGGCTAAGCACCGAGAGCAGCATGGCAGCAAGTATCGCTATAATTGCCGTAACAACAAGAAGTTCTATAAGCGTGAAAAATCTCTTCATTTTTCCATTTCCTTTTGATCAACAGGTTGAACCTTTGTAAAAGAACGTCTCGAATGAATCCGTTGACTCCGGCATTTGCCCATCTTCGCGCATGATCCTTGTCAACCGTTTTATTCCCTGGCGAACCATTTCGGCACGGGGAACCATGACTGTCCCAAGGTCCGGAACGGCACTGCCGTGGTATGCGGGATTGCCGTCATAACCGACGACTGCGATATTTTCCGGCACGTCGCGGCCGAGAAAGCGCAGTTCCCGGACCAGCCAGTTCGCCATGGTGTCGTTGGAACACATGACTGCATCCAGCGAGTCGAGCCGCCCGTCGCCGACCAGCCGCCGCAGTTCGTAGTAGTCGGTGATTTCGAAAACTGCTTCCTGACGGAAATGATTGTTGGATTTCAGCGCGTCTCGATAGATCTTGAACTTCTCCAATGCCCCGAAGTTGAGTTTTGTGCTGATCCAGCCGAAACGGCGGCGCCCCTGCGATAACAGGTATTCAACCGCCTGGACAATCCCGCGGGCGCGGTCCAGAACCACCTGATGCGGTGCGACTTGGAGCGGAATTTCCTGGTTGATGACAACCAGTGGAATGCCCGACGCCGTCAGTTCCGGCAGAAAATGGCTTCCCGAATATCCGATGACCAGCACGCCATCGCAATAACGGGGGGTCAGTTTATTCAGCAGCGATTCCTCATCGGCGGCTTGGAAATGCCGGGGAATCAAGGACAGTTTCAGGTCATAGCCGACTTCGCCGGAAACCCGGAATGCTTCGTTGATATCGTTGGCGAATACCGAATGAATGGAGAAGTCACTGCCGGAATTGCCGCCATAAATCATATGGTCGGGAATCAGCAGTGCGATGGAGTCGGTACGGTTGGTTCGCAGGCTTCGGGCGGCTTGATTGACCTGAAACCCCAGCATATCCGCGCATTCCAGGATTTTTTCCCGGGTGG
>CAZORN010000200.1:0-5516 GCA_964581935.1 uncultured Victivallales bacterium
CGGGAAACACCCAGACGTAAATCTTCAGAAGGATTCTCCGGATCTTCAGGAGAATGTCGGCGGGATCGGCGGCAAGGAGAAAAGTGCCGGTCAGGACCGCGCAGTAGGGAAGGATCGGAAGAATGTAGTAGACGCGTTTGGAATCGGACATGGAAAAGACGGCGAAGATGGCGGCGATGGAGATCAGGACCCAGCGGTCATCCGCGCCGGACCTCTTCCAGTTCCGGATTCCCCACGCGAGGGCGAGAACCAGGAACGGCGTCCAGGGCAGGAAAAGCTGGGGCAGGTGAATGAAATACGCATACCACGGCTGCCTGTGGTCGAACGCGTTGAAAAACCGGACGATGTTTTCCCGGAAGACCAGATCCAGTCCGTTTTCGGAATAGGCGCCGCTCTTTGTCAGCGCGAGGAGGAACGGGATCGCGTAAAGGAGCAGGGAGACAATGCCCGCCGCGAAAATGCGCAGGTTGAAATGAAGTTTCCAGGAACGGCGCAGGACCACGTCCGCCATGACCGCGATGACCGGGACGGCGGCGGCGCTGAGCCCTTTGGTCTGGGCCCCCACGGCGCAGAGGAACCCGAAAAGGAGATAGGATCCGAAATCGGTTTTGTCCCGCCGGATCAGATACCATGCGACGGCCAGCGTGCTGAAGGCGGTGTTGAGCATGTCCGCTTCGCCGAGTCTGCCCCAGAAAGCGAAACTGTAGACCGTGAGCAGGATCCATCCCGCCGCGGCGGCGCATTTTTCGCCGTGGAGCCGGAAGGCGATCATGCGGGTTGCCCAGAGCGTGGCGAGTCCGGCGAAGGCGCTGGGGAGGCGTGCAATGAGTTCGTTTACGAAACCGCCGTTGAAGTAGGAAAGCAGTGCGATCAGCCAGTAGCTGACCAGCGGCTTGTCGAAGTAGGGTTCAAAATTGATGGTGGGCTGGAGGAAGTTTCCCTTGAGGAACATTTCCCGGACGACTTCCAGCCACCGGCCTTCCGAACCGCCGATGCCTCTCATGCCGAGGTTCAGGAAAAGCAGCAGGACCGCAAGGGTCCAGAATAATACCGTGGAAAGCTGAAAACGTGAAACGGGCGGTTGTCCGGGAGCCTGGTCTGACATCTGCGTTTTTCCTGTCTGTATTTGCCGGTTGACATTGGTGCGGAAATGTAATATACCTTCCATGCGTACGGATTTCAAGAAAGGGAAACCGTGTTTTTCCGGAGTTGCGGGGGAGGGGCTCCGGGCTATGCATTCCGCCGCTTCGAACCCGGAGGAGAGGCTTCCGCCGGGAATCGGGAACGGGAGAAGGCTGCATCTGTATTGTTATTTTTAAAATGACCTTGTCCGTTGTTCCTATCCAAACAACGGACAAGGTCGTAATTTATTTCCAAAATGGAAAAAATACAAATCGAAATGGAAAAAAGATTCCGGCGGCTGCGGCGAAGGAGGACGCTCCCGGAACTTCACCAGGTGTTTCCAGGATGATTCCGAAGGAACAACCTCATGAAACCTCTTGTTTATTTTACCAGGGTAAAAACATAAGCATGAACATCAAACGGCGCAAAGACATCCCGGAAAGTTCCCTGTTCGGGATTTGTTTCGATGTTCCGATCGTCGATTGCATCACGCAGATGGCCGGGAAGATTTTTCAGGTTTATTTTGAAATTTACCGTGATTGCCTCACGACGGTTGCTGACGGCAAGGAGAAGATAACGGCCGTCGGAGTGTTTCCGCAGACAATACGTAACATCCGGCACGGCGTCTTCGGCCCGGATGCTGTCGCCGTCCTCTTCACCCTCCACAAGGCGAATCCTCACTTTGAAGTGCTTCAGATAATCTACGGAAGCCGTATCATGGTCGCAGGACACCAGTTCATCATGCCATTCTCCGAGAAAAAAACCGGAAAAGCGACTGACTTCTTTCATTGCCGGATAAATCACTTTTTTGCGGTAATCCGCAGTGCATCGCTGGAGCCTCCATCCATGAATCCCCATCACCCCGCGCGTGATCGGAGCGAAGTTTACGTAACGCTGTTCCCGGAGCGTCAAAGGACGCACCATTCCGCTCAGATTGTCATACATCTGCGGCATATAAATCGCCGTGCGCCCGCTTCCCGTCCGCCTTACGGCATTCACCTGCATCGCGGCATCGTAGGAAACATCGTAAAAGGAACCGTCGAACTCCTCTTTTCCCACTTTGACATAAGTGTTTGCAATCAGGACATCATACAGGGGAGCCGTATCCGCATAGGTGGTCCACCACGCAATGATCGGCATCCGCAAGGCGCCGGGATGATTCTTCCGTATCACATCGCTGCTCCAGCCAATCCATTCAACCATCCTGGCGGCAAGTCCTTTGTCCCTGTTCTTCTTCCAGTCCCCGTCATGATGTTTCTTATAATACTGCCAGACCATGTTTTCGGGCTCATCCATAGTATAACCGATCACATTCGGGTAAGTGCTCAGCTTCTTCGCGGCATCGGCAAGCGCCTGTCTGCGTTTTTCCAGAGACACTCCGGCGGGAGGTGTCACATAAGTGTTCAGGCCCCATTTCCCCGCAGGAGTTTCGGCATCGTCCATCAGCAGGTTCCAGCCGAGACCGACCAGGAGCGCGACATTTTCGAAACGTTTGTCGTCTTTGATCTTTTCAAGCGCGGCAAAAACGGCGGGCTGCGAATGAGTGTCATAATATTTCCATGGCATGCAGAGCGAACCGAAATCGGCAAAATTGCCGCCGGCCTCCAGGAAGCCCGGATCGATGGAGATCAATGCTTTTCCTCCGACGGGAGCCATATCGTAGGCGCCGATCGGAAAAAAGGGTTTCCCTTTGAAATGAATCGCCGGAAGCGGCGCGAAACGCATCTTCTTCTCTGCCGCATCGGAAGGATTCAGGCGTTTTTCAATGCCGCTGATTTCCAGCACGGACACCTCGGAAGGATTCTTTGCGGCAATGTAGAACTCTGCGGGATTTTTAATTCCCTTCTGCTTGAAACGAAATTTCACTTCTTTTCCTGCCTGGAGTTCGGAATGGATATAGCCGCCGTCCAACGCATTTTGCGGGTTCAGGGTGCCGACCGTGATTCCGTAAGGAAGTTTTTTCTGAGGCTCCACCTGCCGGATCGTCACAAGAAGCTCCCCGTTTCCCCATTCACCGGGAGGAACAGGAATCCTGACCTGGGGCCACCCTTTCCCGGGCAGATAACGCACCTGAATTTTTCCGTCGGACAGAGTTTTCGCCTCCGCGCCTCCGCTCATTTTGAAATCAGCACCGGTCAAATATGCGCCTGTAAAGAAAATCATCGACGGGATCATCCATTTTTTCATTGCCATAACCTTTTTTCAATCTTTTTTCCGTGTGATCCGCGGTTCCACCGTCTGCGTTTTCTGGGTGTGAACCGAAGAATATTTGAGATATTCGGCATTCCCGCCGAATGCAACGGCATTGAATCCGCCCGTATGCCACGGGTAAGCCCCCCAAAGACCATAGGTGCTCCACTTTGAGAAGGAGAACCAGATACATCCGAGCGGTTCAGTTGATACGGGTCCGGTATCGCCAATCACCAGAGTATCGATTGAAACCATATTGACTTTCAGAAATGGTTTCAGATAACCGGTAGTATCTCCGCCGAGTCCCTCATTGCTGGTATTGTATCCATAGCCGATGTAAATCGAAGTCTTTCCGGGATCGTAGCCCTCTCTGTTCGAATTGGCATTTCCGGGACAATCGTATACTTTTCCTTTCCATGAACGGTTGAGCCAGGAGTAAGTTCTTCCTGCGTCAAAATTCAGATATCCGCCCAGTCCGTTTTTGCAAAACCACCAGCCATTCTGCCTTTCTCCATTCGGCGTTTCATCCATTCTGTGTGTGGGAACCCAATCCGCATAGTCGACAGTATACATGGCAAGGGCGGTTCCCATCTGCTTCAAGTTGCCGGTGCATTTAATCGATTTTGCTTTTCCCCGGGCCGCATTCAGGGCCGGCAGAAGCAAGCCGGCCAGAATCGCGATGATCGAAACTACAACAAGCAGTTCAATCAAGGAAAAATAAACTTTTCTCATTTTGTCCGCCTTATCCTCTTATATTTCATCTTGAGAGAAAACGTATCCTGCAATCCGGAATCTGGTTCATAGCCGCAGCCGTCCATGCAAAGTATCCCGGCCGGCCGCAGACGTATCCAATTTCCGGCAGGGGGAATTCATCAGCACCGTCCCCATGACATTGGCATAGAAACAATGGACCTGGTGGAGCTCGGCGGGTTGTTCCCAACGACGAAGCTGGATCTTCCATAAAGCATCCGCCAGCAGATGGTATGCCTCTTCCAGGTTTCCTTTCCGGTTGCTCCACGCCTGAATCGGATAGGAAAGAACCGGAAGCCGCAAACCGGAACGGAGTAGGAATTCCTCCAGGATATTGCCGGGAGGATGACAGCAGATCACGACGGCCTCGGGAACAGGTTTCAGTTTCGCAATCATTTCGGCCTGAAGCCGCAGACTTTCCAAAGAGACGCCATAATCCAGGAAGATATCCTCGTAAGGCTCCAGGTCATATTTCCGCAGAATCCGTTTCCAGATGTCCGTTCCCCAAGGATGTTTCATTCCGCTGGAGCCGGTGGGCCAGCTCATGACAATGCGCCGCACATTCCGTTCCGACAGCCATTCCACGATTTGAGAAAAATGTTTTTCATGATCGAAATCCACCCAGGAAAAACCGCAACCTTCGGGAAGGCGGTTGCCTGCCGTCACCGTAATTCCCCGTTTTTCAAGGCATTGCGCGGCTTTTAAATTAAAGGTCGAATAACAGAAAATAATTCCATCCGTAATCACGGAATTCCAGAAATCCATAGTTCGAATATGTTCATCCGTATATTTGATGAAAAAAGGAGTGCAGGACGATTCCCGAAAATATTTCCGCAGAGGCCCCAGCAGGGGATCCTGTTCAATACTGTTCGGTCCTTTCGGATAAACAATCCCGACAATCTTCTTTCCGGTATGCGAAATATTGCTTTTCAGAATTTGTGTTCCCTGTGAACCATGCGAGGCAATCAGACACTCGCCGGACAGGATTTTCAATGCTTTGCTCATGGTATGGGACGAAACACCGAATTCACGAATCAAATCCCGTACCGGCGGAAGTTTTCCCTGATACACCCCTTCCGCAATTTTCCGGCGGAGAACTCCCGCGATTTCTCTGTTCTTATTCAGGCTCATGAACTGTTTCCCTGTATTTTACTTGTAATAATTATATGCAAGAGGGAAATGATTGCCAATGCCTTTCGGAAAAAATCACTTATATATCATGCATCAAACCTGCATCGAGAAGAAAAGATCCGATGAGAGTCCGGCAAAACCAGCGGCAAATTCGTTAAAGGAGGAAGGATGCGGAAGAAGTTCGGAAGGAATCTTCGTAATTTTCTTGCAATCCCCGCGGAGGGAAAGTATATTTTAAAGGCTGATGAATGCAATTTAAAAACTGAAGGAAGGAAACCGCCCAATGACTGCCAGAACAATATGGATTCTCGCAGGCGTCATTT
>CAZORN010000201.1:0-5472 GCA_964581935.1 uncultured Victivallales bacterium
GATGTCAATTCGCCATGCTGTAAAAGGGCCCCCTCTCCGGATGCTCCTCTGCGTCCTGCTGTTCCTCGGATTGTGAAGCATCCGGAGAGGGGGCCCTTTTACAGCATGGCGAATTGACATCCGGATAAAGATGTTCCGGCGCGTCCTGCGGGAGTTCCCGGGGAAGGCATTCATATATTTCTTCGGCCGTCAATCCCTCCCATTCCGGTTGGTAGGGAAGGACCACTGGCTCCTCGAAGTTTTCCGCCTCGAGGAGAAAGTGAATTTCAATATCTGCGGCATAATTAAAACGCATCCGATCCCGATTTCCGAGCCGGAAGAAGTGGCGCAGCACGATGTGCAGCACTTCATGGGCAAGGACCGCCAACCTCTGCGTGTCGGGCAGAGCGGAATACCAGCGTTCGGCAATGAAAATCCGCCGTCCGTCGCTGCAAGCGGTCTCGAGGTTGGCATCATCGACCGGGACGAGCTCGCAACTGCAAATGATTCTTCCGAAAAACGGATAGCGCAGCAGGAGTTCCTGTCGATCAGCATCAAGCATAGTCCGGAGCCGGGCTTTCAGCACCGGGTCCGGAAGAGGACGTTTAGCCATTATGCATTGCTCCTTTTTGAAAACGCTTCGCCGTGAAGCTGGTTCCACTGTTGAAAGCCGGGATGTTCCGTCAGTATTTCCGCATGCCGATCGTCTCCGGACGCCGTCGCATCGATCATTGCCACGACGGCAAACGTTCCCGGCAGCTTGAGGCTGATGCGAAAGAAACCATCCTGCAGGAGCTTCGATTCGTCCTCGTCCTTGCCGCGCCATAACCAGTAAGGCATGGCCGTCGCCAAGGCATAGAGCTGATCCGGCTTGTTCGGAATCCGGATCGGTTTCTTCGGATCAAGCATTGCGGCACGAACATCGCTCATTGTGGTGCATTGCTTCCGGAAAGCAAAAAACTGAAGGGCGGCATTTTCCCCCACGAGGCCTTCCACACAGGCGCGAAGTTCCTTTTCGGGAAGCCCCATCTCGAGCATCATGGAGACGCCCGCCCAACTGCGTGGAGATGGCCACCCCCGATCCAGTTTTTCATCCTCCATGTGAGAGAATGCTTCCGGGCGGAACCGTAGAAACGCGACCACGATAGGATCGATGCCATGCGTAATCGCCCATTCGCCCCACGCCGTCAGATCTGGAGTCAGTTCGAGGTGCAGAAGACGATTGGCCAAAGCGCTTGACATCGGCATGGACACCGCCTGATCTTCGGCGCGATTCCCCGCCGCGCAAACGTACCACCCGTCTGGCAGGCCGTAGTTGCCGATACGCCGGTCCAGAATCAGCTGGTAGGCGGCAACCTGGATGGACGGGTCTGCGGAGGAAAGTTCATCGAGGAAGAGTATCCCCTTGCTGTCTTTCTCGCGTGGCAGGAAATCCGGCGCAGCCCATCGGGTTATTCCTTCTTTCACTTCGGGAATGCCGCGCAGGTCGACCGGATCCATCTGCGCCAGACGGATATCTAGAACCTCTATTGCGTGTGTGCTCGCGACCTGGCGAACGAGGTCCGACTTACCGATGCCCGGAGCACCCCAGAGCATGATCGGCGACATTTTTTCTCCACGGAGTTGCCGTGCGACTGCCGCATTCATAATTGTTGCGGCGTCCTTTATTGTGATTTCCATTTTATTTCTCCAAGCCGTCCGCGAGTTCATCTTCGGTTGAAGCCGTCACCTCGACCGCTGTGCCCTGGAAGTTGAACTTGTGGACATTGTGTGTTTTCATGTTTTTGATGAAATACTTATTTTCCTGGGCACCGGCAACGAAAATTACTCTATCCGCCATTTCACTGAACTCAATTTTTGCGCCTTCACTGTCATCGAAAACCCCGACCGTTTTGGAGGCGGAAAGACAAATATCCACCGCGTTCAGAATCTTCGCAGAGGGCTCCCCCTGGCACAGGAACAGAACCACGTCCGGGGCATCCTCGAGCAACCCGGTCATTCCATCTTTTTCGTCGAGTTTGTGGCTTATAAAAACCTTTAGGTTCTCGGCGGAAACCCCGGGTAGCATTTTTTTTATTCGATGCACGCGCTCCGGAGGGATGATTAGAACCGTTTTTAATGGCGGAGTCTCCGACTTTCCCTGCGGACGAAAAATTCCTTGAAGAACCGACAGAATGTTCGGGACAAGGTGGGAACATGAGGCTCCGTAGAAATAGGTCATGGCATGCCGGTCAAGCATTTCCTGAATCAAAGGTTCTGGAGCTTTTTTGGTGGGATTCAGTTCAATTTGGCATGGGTCGCCCTTCAGAATCAGGGGAATCGGAAGGCGATATTTTTCCGCCTCGGCAAGAACTTGATTCTCGTCGATGTCCTCCATCCGAAGCGGCTCCGTCAGGGGAATAGGCTCGGGGTTCGCCACCATGAGTCTCTTGATGGTGATTTTGATGCCGCGCTTGCGGGCTTCCGCTGAGAACGCGAGAGCCTCAGCCACCGCGTTCCGTGCCGCAAGCGGGTCATCCTTAGAATAAGGAAGAAGGAATATTCCCTGGCGTTCCCGAAGGAATTCCCAGTCAAGCCGCCCCAGGTCTCCGCAGTTCTGGAGCCATGCCATTGCCATGTTTGTCCGCGTATACAACAACCTTAGATTAGTGGTGATGCATAGCGGTTCGTGCTTGAAAAACGTCGCAAAATCTGTTAGAAGAAAACGGGAACGCGACGGCTTGAATAACAGGGAAAATATACCGGGGATGGTATTGATTTTGAAAAACTTCCTTTCGAACGCAAAGCTCTCATTAAGAAAGCAATGGATCTCTTCGAGCACCTCGAAAGTGCCCGTTACGTTCAAAAATTTCAGAGACGCCACGGCATCCGTTGAGCACCCCATGCGGTTGTCGCAAAAAACACGTATGACTCGCCCATGGACTTGATCCACATTCTTGTGCGCCAGCTTGAGCTTTTCGCAAAGGAAAAGGCAATCCATAGGCCCCGTATTTCCGGGGAATTCCGGCAACTGCAAGGGGGAGAACGAGCGAAGAAATGAGCTTCCATCTGAGGATTGTTCCCGGACCGTAAGCCCTTCCGGAGAAAACTGCAGAGAAGACCGCCCATCCCCGAAGACCATCAGATTTTTTTCAATCGCCGTGAAATCGCCGTAGTGTGCAAACCGGTTCGTTCCGACAGCGTTCATCATATCGATGAGAATTCGGCTCGACGCATCCACGAAGTCTAGATGAGAATGGTTCCGAACAATTATTTTTTCAGAGTCCGGCATTTGCATTCCACCTTTTTTCAAGCGCCATTTTGTAGATTTGAAGGACGGGACCGATCGTTACGCACCGGAAGAAACCGCCACTCTGATTCCACGTGAAGAGGAGTCGTTGCCACCCCGGCAAATCCTCCACGGAAAGCATCCGCGGTATCAGGATCTGGCATTCATAACGTAGCTGGCGGGGGTAGAAGAGGCCCAGGTGCACCGGACCCAGGCAGTCACAGCGGAGCACCTCGTTTTCCAGACGTTCCGCAGAAAACGCATGGGGCATTCCCAGCTTCATGCGTTCACCGTAAAGGTTGGCAAGGCACATCCACGTCTTCCTCCATTCTTCACTTCCATCATCGGAAACAAAGACGTTCAACAGACGGGACATCCCGGTGTAATCGACAACGACTTCAGCCACCGACACGGCCGGCTTCGATGGACGCAATACTACAGATTCTTCTTTTTTCATATTCATTTTCCTGTTTTTTGGCCCGCTTCCCGGTCAGACGACGACGGGAACGACGGGAAATACACGTTTTTACGAAACTTTCTCGTGCACACGCGCGAGAACATCGCTTAGCTTGAATCCGTGGTACCCTCGCTGGTATCCGCTCTTTCCCCCTTCTTTCCCGGGAATCGTATTTCCTCCGGTAACCCCGAAGGTTTCTGCCATTTGACCAGAAAACTGTTTGTAGAAGGCTTCCGGCGTGAGAGGCGGGAATGTCCCGGTTCCCACGCCGCGGTTGTAAGCCTCCAACACATCCGCCGATGAAACGCTGTCCCCGAGAGACCTGACGATATGACTCTCAACAAAATTCTGCATCGGATGGCTGCTTCCAATCAAACTGTCGCGGAGTGCTTCCTGGGCGGCTGAAAGCCGGATCTCCCAATGATTCCGCCGAACCCTGGCCGCTCCCTCAAGGAACCAGTTGAAGATGCCTGAAGCATGTTCACTCAACAGCTTGCTGACGAAGGTCTTGTCAGGAGGGTCGATCATCTTCGAGAAGAAAACCGGCAGAAGACGGCGTTTCCATTCTCTCCCGCTCCCCTCAAAGCTGAACTTCATTTTATGATTACTTGTGAGCACAAGACTGTAGTTGCCGAAGTGCGGCCGGACTTCGTTTTTAAATTTTTTCCGGGCCATTATCAGATCGCCTCCCACAATTTTTTTTATTTTGGCCGCGCCCACGGTGCAAAGCGCATCTCCCGAGGTTTCCGAGGCCACCAGCAGCGTTTGATCCTCCAGGGCGGAGAGTTCATATTTTTCTCCCAGTGCCTTCACATCGATGTCCAAGGTCCTGGCAGTTCCGAGGATGCCGATTAGCAGAAGAACCAAAATGCTTTTCCCGCTTCCGCCCTCGCCGTATAAATACAGGAAATTATGGGTCAAATTTTTTGTGAAAAGCGCCACGCCAAGATACTCCTGGCAAACACGCATATCGTCTTCATCCGGAAAAATCTCGCGCAGCTTTTCAAGAAAAAATTCATAAGGCGCGTTGGGGTCATAGCGAACAGCCAGGGGGAATCGGATATTCAGATCGGCGGTGAGAGCCCGATGCTCCCAGTCTCCGGTGGTCTCATTCCAGGAGAGCGCCCCGTTCATACAGGGGATCAAGTCTTCCGGCATGGAGGGGAATTCCGGGGAATAGGCCTTGATTCTGGCGAGTTTCTCAATGGATGTCAGCAGCCCTCCGGTGATCTGCTCCTGAGGTTCCGGCGTGTCGGTCTCGTCGGACAACCGCCGGATCAGAGCCTCAATCATGCCTTGGACCTCCGTTTCGGAAATCTTCTTCCATATCCCTGCCTCCACCTGATACCACTCTGACGTTCCGACAGCCATCAGTTTCTCTTCGCTGCTCAACAGGGCGGCAAAGAAGCTCTGATTCATCTGAACCGAGCATTTCCCGGATCGGCGGAAGGGGGCTCCGAATTTCGTCCGGAAAGAAGTATAACTCGGGAAATCTAGCATTTTTTTCTCCCTAGGAGTGGTCATTATTCTTCTAATATATCATGTCTTTTATAATTTGCAAGTATTTAATTATTAATATTTTACAGCAATCACATCACATTAAATAGATGTGATTTATTTGCATGATGGTTTTTTCTTAGTTATGCGAGAAAAAGAGACATTTTTCCACTAGACCGTTGTGGAAGTTCAAAAGGAATCTGGATGAAGAGATTTCTAGAGCCTGTTCACACTATTGAATCAATGATCATGACAAACAAGATAAAACCCG
>CAZORN010000202.1:0-5440 GCA_964581935.1 uncultured Victivallales bacterium
TACCGCCCAAAATGGAAAATATACAGATAACATCCTCAATATAAACAGTTTTATTCTGTTCAGCAAGCCCTAAATACTAACACATACTCCAGAAGCATATGGGTAAATATATATGATTTTTCTATTGTTCCATATTCATCGTCAAAAAAAATTCCTTGCGCAACTGCGTGGTTGCCGACTAAAGAGCTTTATCAGAAATGGCGCATGTTGTCAATGGGAGTAGGACAAGATAATCTTCACTGAAAGATTTTTCTCAATGAAGGTGACAAGTGATTTGACAAATATAAGTTGGCAACCATGTTTCGAGATATCTCGAATAGCAACTTCGCCTTTTGGAGGCGGTCAGGAAAGAGGGACGCGGCAGCGGGTTTTTTCGCGGTATTGCAAAGGGGTTCTCCCGAAACGTTTCTTGAACTCGCGCGCAAGATAGTAGGAATACGAAAAGCCGCAGTCCTTCGCCACGACGGAGACCGGTTCGACGGAAAAGGAAAGCATGTGTTTCACCTTCGCCATCCGCAGCGTCGCGATGTGCTCCTGAATCGTCATTTTCAGATGAATCCGGAAAAGTTTTCCGAGCGTCGAGACGCTTACCCCGGAAGCTCTCGCCACCCGTTCCCGGTCCAGACCCGGTTCGCAGAAATGGTTGTCCATGTAACTCAGAGCCATCGTCAGCGGCGCCGGAACCGGCGAACGCGGAAACTCCCGGGCCGCCTCCATGAACAGCCGGAACGCCATCCCGCCGATCAGCGTATCATCGGGCCTGGCGTCCTCCGACAGGGCATCGCGGACATCCTCGAAACATTTCCGCAGGCGTTCAGGCGCGGGGGAAACGAACATCGGCAGTTTTTCCGGAAACAGACGGGACAGAAGTTCGCGCAGCAACGGGGTGATCTCGAAAAGGATGAAATACCGTTCCAGCGTTTCCTTCCCCCGAAAGATTCTTTCCGAAGGAACGTTCAGGTCGGACAGCTTGAAGAAACCCGGTTTGCGCCGGATCACGTCGCCGTCCGGCGTAATGACTTCCTCCTCTCCTGAAAGAATCAGGGAAGCCATGAGATAGGGATATGATTGATTTGTATTCTTGTAGCCCGGATACAGAAACGAATGACAGAAGGACTGGACACGGATTCCGCCGAGGGCCGGAGAATAGGAGGATGTATTGACCTGATACGTCTCATGCGCTGTGGAGGTTTCCCAGACGCTCTTCATTTTCCGGTATCCTTCTCTATTGTTTATTTACCCGATTGTATTATTTCAATATATTGCATTTTGCGCGGAATGCAATTATGTTTTCCTGAAATCAGATGGGAGAATGAACATGATTGAGATCACCAATTATCGTCAGGGCGCGGTCCTGAACCGCAATCACGGAATCGAAACGAAGAAGAGTCTTGCTGTGCGCGTCGAGGGGATTTCCTCTTCGGGTCATCCGGTCAAGCTCAATGGTGTGTCCGCCGAAATGGACGGCCGCCGCTTCTCGGGAACGGTCGAACTCACGTCGAAAATCAATCCCGTGACGGCGTCCGTAACGACCCCTTACGGCGTTTTTTCGCAGGAGCTGACGCTGGTCTGGGACAAAAAATCCTTCCGCCGCTGCAACTTTTTTATCGACGACCATATCTTCACCTTCACCGATCTGGCGAAGGAGCGTCCGAAACGCGCCTTCAGCCATTTCTATCTGGCCGGCCTCAAGAAAATCCATGAAAAATACGGATTCAAGGTCACGCTGAACTGTTTCTATCACAACGACCATCATGAATTCGTGCTCAAGGATATGCCGGACCTCTGGAAGCGGGAGTTCATCGACAACTCCGACTGGCTGAAGCTTTCCGTCCATTCCTACGGTGAATTCCCGGACCGTCCCTACGCCGAAGCCTCCGCCGCGGATTTCGGGCGCGACTACGACCTCATCCGGAATGAAATCGTCCGTTTCGCCGGAGAAGAGACGTTCATTCCTCCGATCGTGATTCACTGGGCGAACGTCCATCCCGCCGTGGCGCGCGAGGCGATCCGGCGCGGAATGCGCTGTTATTCCACCGCGTTCAGGCTCCGCGTCATGGGCGGTCCCAGCCTCGCGGACCGTCAGAAGGGCGGCAATATGGAGAGGGTCGAAAAACGGTCGCTCTCCGGCGAGGACCGCTCCGCCGGCACGGAAGGACTTGAGATGCACTATGGATTCGGGGAAGAAACCAACTACCTCAAAAAACATGGCGTTTACTTCGATCCGATGCTTGGAATTTCCTTTTTCGGAAGCAGCGGATGCTGCTGCAATCTGGTACCGCTTCCGGAAATCCAGAAACGATACGCGGATGCCTTCGCAAACGCGAAACTCTACGGGACTGAGGTTTTCGGCGGCGCCAGCCACGAACAATATACTTTTTCCTATTATCCGAACTACCTTCCGGATCACATGAAACGAATTGACGAGGCGGTCCGCTGCCTGGTGGCGGACGGCGGATGCAAGCCGGTCTTTTTCCATGACGGCCTCCTTGGAAACACCTCCTGGGGAGATTGAAAAATGAAGTATGAAGAACGCATGAAATGGTTTCATGAGGCGCGGTTCGGCATCTATGTGCATTTCGGGCTCTATTCCCTGCTGGAACGCGGCGAGTGGACCATGTATTCGGAGCGCATTCCCGCGAAGGAATACGCCCGGCTGGCCGACCGTTTCCTGCCGGAGAAAGGCTGTGCTTCGGAATGGGCCGAAGCCGGAGTGTCCGCCGGTGCGAAATACATGGTGCTCACGACGCGCCACCACGAGGGATTCTGTCTTTACGACAGTCAATATTCGGATTTCACCAGCGTGAAGCGCGGAGCGCATCGCGACCTGGTCCGCGAATATGTGGACGCCGCCCGGAAAGCAGGATTGAGGGTGGGCCTGTATTACTCCCTCCTCGACTGGCGTTTCCCCGGTTATTTCGAGCCGGAGAAATATCCTGAATCCTGCAAGGCCCTTGTAAAACAGGCTTATGATCAGGTCCGCGAACTCATGACGAACTACGGAAAAATCGATCTGCTGGAATATGACGGCGGCTGGGATGCCGACCTCTCCGAAGGACGCGACGGCTGGGCCCGTTTCTGGCGCGCGGAGGAACTCAACGCAATGGTGCGGAGCCTCCAGCCCGGAATCATCATCAACGACCGTTCCGGAAAGGACGAGGACATCGACACCCCGGAACAGGTGGTCCGCGCCGGGGACAAGCGCGCGACGGAAAGCTGCATGTGCATCGGCGACTCCTGCGCGTGGGGGTATACCCGTTTCAATCCCAACTGGAAATCTCCCGAACAGCTTCTCCAGCATCTGATTCAGGCGGCGCAAGGCGGCGGCAACTATCTGCTCAACCTCGGGCCCGATCCGCGCGGACATATCCGCAATGAGGAACTGGAACGGATTCAGGCGATGGGCCGCTGGCTTTCCGCGAACGGGGAAGCGATCTACGGCGCGGGCAGCTGTGCCCTGATCGGAAGTTCACAGCCGGGCACGGTCGACCTGAATCTTCAGGGGCCGTGGACGCGCAAAGGAAAAACCGGTTACTGGTGCATCTTCCGCTGGCCGGGAAAAGAGGCGACGGCGATCCGGATCGACACCCCGGTCAAAAAAGTTTCCCTGCTTGCCACCGGGAAGGAATTTCCGTTCCATTGGAATGAGAAGACCGGGAAATTGAGCGTCACCGGGCTGCCGGTCCTGCCGCCGGACGAACTTTGTTCCGTCCTCAAGGTCGAATTTGAATCCGTGCCAGAACGCCGGAAAGAAAAGGATCTTGCCGCCTGGCTGGAAGAAAAGTAAGGGATTCAGGGACAGCGTTCCACTGTTTCCAGAAGCTCCCTGATCAGTTCTTCGGGTGCGGACGCCCCGGACGTGATTCCCACGCATTCGGCTCCCTCGATCATCGGGGGTGCGAAGTCCCGGGCGTCGGACAGCAGATAGGCCCGCACTCCGCACGAGGCGGCCGTTTCGTACAGCCGTTTCGTGTTGGAGCTCTTTTCCGAGCCGACCACGAGAATGACGTCGCAACGTCCCGCCAGTTCTCTCACCGCCTGCTGGCGGTCCCTCGTGGCGAAGCAGACCTCCGCTGCTAAGCTCAGGTCCGGCAGTTTTTCTTTCAGACGCCGTCCCATCCGCGCCACGTCGTCCGCATTCAAGGTGGTCTGGGAGAGACACGCGTAACGCTTCGAGGGGTCCGCTCCGGCAAGAAACGTTTCCAGCGCCTCTTCGGAATCCATCACATGAACCGTCGAATGGACCCGGCCCAGCAGACCTTCCACCTCGCGGTGTCCCTTTTTTCCGAACAGAATGATATCGCGCCCTTCCGCCTCGAATGCTTCGATCCGGCGCTGGAGCGATTTCACGATGGGACAGGCGGCGTCGATCACGCGGACCTTCAGAAGGGCGGCCTGTTCCTCCACTTCGCGGCTGACTCCGTGCGCGCTGAATATCAGCGTGCCTCCGCCCGAGGCCTCCGCCGGATTCTCGATTAAGATCACGCCCCGGCGGCGTAGTGATTCCACCACATTCTCGTTATGCACGATCTCGTGAAGCACATAGACCGGAAACGGTCCGGTCTTCAGGGCGTCGTCCACGGTTTTCAGGGCGCGTTCGACTCCGGCGCAGAAGCCGCGGGGGGAAGCCAGCAGGACTTTCCTCATCCGAACACCTCCCGGAACCGGCGGTGGAACGCCTTGTCGCCGTAACGGTCCGGCGCGCCTTCCTTCAGTTCCTCGTCAGGATAATTCGAGCGCAGATCGAAGACGGCGACCCCGTCCTTGCCGATCCGGTACAATGCCTTCCAGGTACGGCATCCGATTTCATATTCTCCGCCGGGAAGCTCTCCGACCCGTTTTCTCCGGTCCGAGGCCGGTTCGTGAGCCAGCTGGACGCGGCAGAAGTTCATCACGTCCAGTCCGGAAATTTCATACAGGAACGCCATCTTCCGTGCCGCTTCGGGAGTGAACTGCACCGGAATCTCCGATTCGCGGACCTCGTCGCGCCAGCCCGCCTTGGAATCCGGGAACGAATCCGCGCAGGGAATGTAGGGTTTCAGGTCCAATACGGGGGTGCCGTCCAGCAGGTCGTGGTTGCGGATGTGAAGAGTCAATCCGTCGATTTTTTCCAGTTCGACGCAGCTCATGCCGATGGGATTCGGACGGTGCGGCGAACGGGTCGCGAAGAGTCCGATCCGGCGTTTGTCCGCGACGAGCGGAGGCGAGACTTTCGGTTTCCAGTTCCGGTTCAGGTGAAAGACGAAAAGGACCCAGATCCGTTCAAATCCGGAGAGGTCTTCCAGCGCCTGTTCGTAGCCGAAGCCCGGGAAGAGTTCGATCTCTCCGGTATTGCTTGAAAAAACACCCTGTCGCGCGGCTTCGAATTTATACCGGCTGGCGCAATGCGCCGTTCCGATCGGAGAAAAGGAATATTCGTCCATCGGGATTCCGGAGGTCA
>CAZORN010000203.1:0-2959 GCA_964581935.1 uncultured Victivallales bacterium
AAGACGGTTTCCTTCAGCGGAATCGCTTTGCATACGGGAGTGCGCGTTCATCTGACGATGAAACCGGCTCCGGTCGATACGGGGATCGTTTTCCGCAGAACCGACATGCCGGGATGTCCGGAAGTCCGCGCCCATGCGGCCTACGTGGTGGACGTCCGCCGCGCCACGACCATTGCCGCGCCGTCCAAGGCGTTCGTCGTGACGGTCGAGCACATCATGGCCGCCCTCCATGCGTCGAATGTCGATAATGTCTATGTGGAAATGGACAGCGCCGAGCCCCCGATCGCGGACGGCAGCGCGGGCCCCTATTTCAGGCTGATCCGGGACGCCGGGATTCAGGAGCAGGACGCTCCCGCCCGGTATTGGACGACCGACAAGCCGCTGTATTACGAGAACCGCGACACGACGCTGGTCGTGCTTCCCTCCGACGTATTCAAGATTTCCTGCACGGTGGAATTCGGCGAAACGGCGCTCGGGACGCAGTTTTTGTCGCTGGTGGTCACGCCCGAAAGTTTTGAACGGGAACTCGGCCCCTGCCGCACCTTCGCGGCGTATCGCGACCTGGCGCAACTGATCGCGGCCGGGCTGGCGAAAGGCGGAAGCCTCGACAACGCCGTCATCCTTCACGAAGGCGCCATCATCAGCAACGAGGGACTCCGCTTCCCGAATGAGATGGTCCGCCACAAGATGATGGACATGGTCGGCGACCTCTACCTGACCGGAAAACGGGTGCGTGCCCATGTGGTCGCGATCAAGCCCGGACATCCCTCGAATGTTGAAACGGTGAAGCGGATGCTGGCCTCCGAAAACACCGCGAAATAAATATGTCTGAAATCAGAAAACGTATGGATTGAATCTTACTTAAGGAGTTTATATGACGACCGGAAAAATCATCGATGCGAATGCCCTGCGGAAAATCATCCCCTGCTGTCCGTCCATGGTGCTGCTGGACAAGGTTTATCTGGAAAGCGAGACGAAGGCGATCGGGCAGAAGTGCGTCACCATGAACGATCTTGTTTTCCTCGGACATTTCCCCGGACACCCGATTCTCCCCGGCGTGCTGGTGCTGGAAGCGGTCGCCCAACTGGCGGAAGTCCTGCTCGGCGAAAGGCTCAATCCGGGCGGCACGGGCGATTTCTATGTGAAGGAATACCGCAAGGTCAAGTTCCGCAAACCCAACAACCCCGGCGACCGTCTGGTCGTTGAAGTGAACGTCACCTCCATTGGTTCCGACAGCGCGGAATTCGAGGCCGTGGTCACGAACAGCGCGGGCGTCGCATGCAACGCCCAGGGGACCGTGGCGGTCCGCCCGAAAGTCAAGGACGAGACCCCGATCCTGACCTTCAACGAGTTCGACAAGGGCGCCAACTGCGTCATGAGCATCCCCGAAATCCAGTCCCTGATTCCGCACCGCTTCCCGTTCCTGCTCGTGGATTATGTCTGCAAGCTCGAAGGCAGCCATGTTACGGCGATCAAGAACCTGACCCAGGGCGAGGCCATTTTCCGCACCTACAACGACGGCTATTCCGTGCTGATGGGCGCGGTCCAGTCGGAGATCGCCGCGCAGGCGGGCGCCATCTACATGCTCTCCAGCGAGGAAAAGAAGGGCAAGATCGCCTACTTCATGGGCATTGAGAAGACCGAGATGTTTGCGCCGGTCCTTCCCGGACAGCAGCTCCGGATCGAAATCGACATGCCCGACACCAAGTCCAAATTCGGACGCGGAAACGGCGCGGTCTATGTCGGCGACAAAGTGGTTGCCGCGACTTCGATGCTGTTCGCGATCGTCGATCCCTGATTTCCCGTACAAAACAATTGCCGGGAGAATGCGGTTCCTGATGAAAGGACCTTATTTCTCCCGGCTTTTTTGTGCTCGGAAACGGAAAATGATGGAAAATTACGAGCCGAAAATGCGGTATTTCATTTTCCGGATCTTTTCCTGAAGGGCATGGACATCGACCTTGCGCGTGGAGCCGGAACGGATCGCTTCTTCCGCCGCGCAGCCCGCCGCTTCCCCGATCGCCATGCAGGTGCCGTTGATCCGGGAGGAGGAGTGCGCGACATGGTCCGCGGAGACGGGGCGTCCGGTCACATACAGATTGTCGATCGTCCGGGGCGTGATGCAGCGGTAGGGAATGCCGTAGGGCTGTTCGATATAGCGGGAAATCCGGGTGTGGACGCCGTCCGGCGTGTGGATGTCGATCCCCCATATTCCGAGTGCGATTTCATCGTCGAACCGGCGTGAATGGACCACATCCTCTTCCGTGAGAACATAGTCGCCGAGGATCCGGCGCGTTTCGCGACACCCGACCTGCGGCGCGTAATGGCTGATCCACGCGTGTTCGTAGCCGGGAATTTCCTTGCGGAAAAATTCATTGAGGAGATATTCCGCCTGACGGATTCCCTCTTTGCGGACGCGGGTCAGGTCTTCCTCCCGGGTGCAGTCGCAATTCAGGATATGGGTCATGTTGACCGCGATCTCGTTGGTGCTTTCGCCGTGCGGAACGAACTGGAAAACGCTGTGGTCGATCGGAACGGGACGCGGCTTGCTCTGCCAGATCCGGCGGACTTCCATATAGTCGGGCATCCGCGCGAGGTCGATCCCGCCGATCACGAAGACCAGCGTCGCCGCCTGCGCTTTGCCGTCCGACGGACGCCCCTTCTCGAAGGGACACCCCGAGAAAAACGCCAGGTCGCCGTCGCCCGTGGCGTCCGCGAAGAGCTTCGCCTTCATTCCGGAAACGCCGTTTTTGTTCGCGACGACGGCATGGGTGATTTTGCCGTTTTCCGTGACCGAACCGATCAGCTGGGTATAGAGGTGAAGGTCGATCTTATAGAAATCGATCAGTTCCATGAGAAATCCGGTGAGTGCGGCGGGAGTCATGTTGATGTTGCTTCCGCCGCCCTGTTCCAGAGCCTTGCCGCGCCGGAGGAGTTCATCGGCGAACGCGCGGGCGAA
>CAZORN010000203.1:3059-5384 GCA_964581935.1 uncultured Victivallales bacterium
CTGATGCTCCCAGTTCCAGCAGACGCACCATTCGCCGCTGTTGAGAAAATCGCCTTTTTCGGGCTTGGACGGCTTTTCTCCCGGATGCGAACTGAGCTCGATATTCTTGTCAACCGCCAGATGATACTGAGTCATGGACTTTCCGGCTTCCGGACCGTAATAGTTCCGGCAGTAGAGCCCCACAATGTCCTCCAGTTTTTCATCGGGATTCCAGAGCAGACGCGCCAGCGCGAAGTGCGAGAGTCCCGCGGAATCCCAGGAAAGCTCGTAATCCTGAGGTGCGCGCCGGAGCCACTTGAAATATTCCTTTCCACACACGTTCGCCCCGTTCGGACCGTCCGGATTGGTCTCCGGAGTCGCGCCAAGAAGTCCGAGGCTTTTGTAATACTGAAGTTCTTTCTGGATTACATACATCGGCATCAGCGGCGTGTTGAAATTCGTACTCATGTAATAATCGCGGATGACGATGTTCTTCGTCTTCTTCGACCATCCGACGAGATATTCGTTGATCAGTCTGTTGCGGGGACACATCGGATCGTTGATCGCGTGTCGGCAGCACTTGTAGAGCGGGGCGAACGCGACCACCAGATTCGGATGGACCGGGGCGTCCGGCGGCTGCATCATGGAGAAGTGATAGGCATAGACGGCCAGTTTGACGTCCGGGTAGACCTTGTTGACCCGTTCGATCACCTGATTGGCGGCCTTGATGTAGCGGGTGGAATAGGTGCGCGGACGTTTCGAGCCCGGCTTCGGAAGATCGTTCGGGGAATCGAGCTTCAGGTCGAGAGGATCTTCCCCCCAGCCGAACCCGTTGGTCCAGCTGTCGTTGTAGCCGAACGGCAGGACTTTCATCTCCGGATACTGCTTTTTGTAGGCGAGCATCTTTTCCACGATGATGTCGATGACCTCCGGGTTCCCGAGTGTGATCTGCGCCCCCTTCGAGGCGGCGGAACGCTTGCCGCCGATCAGTGCGTAGTATTCGGGATGCTTTGCGAAATATTCCGACGGCGGAAGCCACTGGTGGAAGGAGTGTCCGCCGACGCTGGACTGGAATCCGTACGGCTTCAGGGACCACCCCATGTCAAGATAGCCGGAAAGCCCCAGCCCGCGGAAGTTCATCAGATTCCGTCCCATCCAGTCATGGAAGTCGTTCTGAGGGTTCCGGTGCGTGGCGGCGGAAACGGAGAGTCCGCGGACCGGAAAGGCGGGCGCCTCCCAGTAGGGGACTTCCAGCGGAGTGACTTTTTCCGCGGGGAAGGGGAACTCGAGCGCGGTCAGCGGACGCGGCGAAACGATTCCGAGGGTCTTTTCGAGGATTTTATAGACTCCGTTCAGGACGCCTTTGCCCGAATAGGCGCAGAGGATGTAGGAACGTTTGGTGTCTTTTGCGAGCAGGAATCCTTCCGGACCGAGTTTCTCAAAGCTCAGCCCGGCGTTTTTCATGGCTTCATCCGCCTTGTCGCAAGTGCCGTCTCCGGCCACGGCGAGCTGGAGCGTGTAATATCCGCGGTTGCCGTCGTAGTCGCTGATTCCGAGACCCGCCCGCAGGAGGGCGCGGAACTCGTTTTCGGCACGGATCACGGGGGCTTCGTGGGAGAGCACATTAACCTCGATGCAGGGCTGTCCCTTCGCCACCGGGGAGAAGGTTTCCGCGCCGGTGAGGACAGCCGCGGCGAAGAGCAGAACCGGGAGGAGGATATTTTTCATTTTGAGTTTACTCCATTTCGTTTTTTATTGACAGCCGCCGGTCCAGCGGTCGTCGGTGTTGCCCGAACCGAGCTGAAGATACGGATTTGCCGCGTTGGCGCGGACGGCGTTCGCATGTCCGTCCACATAAACGATGTTGACCGCCCCGTTGTGTATCACATCCGGAATCCCGTATCCGGCGGTGGAAGGCATGATGTAGTGGACCCGGAAATTACCGTCGAACTTCGTGGAATTGAATCCGACTTTTGCGTCCATCGCAAGGTAGCAGCCCTGCGGACGGCGCAGCTGGGGGGCTTTCACCGGATCGGCGGAACGCCGGGGGTCGCCCGACGGAAAGCCCATCAGCGATCCGATGAAACTCCAGTTGTAGCCGTAGGCGATGGCGGTGAAGGCATAGGTGCCGGTGAGCGTGACCTTCTTCGTTTCGGGATTCAGGGAAAGGAGCGTGTCGCAGAGGAAGACGTTCACCCCTTTGATGTAGTTGTTCGTATAAAGGTTCTGCGCCCAGTTGGGGGATGTGTAGGCGGGGAAGAAATCCTTGTTGTCCGTGACATAGTTCGCCATGGCCAGTCCGATCTGCTTCTGGTTGCTGATGCACTTGATGGAATAGGCCTGCTG
>CAZORN010000204.1:0-5358 GCA_964581935.1 uncultured Victivallales bacterium
CAGTCAAACACGGTGACAACATTTTCCGGGATGAGCCATGCTCCGCTTTTTCCGGATGAGGATTGGAAGGACAGGTTTCCTGTAACCGGAAGCGAGGGGCCTCCGCAATCGAATCCCGCGATTTTTTTCATGGTCGTCTGGATCCGTTCGGCTTCCCGGAGGTCGCCCAGGAGCCAGATTTCGGAGGATCTTGGAGAAAGCGTCACGGTCTGGCCGGGAGTCCGCTTCACGGGCTTCGAGGCGCCCTCCCGGCAGATCCAGATCGCTTTTGAATCAGGAATTTCGGGGGTCGCGGAGACGGTTTCATTCACGGTGTTGACGAACAGCCAGACCGTTGCGCCATTCTTGAGAAGGAAGGCGGAATTTGCGATTTTCGGCATCGTGACGGTCTGCGGGAAGTTGCCGCCCCATTTACAGCTTTCCTGTAAGGGCGAACCTTTGAAGGCAATCGGAGAAAGCATGGCGCCTTCATTGAAATAAGGAAGCAGGGCCTTTCTGAGATGCATCAGTTTCTTGATGAACAGACGCTTTTCCGTCGGTGCGCGGAGTTCGGAGAAGGGGAACCATCCCAGCTGTTCGGCATTGACGAACTGTTGTGCGGCCTTGCTGAAAAACGATTGCGGGTCTCCCTGTTTCTGATGGTTGTAGACCCGACCGACGAACTGGATGCGTCCGGAATAAAGGGACTGGAACAGCGGAATCTGATTGGCGTCCACCCAGCGCCAGACCATATAGCCGTCCATGGCACGCAGATAAGGGTCGGCTCCTTCTTCCGTCGTATGGCAGACGTTCGGATATGTTTTCTTGAGCACTTCCCGGATCGAAACGAACATCGGCCAGTATCCCTGTTCGAGCCATGCCGCGCCGTCATTCAAAGGATGCCCGTGCGTCTTGTCGAAACAGAGTTTCGGCGCGGCGGTTCCGACCTGATCGTGATAGATGGCGTCGAAGCCGTAGGAGGCGACCCGTTCGGATAATGCGACCATCCAGTCGCGCCATCCTCCGGCGGCGGGACACATGACAGTGAACACCTGACTTTTTCCGTAATTTTCGTTGTTGACGGATCCGTCGGCATTTTTCACGGCGTATTTCAAACCATGCGACCGGTACATGTAATCGGTGTTGTCCGGGCCGTCATTGATTTGCCAAAGACGCGAGTCGATGTAGGGCATGACATAGACGCCCGCCTTGTGAAGCTCCGCGCAGATTTTGAGGGAAAAATCCTTCGGATAAAAATGAGGCCATCCTTTTGTTTTGGAATCGTCCCATCCATACCAGTGGATGCCGAACGGCAGTTCAAAATAACTCCGCAGATACGCCGCCTCGTTTTTCATCTGTTCGGCACTGTCCGGAGTTGCGGCGAAACCGAGAATCCACAGCGTGTTGTCGCGGAACCATTCCGGCGTATCTTTGCGCGGCAGTTCGGGGATCCACCATTTCGCCTCGTTTTCGAGGAAACGCCTGTATATGCGGCCGGCTTCGAACCATTTGCCCTGATAGAGCTCGACGACGGCCTTCCCGCTGATTTTGAAAGAGTTTCCGCCTTTGCCGTCCGGCGAGGCCGGAACGGGCGACGTCCAGGAAACATTCAGATTCCCTCTTTTTCCGATCGCCGCATATCGTTTGGATCGGGCAAGGCCGTCCTCGAATCCGAAATAGATTCCGTCGGCTTCATCATAGTAGGCTCCGAACTGAAGGGGGATGCGGCCCGAAGGAAACGTCCCTTCCTGTCCGAAAATGAACTGTTCCTCCATCGGATTCCTGACGAGGATGCCGGACATCCACGGGAAGACCATCGTATCGCCGCTTGCGGTCAGGCGGGCAAACGAATAAACGGGATACGCGACTTCCGAGACGATGGTATCCGGCGACGCGTTGAGAAGCGTGAACGTGCTTTCGAGGCGCGGCCCGGAGAGAAGGACTTCCGACTCCGCGCGGAAATCCGGCGACGCATTTTTCCATGTGATGCGGAACGAGGCGGCGTTCGCGGACTGCTTTACCGATTCAACATTCCACGATACCCCCGGATCATTGTTTTCGAGCAGGGCGTTTGCCGTTCCCTTGCGGTAGGCGATGCTCCAGGAGAGGCTTCGTTCGCCGAAAATATCTTTTGCGTTCGCGCGGTTCATGACTCCCGCCAGCGGAGAGGCGCCCGTTCCCGAACCCGTCGCGACCAGGACCGCCATGGAATCCGTGGTCAGGATTCTGAACTCCTTCTGGGCCGCGTTGAACGCTTCCGAGATTTCCACGGCGCCGTGAATCGTCACGACAGGCGCAAGCGAAGCGGCTGTCTTTTGCAGTTTTTCGGGAGGGAACCCGGTTTTTCCCATTCGGGCGAGCGAGTTCAGCAGCCATTTTCCTTCCGGAGAGGCGGTTTGCGTCAGCGAGGCGAAAGTCCGCTGGAGTTCCGGATCGAGTTTCACGAATCCTTTGCGGGTGACTTCCACAAGACTGCATTCGGAAAACAGCTTTGCAATTTCTCCGTCGGTCAGGGAACGGTCATACATGGCGACCTCGGCAATGTCGCCGTGAAGGAACCACGGTCCGCCGCCGAATCCTTTTCCGATCTCGACCGGATCGTCCGTCGCCTTCGGATTCACCATGAGGAAACGTTTCCGAACCTCCGGCTCGCCGTTGATGAAGATGCTCAGGCGGTAGCCGACGTCTCCCTGGGCCGGATCGTCGAAACGTTCGAAGACCGCCGCAACGTGAGTCCAGACCCCGGGGTTCGGGGAGGCTCCGCCGATCGTAGTCGCGGCCCATGTCTTGCCGTCATGAAAATTGACATAGAGGCTTTTCTGGTTTCGTCCGAAAATGAATTCGCGCCCCTTGGACAGGATCATGTCGTGGGCGTCGTTTTCTCCGCTTTTCGAGCCGCCGTCGTTGAGTTTCACCACTCCGACAAGGGTCATTCCCTTGTCCGTCAGGTGCATTCCCCTGCTGTCGGGAACTACGGCATACCCTGTCTTGCCGTCGAGCTTCAGAACTCCGTCCGCGAGAGAGGCTCCCCCTTTCAGTTCAAGGTTTCCGGCGTCTCTGTCGAAACGGTATTGGAATTTCATGGACGGATCGTCTTTCCGGGCGAAGAGCGTTCCGGCAATCGAGAGGGCCAGCGCGATGACTGCGGCTTTATTCGACTTCATGTCGGTAATTCCTTTCTCAGTAGACCATCGGAGCCGTGAAGAGGTCTCCGAGTTTTGCTATTTTCAAAACATCCATGGTTTCCGCATGGAAGTCGCCCAGAATGATGTTTGCGAACTTTCCGTGACGTCTTCCGATGCACTGTTGCGTCGTGTAGTTGGAGAGCACATAGCAGGGATCGTCCGGGAGATCGGTCCCGGTGGCTATTTTGATCTTGGAGTCGGCGAACAGGATGCGTGCGCTGGCCGGGAGTCCCTGAAGGTTCTTATTGTCGAAACAGGATTCGCGTGTTTTCGTTTTCACCGTTCCGTCTTCGAGCTTGATCGAGCGGACTCCGTAGGACCATGTGAACATCCCGGTATCGGTCGGAATGTTGTCGGTCCCGACGATGATTTTTTTGATCCTGCGGGTCGTTGTGCAATGAAGATATTTGTTGTCTTTCAGATAACCGTTGTAGTAGAGCATGCCGCCCCAGATGTCGCGAGCATCCCGGGTTGCGGAACCGACCGGTGCAAAATAGGCGGGAAACAATATTCCTTTATTTTCATCCATATAAACACCCGCTGAAATTCCAACCTGTTTGAGGTTGGAAAGACAACTGATCGTCTTGGCTTTTTCCCTGGCCGAATTCAAGGCGGGAAGCAGCATCCCCGCCAGGATCGCGATGATTGTAATGACGACAAGAAGTTCTATCAGAGTAAATTCTTTTCTGCATGGAAACCTTTTTTTCATTCGAGGATTCATTTTCAAATCTCCTTTCAAAAAAACTTATCGGTTGATAATCAAGCTGCATGGCAAAACGGTTTTCATGACGGGACAATCCGGATCGAAGGCTTTTTTCCGGAGGTATTCGATGCTCATTTCCCCCATTTTGAAGAGGGGCATTTTGATGTAATTGCAGAGATGGGCCTGCTCCGGAAGCGCCAGAGAAAGGTCGTCAAAAACAAAGACGTCGATATCGGTGCTTTTCTTTCCCGTGCACCGCACGAATTCCTGAATGAACATCTGATAGGTGGCATAGTTCACGCAGAAGACCGCCGAGAACCGGTTTCCGCGGATGAACTCCTCCGCCCTGCCGGGGATCTGGATTTCGTCATAACTGAGACGAAGGTGTTCCGGAACCGGAACCCCCATCTTTCGGTATGCGTTTTCCCAGCCGCGCATTCGCAATTGGGAAGAATAAGGACTCTGGCGTCCGCCGACCATCGCTATTTCCCTGTGTCCGTAGCGAAGAAAATATTCGACCGCTTTTTCCGCTTCCGCCGTGTGGTCCACGGTGATGGATGAGACCCCCGGCAGAGCGCATACCCGATTGAGATGGAGGATCTGGATTTTCTGCGAGAGCAGTTTCTCATACGCCGCGTCCGGGAGGATATCATGGCTCAGGAGCAGGGCATTCACCGGTGCGGTTGCAATTCCTTTTTCCAGATCCTTTCCCTGCTGGAAGTTCAAGGAGGCATTTTTTCCGAAGGGGGAAGAAAAAATTCCTTTGAATATCTGAGAATAATAGAAAACGGCCGAATCCAGATGGTCCGTTCCGATGATGAACTGCTTTTCGGTCATCGCGTCTTCCTTCGTCGGAAGCGAACGGACGAACGTCCCTTTTCCCGCGCGTTTTTCGAGGAGATTTCTTGTGCAGAGCTTCTCCAGAATCCTCCGGACAGTCGGGCGGCTGATGGAATATTGTTCCGACAGTTCGTTTTCGGACGGAATCGCCATTCCCGGCTGGAGATCTCCACCGGTGATCCTCCGGGTCAGATCATCATGTAATTTTTGCGAACTGATGCTTTTTATCATGATGTTTACCTGTTATGTTTACATGTTATATTATAATCCTGTTTTTATCTTTGTCAATGGGAGAAAGGTGAATTTTCAAAAAAAGTCGGAAAATTTGTATGATGCCGGCCGGATAATCCTTTATGCCGCCGCAAAATCGTCGAAATGAGTTCGCTGAAGTAAAAAAATTCTTTTTTTGAATAATTTTCATTTTGTTTTCGGTTTTGGTATTGACAAATCGCACCGGTGCGATTATAATAAGAAACAGCGAATAAAATGGACTTTCACGATATGCCACGAGGAGCTTTTATGCGATTTCATTTGAAAGAAGGACTCATTCCGATCCGGGAGCAGAAGGGAAACGGCTTTTCGGCCGTGGTGGCCGGGGACTGCTGTCCGTGGGAACATGGAATTGAGATTATCCAGGCGGGAAAAGCCGAT
>CAZORN010000205.1:0-5349 GCA_964581935.1 uncultured Victivallales bacterium
TAGTCGATGGCCTTTTCCCTTGCGGCCTCCGCCTGTTCCGGATCAAACCGCTTCTGTATCCCCACGCAGGCAGGAGTCTCCTTCAGGAATGCTTCCGCTTCGGCGCGGAGTTTTGCATCCTTTGTTCCTGAATTTTTGAGAACCTCGGAAAGCTTCCTCAAGTATTTGAGGTCGTTGGCGCCGATCCGCAGACACTCCTGCCGGATCGTGGAAACGGGATGTCCCGAAGACATCCGGGCGATTTCCCCCATGGCGGCCATTTTCCAGTCGAAAAAACGGCTCTGGTAGGTCATGAACTGATACATGCAGGACATGTCCAGCCCGTATGTCTCGGCGGTCCAGGGGTGAAGGCGATAGTATTGATACAGGTTCTGCCGCACGCTTGTCTCGCACGTGTAGTTGGAAATGATTTTCTTTTCCGAACGCAGTTTCTTCACAAGGGGAGCATATTTTTCCTCCGTGAAGAATTTCGTGCTCCACAGACACCAGTAGCTGATGTACGGGATCAGCTGTTCGAGTTTCGGCAAAGGAATTTCCCATGCCGCAAGCGTCACCATGAAATTCATATCCGGAACCGTATCATGAGCCGTCCGGGCGACGGTGAGAATTTCGTCCATATCCTTTTCGGAAGGTTCGTCCACCAGTTCCACGAAAAAGTTCGCATTGGAGATTCCGCATTTCCGGCGGATGTCTTCGAGCGCCTTGACATACTCGCTCCAGGCACGTTTCCATTCGGGAGAACCGGGTTTGAACTGTTTTTTGGAATGGACGTCCCGGAAAATCGGATAGGCGCCGTATGCCACACAGATTTTCAGATCTTTTTCCATTCCATATTCGGACGCCCATTTCAGAAGACGCCGGATTTCCTCTTCAACTCCCGCCGTATCACGCCCGGCAACGGAGCCGTCCTTATTGAAGCTGACCCGGACTCCCCAGACATTGACCAGCACGCTGTCGCTGCCGTAGTCCATGAGCATATCGAAGCATTCTTTGTTGAATGCGCGCTGGAAAAAAAACTGGGAACGCACCGGCTTCCGGTCCAGTTCAAAAGGAAGAACTTCCAGTTCAAACGGAAGCTCCTGCATCGGCCCCGTATATTTCAGCGTTTTGGAATCGAGCGAGGCGCGCTGTCCGAGGGGGATCACCCGGATGACCCCGGCATATTTTCCGGGCGGAACATCCCGCGTGTCGAAAATGGCCCAGACCGGAACGGACTCGTTCGAAGGAACCACCACGGTGGAAGAAACATCCATCGGGACAAGCGGATCGTAACGGAGGCCGTGGTTCTCCCCGTCTCCATCCTTCACGCGAATGCCGCGGCAAAGTTTGATTTTATCCGCGGGAAAAATTTTCCCGTCGGCTGTCTTCAAGCCGTTTTCTTCCTCGCCCCGCGAGGTTACGGAAGAAAGAACGACCCGGTATTCCTCGGCCCGGTCCAGCCCGTTGGTGATGGACAACGGGAGCACCTTGAAATCATTGCCCGCCGCGCGAATGGCGATCCGGGACGGCGGAGAAGCAATCGCGGAAGGCAGGAAAGGAACGGTCGGGTCAACCGCGGGAGAAGTCTGCGTCAGGATGAAGGTGCGGTTCCCGCGCCGGGAAAGGTCGATCTCTTTTTGAAGGTCTTGCGCCCGGCTGTAGTCCTCGGCGGGCTTCCCGGTCAGCGCCCAGTCGGAGATTTTTTTCAGGAGCGCCGGATCGGAGGTCTCTTTCGCCATTGCTTCCGTGCGGTTCTTTTTCCACGCCTCCACGGAATCGAGTAACAGCACGCCGAAGCGGGCAAGGTCATGAAAACTGCCGTTGGCGAACGACCACGAGGAAAGCTCCTGGACCGGCTTGCGGCTGCGGGCGACATTGAACCGGATTTCCGAACCGGGAGCGGGGCGTTCCTTCCAGCCGAGAAGCGCATACGGGATTTCAACGTCCGCGATCCATGCGTCTTTTTCACGGGAGACCTTCGCAGTCCAGCGGTCAAACCCGTTTGCTTTCCGATCTCCCCCGTACCCCATCCAGCGGCCGCCGCCCGCCGCAATCACGAACTGGCTCAAGGCACGGTCCTGTACCACCGGGGCGAAAAAAATTTCCACGCAGTCGTCCTTCCAGGGATTGCCTCCATCCTCTTTCACGGACGCTTGAAGCTTGTCCATCATCGGTTCCAAACAGCGAATTTTCAGGCGTATGGATTTTTCTCCGGCCTGGACCTTGACGATCGTATCGGCCTCGGCATTCTTTCCGGTCTTGTAGTCCGTAAAGCCCCGGAGCGGCTCACTTCTCTGGAGAACGACCCGCTCCAGAGGGAGAGTGTTTTTTTTCGCGTCCGGATCTTTTTTCAGTTCGCCGAGGAGATCGGCCTTCTCCTCGACTTTCAGCTTATCGATCAGCACATAACTGCCGATCGGAGGAAGATTTTTCCAGCGGGACTCGCCCCAGAGCGAAAGGCCGATCGCCGCATGCGTCGCCCCGGGGCCAGTCTGGAAAGTCCCCTTGACCGCAACCCATTCATCCGAGGGTTTGAACTGCTCCTGTCCGGTGACTTTGAGACGCTTCATGTCTTTCCAATAATCGGGTCCATTCCATTCTAAGGCCTGAATCGAGACGGGCGCGGTTCCCCTGATCTCCAGCGAATAGGAATAGATCGTATTGGGCTTGACCGCAAAACCGTTGCTCTTGTTGTCCCCTCCGATGCGGACGGCGCCAAACAGGCGTTCCGTCCCGTCTTTCTGCTTCTGATACCGGACCACTTCCAGTTTCAGACATTTGTTCCAAGTGCGGTCTTCCGTGAAGACGGAGGTTTTCAGTGCGCCCGGAGTCATGTCGAACCGGCATTCCGGCTCGAAATATTGATTGAAGTCCGGATTCTTGATGAGGTTCTGTGCGGAAAGCATTCCGCAGATCAAGCCCAGCATTGAGATAAATAAAACTTTCATCTTCATTCAGTGGATTTCCTTTCCATCAGAAAAAATTATAAGCGTAAACGACAGGAGCCGTCCCTTTGGAGCATGGACGCCAGAAAGAGAGGTATATGGCATCCGCACGGGTTGCCCAATCGGCTTCCTTTCGGCCCATCGACTGAACGGTTCCGTCAAAAAGCAGCGCGTTGGCGCTCATCCCTCCGGCTTTATGGCGCGCGTTGATCGGCGCATAGTTGGCCGGAGCCAACTGATAAAAACGTCCATAGTCGCCCTTGGCAAGAATCCGTTCATCGGAATCCGGTTTCTGAATGGCGTTGCAGGTGTCGATGAAGATGACCGGATTATAGCTCTGTCCGCCCTGCTTCAGCATCCGAATCAGGGCGGACAGCCGGATTCCGGGGAGGGAGGGATTATTGAAACGGTACCCGAACAGATAATAATTCAGACCGTATCCCCCCGTCGTCGGCTGCTGGATTTCCGACGGACAAGTGAGAGTTTTCGACGACAGGAATTTATCCCCGACGAAACGGATTGTCCACGCAAGATCCGTACTGTCGCTTCCGCGGGCGGGATAAAACCATTCATTGAAGTCGTTCGCATACATCATATAGGCAAGATTCATCTGCTTGAGGTTGCTTTTACAGGCAATGTCCTTGGCTTTTTCCCGCGCCGCATTCAATGCCGGTAGCAGCATTCCCGCCAGAATCGCAATAATTGCAATCACGACCAGAAGCTCAATCAACGTAAAACTGAAAGCCCCGCGAAATACAGTTCCATTCTCAATTTCGTTTTTCATTCTTTCTCACCTTTTCGGATTGTTGGATGTATATGAATAGTTCCTGTCGGTATTTCCATTCGCCTCTGGCGGCTTCACATCAATCCGCAAACGCTGTCCGGCGCACAATCAGCGAGGTCATCAGGCGGATGATGATATTTTCATCGGCGACCGGTTTTTCCAGCAGCTGGATTACCAATTCCACGGCACGCTGCGAATCAGGAATGTTATGACCGTCGACCGCCGTAAGCATCGGAACATTAAAAGGCAGATACCCGATCCCCTCCAGGTTGTCCACGCTCAGCAGCTGAAAATCTTCTCCGGGCTTCAGGCCTGCATCGAAAAATGCCTCCATCATGGAAAAGCTGACGACGTCCGAAGTGGAAAAAAGGAGCTTCCCCGGCAGGGTTTTGCAAAGTTTCATTCCCAGACGATAGCTTGGGATTCCGGAGCGAAGCCCCCATTCTTCCACAGGGATATCGTGAAAACGCGCCACAGGATACCCCGCCCGCTCAAGCTCTTCCTTGAAAATATTCATGCGCAGGATACCATGGTGATGCCCTTCGTATACGCCGATGATTTCGGCGGGATTGAGCTCCGCCGTCTTCCGGGCGGCTTCCCGCAGTCCGCGCCGGTAATCCACCACAATCTGATGATAGGGGATCTCCAGCAGGGATTCCGTGCGGTTTATCACAATCGGCAGGTGTGGAACCGTCGCCAGATTGATCAGCGTTTTTTCATCGATATACGCACGGGAAAGAATAAGCGCATCCACCTTTTTGACGGTTTCCTCAAAAAGTTTCGGGTCTTTGATCTCTTCGTATTCCAGAAAAACGGGCTCGCAGCCTTTTCCCTTCAGTATGGCGGAAATATTCTTCGGCACGGAATCCAGCGCGGCCTCGCGAGCGGGAGTCACGGGAAAGTTGTTGATGTCGCCGATGCCAATCCGGTAAGTTTTGTCCCTCTGCGGAGAACGCCGATCGCTCACGAAAGTGCCGCGTCCCTGCTCCCGATAGATCAATCCTTCGTCCACAAGCTGACGCACGGCCCGGTCGGCAGTCAGAACGGAAACGCCGAATTCCACGGACAACTCTTTGTTCGAGGCCAGAGGAGTTCCAGGAGCATACTCTCCGGCAATGATCTTCTGATAAAGGACATCCCGGATGTTCCCGGTCAGACTCTTCCGTTTCGACTTGAGATTCATAACTCATATCCTACTATTTCATAACTCATATATAAGTATTATAATACACATAACAAAAAATGTCAAGGCCCCATTTTTAAAAAAAATGAAAAAAGACAGGAGTATGAGTTCAAAAACATCGCAGTGAAAGACCGATCGCCTTGACCGGTTCACGATTCTTTCCGGAAAAGGACGACGCGATTGGTGTTGGTGCCTTTTTGATTGTTGGCGACCCCCCAGCAGTTCGCGGTCTTGGTGAATTCCTGCTCGTTGATCAGAATCAGGACGGGCTTGAAACCGCTCCGGATGCCGCACGGGAGAACCAGCTCCTCCATCCGCAATTTTCCATGGCGAACCTCCCCGACCTCGAAGGCAAGGTGTCCGCCGGGTTTCAGAACCCGATACAGTTCCCGGAACACCTCTTCCATCGCGCGGGACCACCCTTCCGCCGTCTTTTCCATCGTGATTTTCACCTTGGA
>CAZORN010000206.1:0-5324 GCA_964581935.1 uncultured Victivallales bacterium
TTTGCTGTGATGCTTTCCGTTGTTGCTTTGTTCTGGAATATATTATACTGCGGCCAGACGATTTTGAAAATGGATTATCGCTTTATTTTATTGTGTTTATGCACTTTTTTATCGATTTCTCAAGCTGAATATGTTGCAGTTATGGTTGTAATGACTGTTTTTCTGAAGAGATGAAACCTTCGTTGCTGAATCATTTTTCCTTTTCCTTTTTTCATTTGATTTTCTCCGGAAATCAGTCCGGAATACATTTTTTTCTTGAAAAAAACAAATTCGGGACTTGCTTTTTATTTTAGAATGCGTATAATTATATACACAGATTAAAAAGGGCTCATCCATGAATAAGCTGTTGAAATATACTCAGGCAAAATATTCAGTCTTCGATATTATCGCACGGGAACGACTGAAAGTGGGGGACAGGCTCCCTTCCTTGCGCAAGATGACGGAAGAATTTCAGTTCAGCGAAATCTGTCTCCGCCGGGCTCTGAATGAACTCGCGGAGGAAGGGTATCTGGAAAAACGCCGCTGTTCCGGGATTTATCTGGCAAAGTCCATCGACCTCTGGGAACGCAAGGACGAGATGCTGTTTCTGGAAATCGCTCCCTTCGAGACTACGATTCCAGGGAATGTGATCAAGCTGAAAGACTATCTCCGAAAACGCAATGTGACGCTTAGAACGATGACCGCCACAGCGCCCGACGAGGAAATCCTCCATGCGACGGATGGCTGTCTCGGGGCTCTGGTTTCGGGATGGGTGACTCCGGAATGGGTGAAGTTCCTCCGCACAATGCAGGTGCCGGTTCTTTATATCGGGTCCTACGACTGTACACAAGGGCTTCCGACTGTTGACTATGACTGGAAAGAGGCCGTTCGTCTGCTGATGGAGAATTTTGTGAAACGCGGCTTCCGCCGGATCGGACTGATCAACGGTTCGCATGACTATTTTCCGGCTCATCAGATGGCCGAAGTATATCTGGAAAAGGTCCGGGAATACAAATTGGACACGGATGATTCGGATATCCTCTGGAAACCGACATGGAATGCACGGAGTGTCCGCGAATTTCTTTCTTCGCGCCGTCCTTACGATGCGCTTGTGATCGAGCCCGGTGCGCTGATTCATGTGCTGATCTGTTCCCATCAGTTCAACTTGTCGAGGAACAGCGTAATGGGCGTGATCGGTGGAAATTGCGACAACAATTATACTACGGACCGTATGGTTTACATCGCCTTCCGCGGGCAGATTTACGTGGAAGCGGGCAAAGTGTTTTTCGATTCATTGAACGTCCCGGATTATTTTAAGTCGGGCCCGCGGCTTCTGACTCCCTATGTCGTCAAAATGCAGTCGAACTAGATAATGGAATTCAATGGAAAGGACAGTCTTATGAAAAACATGCCTGAGAGAAAGGATAGAGATTACTTTTGCAGGGAAAGAAATTTCACACTGATAGAATTGCTGGTCGTAATTGCGATCATTGCCATTCTGGCCGCCATTCTTCTTCCGGCCTTGAATCGGGCGAGGGAACAGGCAAAGGCCGTCCAGTGCATGAACGGTATGCGGCAGGTGTGTCTCGGAACGGAGGCATACGTGGCCGACTTCAATATGATGATTCCCTACAGGAAATATACCGTGGCGCTGGGCGATTTCAGTTTTCCGCTTTATCTGATCCGCAATTATAAGGTGGATGCGAGAATTTATGCGTGTCCGATGAATCCTTCCGGGCGCCGTGCCAAGGCCGCGAATGGAACGGAAAGCAATTATTTCTATGAATATCCGGACTTCGGCTTCAATATCCTGCTTTCCGAGGTCAAGAAAATATCGCGTCCCAGTATGAAAATTCTTTACGGGGACGTCGCATGGGAAAAGACAACGCCCTTCGGAAACGGAGGCTGTTCAATCGCGAGCAGTGCCGATTCCATGGGAATGCTGGCGCAGCGCCACAGCAGCTGTACTGTGGTGAACATCGCATGGGCGGATGCCCATGTCAGCGGAGTGAAAACGTCCGTGACAAGCCTTTCCCTGATCGGAAGAAACCTGATCTACTCCCCCGCCGTGCTGGGAAACAAGTATGCCGCGGAGAGCATGAACCGCTGGAATCCATGAAAACGAACTGAGCAAGAACCCGTTTGCATATAAGGAACTGTATCTATGAAAAAAATGTTACTGATCGTCATCCTTTCTTCCTTGCTTCTGCCGTGGTGCGGAGCCGCCGAGGAAAAGCCTGAATTCGTCTCCTGCGGGACCTCTTGGTATCCCGAGGGAGGAGACCGGGCTCCCGTCCGGATCGAACCCGCCGAAATGGATGTGGACGGACAGAAAATTCCGGCGGTGAAGATGACTTTTCTTCCCGGAAAAGGCTGGAACAAGATTTTCCTGAAGGTTGATTCCGTGAACCTCCGCGAATACAATACGGTCATGTTCAGGGGACGTCTGGAGACGCCTCCAGGGCTTGACTCCCTCTTCTCGTTCTCTGTGCTGGATTCCAAGGGAAACTGGGCCTCTCCGAATGTCGCGAAGCAGTTGAAGAAATTGCCCGGAGGCGATTTCATTTTCCAATGGGACATCCTCAACCAGCCGAATATCGTGCGAGGATTTCAGGCGGAGACTTTCAACCGCCTTGCGCTGGGATATCCCTTTTCTAAAATTCCGGAAGGACAAACTGTCGTCCTGACGGTCGGCGGAGTGAAGCTTTTCAGGGGAATGACCGTAAAAGCGGGCAATCCGGAAGAATATGCCAAATGGCGCGACTATATTACATTCATGAAGCCGGATTACAGCGACAGTTCTTCCGCGCTTTTCTCTCCGGAAACCGGTCGGCTCGCGCATCCTCTTCCTCTTGCCGGGTCTGAAATCGTCCTGCCGGAAAAGAGTTCCGATCCGGAGGCGGTTGCCGCGCGGGAACTTCAGGACTGGATACGCAAAATTTCCGGGCATGAACTCAAAATCCTTCGTGTTCCTTCTTCCGATGCCAATGTGAAACTGTTTCTGGGACGCGCTCATGCGGAAAAACTTTATCCGGAAGACCTGAAGATGCTGGAAGGCAGGGACGGTTTTGCGGTTCGGAACTCGGGGAAGAACATCTACATTTTCGGCGCCGTTCCCAAAGGCACGCTGAACGGTGTCTTCGCCTTCCTCGAGAACAACAGCGACCTCATCTGGGCGCGTCCTCATGCGGACTACGGGGCCGTCTATACCCGGAATCCGAATCTTTCGATCGTCTGGGGAAATGCACTGGCGGTTCCCCGCTCCTCCCTCCGGGGCTGGCTTCAGAACGCGGGCGGCGGCGGAGAGGACTTTCCGATATGGGCCGTGAGAAACCGCTGCAATTATGTCGGCGGCATTCCGTCGGAAAACCTGATGTACGGCAACTGCACTGAATTCGGAGGAGGCCACAACCTTCAGACATTCATTCCGAAGGACGATCCGGCGTTCTATCCGGTCGTCAAAGGCGTCAGGCCGGAGAAGCTCAGCATCTGGAAGCATCAGATCTGCATGAATGCGCCGAATCTGGCCGATATTTATGCAAACAACGTCATCAAATACATCCGAGAGAAAGCTCCTCCCGGAATTCAGGCGGTCAACATCAAAATCGAAGACAACTGGGGTGTCTGCGAGTGTCCGAAATGCACCGCCCCGCTCAAGCTCCCGGATGGCCGCACGATCGATTCCGGGCATCCGGCCTTCCGGTCGACCCAGTTCTATGACTTTCTGAACCGCGTCACGGAAAAGATCAACGCGACGTATCCGGATCTCAAAGTTCACACCTACGGTTACTTCTTTACGGCGGTTCCTCCTGAAATCAAGCTGAACCCGAATATCAATGTTCTGTTCTGCCCCTATGTCCGCAAGGATCACCGCACCCCGCTGACTTCGCCGATCAACGACCACTGGTATCAGGTCGCAAAAGGGCTTGCCGCCAAAGGCGATGTCATTGTCCGGGAATATTACGGAATCCTGTCTGCCGGGAGACCTCTTGCAGAGGTCGTCGCCTGGGATGTTCGCGACTACCTTTCCCGCGGGACGGACAAATTCGCCGCCGAGATCATGCCGGACGGTTCTTCCCTCTGGTGGGACGGCGCCGTCCGGGGAGCTGCCGGCGACTGGGATTTCAATATGATGGATTTCTGGGTGATCACGCGTCTTTACTGGAACCCGGACGCAAATGTGGAGACGCTCCGAAAATATTTCATGCGGCGGACTTTTCATGAAGCCGCGCCGGAGATGGAACGCTTCTTCGGGATGATCCGCAGCGCCTACTATCAGGATCCGAACCCGACCGATTGGATGAGCGGTCCCCAGCTCGTTTCCCTTTATCTGAAAAGCAAAGGAAAAGTCGCGGAAGCTGAGAAACTTCTGGAAACCGCCCAGGCGAAAACTGGAAATCCGGAGTCCCGCCTTCTGATTGCCCGGATACGGTGCCGTCTTGCGGAATATCTCTCTCCGAAGAAGGAGGTCCCGAAGGAAAAGCGTTCCCGCGCGGAACAGATGATGCTCACATGGGATTACGGCTGGCGTCCGGTCGGAAAAAATACGCAGTTCCGGCGGACCGTGATCGAACATAACGGAAAATTCGTTCCGGCGTTTCATCTGACCTTCCGGAATGTCGACAACACCAAAGCCGAAATACGCACGGCATTCGCGTTCGATGTCCGGGATGTCGTTTTCCGATTCACAATCGTTCCCGGGAAAGACGCGGCACAGCATCCGGAATTTATGCTGGGGGATTCCGCCTGGAAAAACGGAACCGCTCCGGAGTCCGCCTTCCGCAAGGAAGCCGACGGTTCGTGGCGCATGGATTGGAAGCCTTCCGCGGAAGGCGCATTCAATCCGTCGTCCGTGCGTCTCGCCGTTTTTACTTACCCTGTAGCGAAACTGCCGCCCGGTGGAAGCGTAGAGTTCTTCATCATTCAATCCGAGCTGGAAATCGGCGGAACAGCACTCCCGGCTGAATCCATACTGTAAGGAAATTTTTCATGAAGCTGCTGTTGACCGCATTTCTGTTTCTGACGGCTTCCGTCCTGCTTCAGGGGACCTCATCCGCGTTTTTCGCGCTTCCTCCGGACTGGCGCAATACCGGAGGACCGGACGCTCTTTTCCGGGCGGAGCTCACAACCCGGCTTTGCGACGGTGCTCGCACACAGGCTCTAGTCCTTCGCTGTGACGCACTTCCTCCGGGGAAAATGATCCGTGATGCGGGAATCGTCCGGCAGTCCATCGATGTGAATGCCGCCGATTTCGGTGTGCTTTCTTTCAAGGCGAAGTTCGCTTCCGCCGGGAAAGGCGTTCCTTCGTTCATTCTTACGTTGAGCGGTCCCGGATACAGCATGAA
>CAZORN010000207.1:0-5323 GCA_964581935.1 uncultured Victivallales bacterium
GTGGATCAGGTTATTGCTTTTGAACTGCCTCCCCCCGAATATGAAAAGCTCCTGCGGAAGTGCGGGTCGCTCCGGATCCCTCTCTCCGACTGTGTGGACTGTCCGCGGCGTGGGCGTCCGTGAACCGGAGTCATGCCGGAAATCCGGACGGTTTCTGATGTTTTTTCCGGTTCACGGTCAGGTAAACGATGCTTGCGAAGATCGCGCCGAGACCGTCGGCCAGCATGTCTTTCTGGGCGTCCCAGACATCCCCCTGCGATCCGAGGAACGCGGCTCCCGCCGCAGGCGCCGAGAATTCCGCATACAGCCATTCGATGATCTCGAAGATGGCCGAGAATCCGAAGACGCCCATGATGACGGCGAAGACCATGAACCCCCGGTTCCGGACCAGCCGGCTGCGTTCGATTGCCTCGAGGACGATGAAGGCGAAGGTCCCGACCAGGAAATGGCACACCCGGTCGAAGTGATTGCGGCGGAACCCGAAGCAATCGGTGATCCAGTCGAACGGGACGAGTTCAAAAGTATAATGTCCGCCGATGGTATGGAGCACGATCCAGCTCCACGCGAAGAAATAGGCAAGGTTCGAGAACCGGAAGCCTTTCGCATACAGAACGGCAAGAACGGTTGCGGCCGTTACCGAAAATATGTTTTCCGAAAGCCATACGACGCGGCTGTGCGGGTGGAACGAAAGCGTCACGAACTCGACGATATACACCGCGAAAAGGATGACCGGAAAAAGTCCTGCCTGATCTCTGTTTTCTGCGACCATGATGATCCCCCGTGAATGGTTTCCATACAATACAGCCGGTTTTCTTTTCCTGCAAGGAGGGCAAATTTCGTTTGAATATCGGCGCCTGTTCCGGGCGTATTCATCGGGTTCGGGGGACTCCGCAAGGCTCTTCCTGCGTGTTTATACTGAAAATTATCCCGTGTATTTTTCGGGATTTGGCTTGATTTCCGGTTTTGGTCATGTAGATTTTCCTAAATACAAAATCAGGAGGCTGTGCCATGGGATTGGGTTTTTCCGAAATTCTGCTGATTGTCGCCGTAGTTCTTCTGCTGTTCGGCGCCAAAAAGATCCCGGAACTTGCACGCGCCCTCGGACGCGCCAGTTACGAATTCAAGAAGGCCAAGGAAGATCTGGTCAATGAGACCAAGGAACTGGCCGACGCCTCTGAAAAAAAGGCGGCTGCGGAAGCCGCCGCCAAAAAGGAATCTCCGGCGGCTGTGAAGACGGATAAGCCGGATTCCAAATAATCGATCGGGACGTGACCGGAATGGACAACGGGAAGGAGATGAACACCCCGGGTTTTCTGGACCACCTGGACGCCCTCCGGTCGGTTCTGCTGAAAATCGTCCTTGTCTACGGAGTCCTCTGTCTGCCGGGATGGTATTATTCGCAGAAAATGCTGGACCTTCTGCTGGGATATGCGGCTCCGCCCGGTTTCACGCTCCATTATTTCACCATGATGGAGCCGTTCATGACCCGGCTGAAAATCATGATGGTGACGGCTTTCGCGGGAACGCTTCCCTTCGCCCTCTGGTGGCTCTGGGGATTCATCTCTCCGGGGCTGACTCCGGACGAGCGGAAGTTTTTGCGGACGCCTGCCGCTTCGATGCTCTTTCTGGCTGCGCTCGGGGCGGCGGTCTGTCTGTTCCTGCTGGTTCCCGCGCTCGTGACGTTTTCGCTCTCCTTTGCGGGACCGGACATGAAGCCCGTCATCGGAATCGGAAGTTTCGTTTCGCTGATTTTGACGGTGGTTCTCGCGGGAATGCTGCTTTTTCAGTTTCCGGTGGTGCTCCTGATTCTTCTGACCACGGGAATCGTGAGCGTGGATACAATCCGGAAGAAGCGTTCCCACGTGATCGTGGTCATTCTCATTCTGGCCGCTATATTGTCGCCGCCGGATGTGTTCAGCCAGCTGGTGCTTGCGATTCCCACCTACCTGCTGTTCGAACTCAGCCTGCTGGTGTTCCTCTGGCGTTCGCGCAAAAACAGGGCGGGATACGAGCTTTACGAAGATGAGGAAAACAAAGACAATAATCCGGAACAATAACCCCCTACAGGAGGTGGATATGGACAGACGCGATTTTTTGAAGACGACGGCGGCATTGGCCGCGCTGGGTGTTGTGACGAAACTGGCCGGATCCCTGAAGGCCGATGCGCCTGCGAAAACAGCTCCCGCGGCCGCGTCCGGCGAGCCGGACATGGTGGCCGTCAAGGGCGGCGAACCGGGACAGATGTTCGATCTGGCCATCCGCGAATTCGGCGGCATGAAGAATTTCGTGAAAAAAGGCCAGACGGTTGTCATCAAGCCGAATATCGCCTGGGATCAGCCCCCGGAAATGGCGGCGAACACGAATCCGGAGCTGGTCGCTCGCATTATCGAGCATTGCAAAGAGGCGGGCGCTTCCAAAATCTACGTTTTTGACACCACCTGCAACGACTGGAAATCCACCTACAAGAACAGCGGCATCGCCGAGGCAGCCGAGAAGGCCGGGGCCATCGTGGTTGGCGGAGACAGCGCGCGCGACAAGGTCTATCTGGAAAAGAACTATACCGAAGTGGACGTTCCGGCGGGCGAGAAACTGAAAAAGATGAAGCTGCACAATCTGGTGAAAAACTGCGACGTCCTCATCAACGTGCCGGTCCTGAAGGTCCACGGCGGTGCACAGCTCACCTGCTGCATGAAGAACCTCATGGGGATGCTTTCCAAGGACAACCACCGCTATTTCCACAGCAACAATCTCCATCAGTGCATCGCGGACTGCTGTTCCTACCGCAAGCCGGACCTGAATGTAGTCGACGCCTACCGCGTGATGATCAAGCACGGCCCGCGCGGCACGAATGCCGACGATGTGAAGGTCCTGAAATACCAGATGGTCGGCCGCGACATGGTGGCTCTGGACACTGCGGGCGCGAAGCTTCTGGATGTCCCCGTCCGCCGGATCGGGCATCTGTCCATCGGCGAATCCATGGGCCTTGGAACCACCAAGCTCGATACCCTGAACATCAAAAGAATCACTGTCTGAGTCATGCAGAAAAAGTTTGCGACATACCGTTCCCTGCGGATCGTTCTGGCGTCCGTGAGTTTTATCCTGCTGACGGGCGCCGTCTGGTCCCTGCCCAGCGTGGAGTCGCTGTTCGGATGGCAGTTCGGGTCGGGTGTCCTCAGACTTTTCGCGGACTGGACGGTCGGCGCGGCGGCGGCCGTCCTTTCCATTCTGATCCTGACGCTTCTGCTGGGACGCGCCTATTGTTCTGTCCTGTGTCCGCTCGGGATCCTTCAGGACCTCATGAGCGTGTTCCGGCGTCCGTACCGGGTTCAGAAGGATCCCCGCATCCTCAAATACAGCCTCTTTTTCCTGCTGACCGGAATGGCGGCGGCCGGATTTCTTGTTCCGCTCGCCTTCCTTCTTCCTTCGTCCAATTTCGTGATGATCATCAATCAGGTGTTCCGGGAGTCTGCCGCACACATCTCCATCTGGCTGAAGGCTTCGTCCGGACCGATTTCCATGAAGCCCGCCCTCGGGGCGATGCTCTTTTCCTGGGCGCTCTTCGTCGGCCTCCTCATCCTTGTCCGCTGGAAGGGACGCGTTTACTGCAATTCGCTGTGTCCGGTGGGAACGCTTCTCGGGTTTGTCTCGCGTTTTGCCCTCTTCCGGATAACGCTGGGCGAAAAATGCGTTTCCTGCGGCGCGTGTGAAAAAGTGTGCAAGGCCTCCTGCATCGATCTTGCCGCCAAGACGGTCCGGACGGAAGACTGCGTGATGTGCATGAACTGCATCGGAAAGTGTCCGGTCGGAGTGATTTCGCTTCGGCGCAAGCCGTCGGCCGCCGCGGTTCCGCCCGTTGCATCCCGGCGGGAATTCCTGCTGGCCGGAGGAACCCTCCTCGGCGGGGCGGTCCTCGGAAAGGCGGCCGTGATCGGACTGAAAAATCCGTCGAAGGCGGTCATGCCTCCGGGAGCCGGAACGTATGAGCATTTCGCCTCTCATTGCGTGGGGTGCGGACTGTGCATCGGTTCCTGCCGGGGCAAGGTTCTGTTTCATTCCGTGACGGAATACGGAATGCGGGGCTTCATGCAGCCTCATCTGGACTTCAACAAGGGCTACTGCCAGTTCGACTGCCGCCACTGCATGGAAGTCTGTCCGACCGGCGCGCTCCGGCTGCTGTCCCAGGAGGACAAGCGGCGCTGGCGGATCGGGCTTGCCTCCTACGTGAAGGAACGCTGCGTGGCATACCGGGAGGATATTGACTGCGGCGCATGTGCCGAACATTGTCCGGTCGGGGCGCTGGATATGATTCCTTATAAGAATACGCTGATTCCGAAGGTGAATGAATCGCTCTGCATCGGGTGCGGAGCCTGTCAGAATATCTGTCCCGTGCGGCCTGTCCAGGCGATCATTGTGAACGGCATTTCCCCACAGCTTTCGGTCGCGAAGAAGACTTCCGGGAAGCCCGCTTCGCTCGAGGCCGAAAAGGACTTCCCGTTCTAAATGCATCAATCAGCGGACCGCACGGCTTTTGCGGAAGGATGTGAGTTTTTACGATGAATCGAATTCGTTTGGCCGTCGTTTCCGGGATCGGGAGCGCTTCCTCTCCGGAACCATACCGGAAATATGAGGGCGTTCTTTTCCTGAGGCTGGTCCACTATCTCAATCATTTTCTCAAGCCCGACGCGGCGGTGATCCGGGAGCTTCCCGCTTCCCTGAACAAGACCGCCGGGCTTCTTAAAATGCCGCTCTTCACCGGCGGCGACCTGACGGTGAACGGAATTCTCCTGAGTTCCGCCATCCCGCCCGCGGCTCCCGACAAGGGGTTCGTCTATCTTCCCTCCGATCCGGCGTTCCGCCCGGACTCCGCCGCCGTGCGGCGTCTGAAGGAAGCCCGGTGTCTCTGCTGCATTTCCGGCAGTATTCCCCCGGACCGGGACGGCGGCGTCCATTTCTATCGTCCGGACGATTTCAGCGCGGATCCTTTCCGTTTCGCGGTGCTGACGCTGGACGGCGATTCCGCCCGTTTCGAGGTCGAACCGGAACAGTTCAAGCTTCCGCCCGGACTGATGGACAGCCATGTCCATACGCCGCTGGCCTATTGCAGTGAAAACATGTCGATCCGCGCCGCTCTGGAAATTGCCGAACTCGAAGGGCTGGAGAAGGTGGTGTTCACCGAACATTCGGGGCATCTCTATTCGCCGATCCGGGACTACTGGTGCGGCGAAAAAAGCCGCTGGTTCGAATCTTTCCCCGATTCCGGCCCTTTTCAGGTGGACCGCACGGACCTGTTTTTCAATCTCTTTCACGGTCTGGACCGGACCCG
>CAZORN010000208.1:0-5298 GCA_964581935.1 uncultured Victivallales bacterium
CGCAGGCTTTCTACGCCATGAACCTGAAGCTCCTGCGCGCACTTTACGGAGAGGAGGCCATCGATGAAATCCGCGAAAAAGAATTGTCCGCCGGAAAATGACATAACCCGGATATTCAATCCGGAAAACGAGTTGCCCGAGATATTCAATGACGAATATTTCATGCGCGCCGCCATGAGGGAAGCCGAGAAGGCGGAAAGGGACAACGAAGTCCCGATCGGGGCGGTCGCGGTCAAGGACGGCATGGTGATCGCCCGCGCATGGAATCAGGTGGAGCTGCTCAAGGACGCCACCGCGCACGCGGAGGTTCTCGTCCTGACCGCCGCTTCGACCCTTCTCGGGGACTGGCGCATGGACGGCGTGACCATCTATGTCACCAAGGAACCCTGCGCCATGTGCGCGGGCGCCATGGTCAACGCCCGGGTGGAACGGGTGGTCTTCGGGCTCCGCGATCCCCGTTGCGGCGCCTGCGGATCGGCCCTGGACATCACCGGATTTCCCGGAATGCTTCATCAGGTCAAGACGACGGGCGGAATTCTCGAACTGGAATGCGGCGAACAAATCCGGCGTTTCTTCCGGAATGTCCGTTCCGGCATGAACCCTAAAAATAGCGCAATGATAAAATCTTCAGGAGGAGAATGATGCGTTGCTGTTTCCTGTTTCTTTTTCTGGCCTGCGCGATTCTTTTCGCGGGCTGTTCCTCGGAACCCAGAGTGCGGCGTACCGTCGAGAAGAAAAGCGGCGACGGATTCCAGAAGCTGAAGGACTACAGCCTTCTGCTTTCCCTGGTCTCTCCCCGCCGGGAATTCTACGCCGGCGAAGAGAACGTCACCGTCACCTTTTCCCTGAAGAATACGGGACTCACGCCCGTCACGATTCAGGAATGGCATATGATCGAGGCGGCCAACATCAACCTCTATTACCGGCCCGGCTCGAGCGAAAAGTCTTCGGACGCCCCGTGGAAACTTTCGCCCACATACGACGCCGCTTCCAAGCGGCTTCATCTCCGGTCGCCCCTCACCCTCAATCCGGGGACGAATCAGGCGCTGATCGTGGCGCCGGTCGCTTTCCTCAAAGAACTGCGGGATGACAGCGGAAAGAAACAGACATATTCCATCTATGCCGAGCTGAACTTGAAATCCGTTTCGGTGAAAAGTCTTCCGACCGACATTTACATCAAGTAAGGAGTATTCTCTCCCATGGCCCAATACATCTTCACACCTTCTCCGGGCGCACATGTCCTTGTATATTGCGGCGACCTCCTCGAGTTCCGCCTCGAAAGCGACGCGCCCATTCACGGAGACGGGTGGCTGCGGACCAATCTGGGCAACGCCTCCCTCCGGAGATGCGAAATCGTGGACAAGGTCGAGAAGGGGATCAATCCGGGATTTCAGGACTGGCACAACCTCCGGATGAACCGGATCGACGAATTCACCTTTTCCATCAGGCTCATGATTACCGAGGAAGGCCATTTCGAGGCCAAATGCTATATCGCCGAAACGGAAGCCGAACCCGATCCCGTCTGGATCAACGGCGACAACGTCCATATCAACGTCGAACCCGCCACCTACTGCTGTTCCAACGGCGTCTACTGCGCCTTCGTCCGCCAGTTCGGAATCAACAAGACGAAAACGGTCTCCTCCCTTCCGGACACGGCCGCACAGAAGTGCATCGGATCTCTGGACGCCAACGCCTATGCGGTCATTCCGCCCTCCGGGACTTTCCGGGCCCTCATCAAGGAACTGGACCATATTTTCGACACCCTCAAGTGCCGCATCCTCCATCTGCTCCCCGTCAACCCGACTCCAACAGTCTACGGACGCATGGGCCGTTTCGGAAGCCCTTACGCCGCCCTCGATTTCACCGCCATCAACCCCGAACTGGCCGAATTCGACCGCAAGGCGACCCCGCTGGATCAATTCCAGGAGCTCGCGGACGCCGTTCACCGCAAGAACGGCAAGATTTTCATCGACATCGCCATCAATCACACCGGCTGGGCCGCCAAGCTGCATGAAACCCATCCGGAATGGTTCCTCCGCGATCCCGACGGTTCCCTCCATTCACCCGGCGCATGGGGCGTGACATGGGGCGACCTCACGGAGCTGGACCATTCCAGAAAAGAGCTCTGGGAATATCTCGCGGGCGTCTTCCGGGTCTGGTGCCGGCGCGGAGTCGACGGTTTCCGGTGCGATGCAGGATATATGATCCCGGAAGCCGCATGGGAATATATCATCGCCAAAATCAGGGAGGAATTTCCGGAGATCATTTTCCTGCTGGAGGGTCTGGGCGGAGACCCCTCCATCACCACGAGACTTCTCAACTACGCCAACATGAACTGGGCCTATTCCGAGCTGTTTCAGAACTATTCCCGGACCCAGATCGAAGGATACCTGAACTTCGCATGGCTCAAAAGCCTCGGCGAAGGCGTCCTGATCCATTACGCCGAAACCCACGACAACCTCCGTCTCGCCGCCACTTCGCGCGAATATGCGAAACTCCGGACGGCTCTTGCGGCCCTTGCTTCCACCAACGGCGCCTTCGGATTCACCAACGGCGTCGAATGGTTCGCCTCCGAAAAAATCGACGTCCACGAAGCGTCCGCCCTCAACTGGGGCGCCAAAGAAAATCAGGTCGCACGCATCGGACGCCTCAACACCATTCTTTCCGCCCTGACCTCTTTCCATAACGGCGCGGTATCCACCTTCATCGATTCCCACTCCGAAAACTGCACCCTCCTAGGAAGGACCGGCCCCGGCGGCGCGGATCCCCTGATCATCGCCGCCAATCTGGATACGGAACGCAGCGCCTCCGTCTCCTGGAGCATCCATTCCGCCCCGTTCGACGCCAATATCGTTTACGACCTCATTTCCGGCAGGCTCTTCGAGCTGGCCCGGATTCCCGGCGGAAAACGTTCCCTGATGCTTCCCGGCGGCGCCGTCTTCTGTTTCACCCAGGAACGCGCCACTCTCGAACGCATTGAAAAGCTTTCCGCTCAGAACCGTTTCCTTCTTCCCGAAAAACTCGTCACCCAGGAAGCCGCGGCCGCCGCCCTTCAGATTCTTTCCATCCATAACAAGTCCATCGTCGCCGGAGAGTTCGATCCCGCCGCGGCCGGAAAGAAACTCCTCAAGTCTCCGGAAGACTTCATGCGCTCCCTCTCCGGAAATCGCCGCGAACCCCGTTTCGTCCTCTGGGAGTGGCCCGCCGACGGCAAACGCTGCACAATGGTTCCCCCCGGATATTTCCTGCTGATGAAGTCCCCTCACCGCCTTCGCGTCCTTCTGATCATCGACGGCAAATTCCTGGCCTTTTCCCATTGTCTTCAGGATGAGGGCGGCTCTTATTTTGCGGTCATTCCCCCGCAGGAGGTCCCCTCCCGCCATAAATGGGCGTGGCTGCGCCTCGGAATCTTCTCCGAAGACAAACTCAACCGTTTCGATGTGCCGCTTCTTTTCCTGGCTCCGGACGTCTCCCGCCTCCAGACATCCGCGGAACGCTCTGATTTTCAGAAGGCCGCCTTCCGTTTCATGCGCGGAAACGGGCGCGGCGCTTTGACGTGGCTTCCCATCGAGCCCAACGCGCTCTACAGCCGCTACGACGCCGCCCTGCTGGCGAACCTCAATCCGATGTATCCCGAAAACCGCCATATCATGCTGCGCCGCTTCCGGGTGTGGAGCCATTACCACGCCAAGTCGCAGGCTTTCTCGCAGGACTGTCTCAGGAAGTTCCAGATCGACGCCGACGGCGCGGGCGTCTGGATTTTCGACATCCCCGTCGGAAACGGTCTTTTCGTCGAAATCTCCATGAAGCTTTCGATCGTTCCCGGACGAAACGTCGTCCTCCTCACCCTCCAGCGCTTCGGCTGCTGCGGACTCGACCGCCGGCTCTGCGACGAGGCGCCGGTCCGCCTGATCGTCCGTCCCGACATCGAGGACCGCGATTTCCATCACGAAACCAAGGCCTCCGCCGGCCCCGAACGCTTCTGGCCCTCCATGATCCATCCCGCCCCGAACGGCTTCGACTTCCGGCCCGCCGCCAACCGCATCCTTTCCCTCACCGCCAACCGCGGAAAATTCACCCGCGCCGATGAGTGGCAGTATATGATCTGGCAGGAAAACGAAGCCGCTCGCGGACTCGACCCGAACAGCGATCTTTACAGTCCCGGATACTTTGAAATCCCGCTCGGCGGATGCGAAACCGTGACCCTTGCCGGAGAAGTCCTGACCGGACACGCCGAACCGCGCTACGCCCTCCCGGAACCCGGATTGCCGTCCCCTCCCACCGATCTCGGACGCGAACCGGTAAACACCATCCTCCGGGATTCGCTCAGCCAGTTCATCGTCAGCCGCGAGAAATTCAAGACCGTCATCGCCGGGTATCCGTGGTTCCTGGACTGGGGACGCGACACCCTCATCGTGGCGCGCGGGCTGATCGCCGAACCCGCGTTCGTCGAGGACGCCAGAAAAATCCTCCTGCAGTTCGCCTCGTTCGCGGAAAACGGAACCCTCCCCAACATGATCTCCGGCAGCAACGCCGAAAACCGCGACACCTCCGACGCCCCGCTCTGGCTTTTCGCCGCCTGCCGCGACCTCTGCCGCGCCGATCAGTCGGAAGCGTTCCTCAAAACCGCGCTTTCCAATGGAAAAACTCTTCTGGAAACCCTTGTCTCCCTCGCGGAAAGCATTCTGGCCGGAACTCCCAACGGAATCCGCGCCGACCACGAATCCATGCTGGTTTTCAGTCCGTCCCACTTCACATGGATGGACACCAATTTCCCCGCCGCCACGCCGAGGATGGGGTATCCGGTCGAAATTCAGGCGCTCTGGTTCGCCGCCCTCCGTTTCCTTTCCGAAGCCCTTCCGAAGGAGAAGGCCGCCGTCTGGCGGGAACGCTCTGAAAAAACCGCCGAATCCATCCTGAAATTCTTCCTCCTTCCCGGGAAGAATTACCTTTCAGACTGCCTCCATTGCGACCCCGGCTCCACTCCCGGGAAGGCGGTCCCGTCCGATCATCTCCGCCCGAACCAGCTCCTCGCCGTCACCCTCGGCGCGATTCCGCCCCAGAGTCCGGTCGCGGAGGGAATCCTCGAAGCCTGCTCCTGCCTGCTGGTTCCCGGTGCGATCCGTTCGCTGGCCGACCGTCCCGTCCACTACCCGCTTCCTGTCTCCGATGTGAGCGGACGGCTCCTCAACGATCCCGTCCATCCCTACTGGGGAACCTATGAAGGAGACGAGGACACCCGCCGCAAGCCGGCCTATCACAACGGAACCGCGTGGACATGGCAGTTCCCCGCCTATT
>CAZORN010000209.1:0-5298 GCA_964581935.1 uncultured Victivallales bacterium
ACCTTCTCGGTCTTTCCGCCTTCGCGCTCTTCGAGGGTCTCGCCGATGCAGACGATCGGCTTGAGTCCGTTTTTGAGGGCGGCGACAAGACGCTTGTTGACCGTCTCGTCGGTTTCGCCGAAATACTGGCGGCGTTCGCTGTGACCGATGATCACATATTCCACGCCGAGTTCCTTGAGCATCGCGCCGGAAATTTCACCGGTGAACGCCCCGTTGTCGGCCCAATGAATATTCTGCGCGCCGACCTTGATATTCGTGCCTTTGAGTTCGGCGATCGCGGTGGAAAGACTCGTGAAGGTCGGGCAGACCGCCACTTCCACCTGACAGGAACAGACTCCTGCGAATTTTTCTTTCAGGGCTTTGCAGAGGGCGGCGGTTTCGGCCGCCGTCTTGTTCATCTTCCAGTTTCCTGCGATAAAGACCTTTCTGGCCATTGTAAAAACTCCTGTGTTGTCTGTGAAATTCAGCGATTGTTCAGTGCGTCGACGCCGGGAAGAACCTTGCCTTCCAGGAATTCGAGGGAAGCACCGCCGCCGGTGGAGATGTGGGACATGCGTTCGGCAAGTCCGCTCTTGTTGACAGCCGCGACAGAGTCGCCGCCGCCGATAATGGAGATGCCACCCTTGTCCTTGACCTCGGCGACCGCCTTGCAGACGCCCAGGGTGCCGTTCGCGAATTTCGGCATTTCGAAGCAGCCCATCGGGCCGTTCCAGACAACGGTCTTGGCATCCTTGATGGCCTTGGCATAAAGCTCGACCGTCTTCGGACCGATGTCCAGAGCCATCCAGCCGTCGGGAATATCCTGTCCGACCGTCTGCGTGTTGGCCTCGGCGTCGAACTTGTCCGCGGCAATGTTGTCGACGGGGAGAAGGAACCCGACTTTGAGTTCCTTCGCCTTTTCGATCATCTGGCGTGCATAGTCGAGCTGATCCAGTTCACAGAGGGAATTGCCGACATTGTGACCGAGCGCCTTCAGGAAGGTATAGGCCATACCGCCGCCGATGATGAGGGTATCGACCTTGGTCAGAAGGTTCGTGACCACGGCGAGCTTGTCGGAAACCTTCGCGCCGCCGAGGATCGCCACAAACGGACGGACCGGTTTTTCAATGGCGGTGCCGAGGTATTCGAGTTCCTTTTCCATCAGGAATCCGGCCACGGAGACGGGGATGTATTTGGTGATGACGGCAGTGGACGCGTGGGCGCGGTGAGCGGTTCCGAAAGCGTCGTTGCAGTAGATGTCGCCGTAGGAAGCGAGCTTTTTGGCGAGCTCTTTCTGTTTTTCCTTGAGGGCGGCCTTGGCAGCCTTGTAGTCTTCATCGGACTGGCCGTCGGCCTGTTTGACCTTGCCCTGCTCTTCCTTATAATAACGGGTGTTCTCGAGCATCAGGATCTGGCCGGGCTTGAGGGCGGCGGCTTCCTTGTCGGCCTTGCCGCAGTCGGCGGCGAAGATCACGGGCTTGCCGAGGAGCTTGGAAAGATATTCGGCAATCGGCTTGAGGGTGGTGTCGGAGGTGATGCCTTTTTCGTCGGGACGTCCGAGATGGCTCATGAGAACCAGGGAACCGCCGTGGTCGAGCACGTAGTTGATGGAGGTCAGGGCGCCCTTGATGCGGGTATCGTCCTTGATGACGCCTTCTTTGACGGGGACGTTGAAGTCGACGCGCATGACGACGCGCTTGCCCTTCAGATCGACATCGCGCAATGTTTTCTTATTCATGGTTGCTGCTCCGCTTGATGATGAGGTTAAAAAAAAAGGGCAGGCGGCTTTTTTACCACCCGCCCGAAAAGGCTGTGCGAAACGCCGGTTACTTCTTGGCGATGACGCGGACCATTTCCAGAACCTTGTTGGAATAGCCCCATTCGTTGTCATACCAGGAAACGACTTTCACGAACGTGGAATCGAGAGCGATACCGGCCTCGGCATCAAAGATGGAGGTGCGGGCATCGCCGCGGAAGTCGGTGGAGACCACCTTGTCGGTGGTGTAGCCGAGAACGCCCTTGAGATCGCCTTCGGAGGCGGCCTTCATGGCGGCGCAGATTTCAGCGTAGGTGGCGGGCTTTTCGAGTTCGACGGTGAGGTCGACCACGGAAACGTCGGAGGTCGGGACGCGCATGGACATGCCGGTGAGCTTGCCGTTCAGGGCGGGAAGGACTTTGCCGACAGCCTTGGCAGCACCCGTGGAGGACGGGATGATGTTCTCAAGGATGCCGCGTCCGCCGCGCCAATCCTTCTTGGAGGGGCCGTCGACGGTCTTCTGTGTGGCGGTGGCGGCATGGACGGTGGTCATGAGACCGCGCTTGATGCCGAACTTGTCATTGAGGACCTTCGCGACGGGGGCGAGGCAGTTCGTGGTGCAGGAGGCGTTGGAGATGATGTCCTGGCCGGCATAGGACTTGCAGTTCACGCCGAAGACGAACATCGGGGTGCTGTCCTTGGAGGGAGCGGACATGATGACTTTCTTGGCGCCGGCAGTGATGTGGGCGCGGGCGCTGGCGTCGTCGAGGAAGAGGCCGGTGGATTCGATCACGATTTCGGCTCCGACTTCGTTCCACTTGAGGGCCGTGGGATCTTTTTCGGCGGTGAGACGGATCTTCTTGCCGTTCACGACGAGGGTGCTGCCTTCGACGGAGATATCACCTGCGAAAACTCCATGGACGGAGTCATACTTGAGCATGTAGGCGAGGTATTCGGGTTCGAGGAGGTCGTTGATCCCGACGATCTCGATGTCCTTGCCGAAGTTTTCAACCGCCGCACGGAAAACCATGCGTCCGATTCTTCCGAAACCATTGATTCCGACTTTGATAGCCATTTTGTCGTTCCTTCTTGATTGTGGGTTGCCGTTTATGATTTATGGAGTTTTGAAATAATCCTTAAGCCAAATAAAATAGCCTGACCGCCGGGATTTGTCAAGCTGTTTTCACAAATTTTACCGGAAAAGACTTCCCGCACGGGCAGGATACGGAAAACGGGGAAACGTCCTTCTCCGGAAATCTTCAGGAGACCATAAAAAAAAAGCGAAAAAATTACATTCGGGTGATGATATTTTCAAAAAATGGATTAGGTTACTGTGTCAGGGTTTGAGCGCGTCCCGGCGGACCGGCCGGCAGCGGGAGTGAAAGGGTTATTCAAAATATGAAGCAGAGATTTTCAGAAGGCCTTGGAAAAGAGGGGTTTGGAACGGTCCAGAAGGAACCGCCCCTGGCGGAAGGGATCACCCTGTGCATCGTCGCGCTGATTCTGATGCTGTTCGGACTGGCCGTGCTCTATTCGACCTCGTTCGGGATCAAGGGCTCCAGCTATTATTACTTCATCCGGCAGATCCAGTGGGGGACGGTCGGTCTCTGCGGCTTCTGCGCGGTGATCGCGATCGGATACAAACGACTGTCGGACTGGAGCTGGGGCTTCATGGTTCTGGTGGCCCTGATGCTGATAGCCGCGCTGCTGTTTCCGCCGATCAACGGAGCCCGGCGCTGGATTCAGCTGCCGGGAGGAATCGGAAGCATCCAGCCGTCGGAATACGCGAAAGTGGTGATCGCCCTCTTCATGGCGAAACTGTGTTCGGACAAGATCAAAATGATCGAACTGTCTCCGGCCCGGTTCATCCTGCTGGCAGGCGTCTGCTGTTTTCCGGTCATCCTGCTGGTAATGGCAGGACGCGACCTGGGAACGACTCTCCTGCTGACCGTGATCGTGTTCGCGCTTCTCTATGCGTCGGGCGTCCGCCTGCTGTATCTTCTGCCGGTTCCGCTGATCGGAGTGCCCGCCCTGTTCTTCATCATTAAGTACTTCAGCCCGTTCCGCTGGGCGCGGCTGATCGCCTATCAGGACCCGGAACTGTATCAGGAAGGGACCGGGTATCAGCTCTGGCTTTCTCTGCTGGCGCTGGGTTCGGGCGGATGGACGGGAGTCGGGTTCGCGGAAAGCCGCATGAAGCACAAATATCTGCCGGAAGCGCACACGGACTTCATCCTTTCGATTGTGGGCGAGGAGCTGGGCTTTGCGTGGATGTGCGTCGTAATCCTGACCTACGTGGTGTTCGTGGCGCTGGCGATCACGGTGAGCATCCGTGCGCGAACCCGTCAGGGAATGTTCCTTTCGTTCGGCCTGACGACCTTCATCGCGATGCAGGCGATCATCAATCTGAGCGTCATTTCCGGCGCGCTCCCGACCAAGGGGATGCCAGCGCCGTTCATCAGCTACGGAGGAAGCAGCCTTGTGGCGTGCCTGCTGGCGACCGGACTGATTGTGAGCGTCGCCCTGGACGCCGCCTACCCCGACTACCACCTGCAGGTCCAGAAATGGTTCTCCGACCGCTTCCGTCGGCTGAACCCGTTCGGTAAAAAGAAAAACACGGAGTTCTAAAATGGGTTTCCGCAAATTGATCGTAAGCTGCGGCGGGACCGGCGGCCATTTCTACCCGGGTCTCAGCGTCGCGAGAGAGTTCCAGAAACAGGGCGGCGAAGTCCTCCTTCTGCTGGGAGGAAAACACGCCGACGCCCAGAAGAAAACCGCCGAATCGTTCGGAATCCGGGCCGTCAAGGTTTCCGCAACGCCCTTTTCCCTGAAACCGGTTCCCCTGATCCGCTTCAAGCTGGCCGTCTTCAAAGGAGCGTTCCAGTGTCTCCGCCTCTTCCGGGCCTTCCGTCCGGACGCCATCCTTTCCATGGGCAGTTTCGCCTCGTTTCCGCCGGTGATCGCCGCCTTTCTCTCCCGGACCCCGCTTTTCCTCCACGACGGCAATGTGCGCCTCGGAAAAGCCAACCTCCGCATGACCCCGCTGGCGAAGGCGCTTGCGCTCTCCTTCCCGACCCCTGACAGCGCACGGTGCGGATGTCCGGTCGTCCTGACGGGAATGCCGCTGCGTCAGGAACTCCTTCAGGACATTCCTTCCCGCGAAGATGCAATCGACCTTATCAACCGCCGCTGGAATTGCTCTTTCCGGAAAGACGTGCCGACCGTGCTGGTCTTCGGCGGTTCGCTCGGGGCGGAAAATATCAACAAGGCCTGCCGTATTCCCCACGGAATCGCTGAAAACGAACTCCAGCTGATCCACCTGACCGGCATCGGAAAAAAAGAGGAGCTCAGCGCCTTCTACGAAGGAGCCTCCTTCCGTCGCCTTCTGCTCGAAACCGCCTCCGAAATGAACTGGTTCTACTCGGCCGCGGACTGGATTGTCTGCCGCTCGGGCGGAAGTACGGTTTCCGAGCTGGCCTGCTTCGGAAAATACGCCGTGCTGGTGCCGTATCCATTTGCGGTGCAGGACCATCAGACGGAAAACGCACGTTACCTGACGCCTT
>CAZORN010000210.1:0-1447 GCA_964581935.1 uncultured Victivallales bacterium
GAATGCCTCCGCCGTGCGCGTTGACGGGAACGCCGTTCGTGTCGAGCCAGAGTTCGCCCGGATGGATTGAATGAGTCATGGAAAACCGTTTCTTTTGAATTTCAGGACGGCAATGTATCCTTTCCGCCGGGAGAATGCAAGAGGGAATCCGTACCTCCTGGCGAGAAAAGTCAGCGCAGTTTCACTTTGTATACATGACGGGAATATCCGGCAAAATCGTCCGTGAACTTGCCGTCTTTGAGGCTGATTTTCCGGTTTTCGAACATCACTTCCACATCGCCGGAATTCTTGGTTCCGGACGGCAGGGTGAAGATGATTTTTCCCGCCGGATTCGCGTCGATATTGGCGGAAATGACATAGAGATGCCCGTCATGCTTTTTCGTGCGGTGACGGAGATATTTCGGGTTGCCGGACGCCGCGGCTTCAGCACATTCTTCCTCGCTCGTGAGAACGTCGTTCAGGGCGGCGGCTTCTTTTGCGACTTGAGTGATTGCGCGCCAGTTGGGGGCGGTCTGGGGCCAGCCGTAGAAATAGGCCAGCCCGGTGCATCCGGCGGCGATGCTTCCGTAGGATTGCGCGATCTGTTCGCCGTAGGACGGTTCACGGTAATGGAGCGGGAAATTGCCGCCGACCAGGAAGTAATAGCAGGGCTTGCCTTCCTCTTCGCCGGTTTTCCACAGGATGTCCGCGTGGTCGACGACCGCTTTCACCTTCTGTTTTTCCGAGGCGGTGAGATAGTTGTCGAGCATCAGGATGTCCGTTTCGAGGTTGGCGAAGTTGTTGGGAATGCCCAGCACGGTATTGTTCATGTGGACCGGGTGATAGGGGAAGAGCGGCTTCATTTTCCGCAGGACGTCACGCGCCTTGTCGGAGGGCGTGTTGAGTTCCGGCTCGTCCATCACCATCTGCGAAAGGATGTTTTTATAGTTCAGTTTCTTCATCCATTCCGGCCATTCCGCTTCGGGTATCTCGTCATATTTCGTCCAGAAAATGACAGGCATGCTGCGCTTTTCCGCTTCCGCCATGAAGAGCTGACACTTGTCCTTGGCCCGGTTGTCCATCAGGATATGGGCGGCGTTGAATCCGTATTTCTGCATCCAGTCCATCTGGCCGAGGATGCTCTGATCCGGAATATGTCTGGGATAAACGAAGAAGAGCATGACCGGGAACACCGGTTTTCCGTTCTTCATGATCGAACGCGAGAACCGGTTGATTTGTGCGGCTCCTTCCCAGAATTCGCGCTTGATCAGTTTGTCTTTGGCCGAACCGACCGCTTTATTGCCGTCGAACAGCGTCAGGTTTGCCTCATACGTGCCGGGTTTGAGATCTCCGATCGGAAGCGTCATCGTGAAGGAGGACGAAGCTTTCGCCGAGACTTTCTTTCCCGCGCATTCGAGGACGGCGGTCAGCTTGTCGGCGTCGGGCAGGTTCAGCGTGACTTTGAACA
>CAZORN010000210.1:1547-5281 GCA_964581935.1 uncultured Victivallales bacterium
TTGACTTTTCTGTCGGTTCCGGTCAGGTTGCGGAAAAGCAATGTGAGCGTATTTCCGGAGGCGGATTCGGAGCTGACCGCGGAGACCGCGCCGAGTGCGTATTTCCGGATGACTGTTTCGGGGAGGTTCGCTTCCGGCCAGTATTCGTTCTTGCGGTAGCCGACGGTCGGGATGCGGGCGATGCTCAGATTTTCACGGTAGAGGCCGTCGTTGCGGCAGACGTTCACAAGCCATTTGGAATCGATGTCGCTTCCGGCGAAATTGGACAGCGGAAAGGTCAGCAGGTAATCGACCGCGCCGTCTTTGTCGTTTTTGACAGCCTCGCACTTCCAGTCGCCGTTCCATGCGACGTCGTCGCCGAAACCGAGGTCGCACCGCGCGTCTGCCGCGTTGGCGGCGAAATGAACGGATTTTTCACCGTTTCCGGAGGGATCGAAGAAGCATTCCGTTCCATTGGTGAAGAGGGAGAAGGTATCGCGGGGACCCGGTTTCGAGAGGTTGAAATCCTCGCCGAAGTTGCGATAGGCCAGATAAAGATTGTCATCGTCGCAGGCAAGATACGCTTCCGTTTTCAGGCGCGGAGCGTTGGCTCCGAAATGGAATTTGTCCAGCTTGACGGCGTGTTTTTTCCATGAATCGAGCACAGCGGTCGGCTTGACGGACGCTGGGAGCTTCGGAACGCTGAAGGAGGGAGCGCGTTCGGGCTTGTCCTCTGGAGCGAGCTTGATCTTGTCCAGCTCGGAAGGACGGTATGCCGTGGCGAAAGTTTTGCCGGATTTGATCTCTTCGGGCGCCGGAACTTTTTCCAGCAGTTCCGACTGGACATCATCGACCCAGAGCGTGCCTTTCGAGTTTCGGGGAATATTGATCCATGCGGGCGAGTAGACAAACGGCTTGGGGAGTTTCGGGTTGACCACCTCATAGCGCTTCCACTCTTTCCCGACGATGAATTCCTTGCGCGGTCCGCCGTATTGAACGGCGGCCTTCATATCGTCGCGGTCGGACTTCATCCACAGGGAGAGGACGCCAGGTTGGTCCAGCACCGTGCCCGTGCTGTGGAGGGAGATGGATTGGCCTTCCGTGAGTTCATTGTTGACGATTTTGAGAGAGTAGTTTCCGCTGTGCTTTTCCTTGTCGTCGGCGGAAACGGTGGCGATGTATTTGTCATAATCGAGGTTTTTGCCGAGTGTGAAGTCGGCGGTGCTCTGGCGGGTGACGTAGAGCGGGAAGCCCTCCTGAAGCGTCTCGAAGGAGCTGTTGACCGTGAGGTTCGGCGATTCATCGGCGGATTTTTTCACTGTGCTGAGCCGGAAGTTGTCGACATACATCTTGTCCACCCGCCATGTGGTGAAGAAAACGCCCGGCATCTTGCCGTTCTTGTCCTTTTCCGGCAGGTTCGCCTTGAAGGAACCGATTTTTTTCCCGTTGATGAAGTAGGTATAAGTGGCGATGTCGCCCTTGACCGTGCGCGCCACGGCGGTCCTGACCGGACGCCCGAGCTCGAAATTGTCGATTTTCAGATAGGCTCCCTTGCTCTGTTTCGAGCCGATTTCACTCCAGAGGAGGAAGGAGACGCCTTCGGGTTTGACCTGAAAGCGGAAGGGACCGATCATCATGCCGCCGAATCCGGCGGGCTTTTTCATGTCGTGTTCCATCGTGACATCGCATTCGACGAAGAATTCGGGCGGTAGCTCCTGCCGGAGCGTCATGTCGCCGCCGATGAATTCCGCCCGGCCGTCGGCGGATTTGACGTTTCCCCTCGAAACCCAGTTTTCAGCGAAGGTGTCTTTGGTGTCGAAGCTGTCGGCGAAGATCGGTGCGCCCGGTTCCTGAGCGGGACAGCAGAGCCCCAGAACAAGGCAGCTTGATGCAATGTGTCTTTTCCAGTTCATGAGTTCATTTCCTTTTCTGTTGTCTTATGAGAAATAAAACGTTTCTGCAATTTTCACGGGTATTCGCCGACCCCGTAAGCGGTGCCGTAGCGGGTTGTGGCGAAATTGATCGGATTGGCGCTGCTCATGTTCACATTGATCCCGAAACAATAGTTGATCCGTTTGCTGAACGTTGTCCAGTTGCCGTCTGTGCCGGTGTTTGGATACGAGGTTCCGGTATTGTAGTCCATGGTTCCGCGGATGACCGAGTAATGGGTGTAGAGAGGAGAAGATATTTTGCCCGAGGAGCCGTCTGCGTGAACGATGTTCGCGGAACGGTTGTGACGGTCGCCGATCAGATACACCGTCGCGGCGCCGATGGCCTGTCCACGGATTCCGTCCTCGTCGCTGTCGCCTGCCAGAATCAGTTTTGAAGGCATGATCAGACTTGAAGACTTGAGGGAAGAATAAAGGGCTTCGTTCAGCCCGATCGACAAATAATTTGCGTTGAAAGTGTATTGAGCTCCGGAAACCGGGGTGACCAGCGAACGGTTGACCTTGCCGGACGGACAGATGAAATCCTTCACCTGCCCCTGCATTTTCGCCAGAGAGCCTGTCGTCTGCCAGTCCCTGATGAAATAGGGACCGATAATGAAAAGACGGTAAGAGACCGGGGCGGGAGGCGGCAGAAAGTCCTTGTAGTCCATCGCATACCCCTGATAGGTCAGGCCGAGCGTCTTGACGGCGTTCAGGCAGGCCGTTGTCCGTGCCGATTCCCGTGCGCTGTTCAAAGCAGGAAGAAGCATTGCCGCCAGAATCGCGATGATGGCGATCACGATCAGCAGTTCGATTAATGTGAATTCTCTCTTTTTCATTTTTCCTTTCCTTTCTGTCTGAAACATGATTTTCATGGAATCATTCTCTTTTTTCAATCGGGATGCAGATTGCGTCCAGGGGTTTGAGCTCGAGGATTTCGCTTCCGCACGGTTTGCCGTCGATGTCCATGCGGAAGCCCGGGTGCGTTTTGCAGCGGACCGTCTGCGGTTCGGGGAGATAGTTCGTGATGACTTCGGCCATTTGACCGTCCGGGGCGGTCCATGCGGAATGGAAAAAGGAATCCGCCGTCAGGATCCGTCCGCATACATGAAGGGGCAGGGTTCCTCCGACGGCTTCGACACGCGGCTTTTCCATTTTTCCATACTGGAGGAATTTTCCATGTTTTCTGCGGGCGGCATTGAGGTTGCGGATGAGCGTGACCGCGCTTGCCTGATCGGGTTCCGGGAGTTCCCATAACGCGCCCCAGCCCCAGTGGATTTTTCCGCCGTCCTTGAGGACCACGGAAAGCAGGTCTCCGGAGCTGAACGAATAAGCGAGACGGTAAAGCAGATTTTCAGGTGAAGCCTTGCAGTCGATGGATTCGGCGATTCCGCACTGGTTGCCCATGAAATTGTTGGTGTATTCATGAAATACGAACTGGTAGCCGGGGACGGGAATTCCGCGCGACCAATTCCAGCAGGCGCGGAGGTCGTTGAAGGGAAGTTCCTTGAGGAAGGCGTCCGCGGAGGCCGCCTCGCAGCCGAGAATCATATTGCTGTTCTTTCTGCGGAGAACGGCACGCATTTCGTCCAGCAGGGATTTCATGGCTTCGGTCTGCCACGCGCCGGGGACTGCCGGATGACGGTGTGTCCGGGAATAGCACGGGTGGTAGCCGCCGCCGAGGTTCTGGTCGAAGAACTGGGCGTAATCGATGTCGCATTCCGTCAGTTTGGCGAGCTCGTCGATCAGGGTTTTCCGCGACCAGTCTTCAGTCAGGCAAAGGTCGTAGCCGATCCGCTGGGACTGTTCGCCGTTGCAGATCACGGC
>CAZORN010000211.1:0-5227 GCA_964581935.1 uncultured Victivallales bacterium
TTCAATGCTTTTATTGTTGTACGCGACCACAGGGAGCATTCATGAAAAAAGTCATTATTCTGGGCGCCGGCCAGGCGGGATTCACCGCAGCCAAAGCCGTTAAACAGAATTTGCCGGATACGGAGATCACCCTTTTCGACGAGGAAACGGGCGGGCTGTATGCGAGAATCCGTCTGCCGGAATTCGTCGCGGGAACCCTCCCGGAGGAAAAACTGTTCCTCACCCCCGAATCCGTTTTCCGGGACATGGGACTGACGACGCATTTCGGCGTGACTGTGGAGCGAGTGGACCGGACCGGCAGACAGGTGAGCGTTTCCGGAGTTGGAGCTTTTCCGTATGACATTCTGATTTTCGCCACGGGGGCACGGGCGTATGTCCCGCCGGTCAAAGGACTGGAAACGGTGGAAAGCCTGTCGCTCCGGACCCTCGCGGACGCCCGGCGGATTGTGGAAAAAGCGGGACAGGCCCGCGACGCGCTGGTCATCGGGGGCGGATTGCTCGGTCTGGAAGCCGCCTGGGCGCTCTGCTGCCGCGGGCTCAAGGTTTCCGTCGCAGAATTCATGGACCGCCTGCTTCCGAAACAGCTGGAGAAGGAACAGTCGTCCGCCCTTCTGGAAAAACTCGACGGAACCGGGCTCCAATTTCATCTGGGAGTCTCCCTGGAGGAAGTCTCCCCCGCAAACGGACGCATCCTTGCGAAGTTTTCGGACGGTTCGTCTCTGGAATGCGGACTGCTCCTGTTTTCAGCCGGGATCCGCTCCCGCACGGAACTGGCTTCCGCCTGCGGGCTGAACGTCCGCCACGGGATCGTTGTCGACGACCGCCTCCGCACCTCGGATCCGGCGATTTATGCGATCGGCGACTGTGCGGAGGTGGAAGGCGAAACTCCGGGACTCTGGCTTGCCGCCAAGGATCAGGGCGTTGCGCTGGGACAGATTCTGGCGGGGACGCTCGAGCGTTTCACGCCGCCCGTTTATACGCCCACCCTCAAGATCGGGGGAATCCAGCTGAAGGAACTCTGCTGCAGGAAAACATCGGAGGCGAAGACATGAAAAAAAGGCGTCCGATCGACGGCATTTCCACCCTTCTGACAGTAAGGAGGGAAAAAAAGGGGAAGAAGTCCGTGCAGCGTCTCGGCTCTCCGTCCGCCGCGGGAAAACACGGCACGCCATTCCGCTCGGGAGCGGCGCCCTATCTGATCGAGCCGGACGGCGCGGTTTACGTGATGCTGGTCACGCCGGTCGGAGGCGGCAAATGGATTCTGCCGAAAGGAAACATCGAACGGGGAATGACCGGACGTGAATCCGCGGAGAAAGAGGCGCGGGAGGAAGCCGGAGTCATCGGAGAATGCGAAAACTTCCTTCTGGGCGTTTCCCGTTTCAAAAATGAACAGTTCATCGAGATCTATCCGATGAGGATTCGGAAAATCCTGAAGGAATGGGATGAGTTCGGGCGTCGTTCGCGACTCCTGTTTCCCATGGAGGAGGCCCGGCAGGAACTGGACGATCCCGACGCCGTCGCCATTCTGGAGCGTCTGCGTCAATTCATCGCGGAAAAGGAGCAGTCCTGAGTCATGGCACTATTGAATGTTGAAAATCTGACGATCGCCTTCCAGTCCGAAGGAAAACTTCTGCCGGCGGTGTCCGGCGTCTCCTTCAGCATAGAAAACGGTGAAATCCTGGCGCTGGTGGGAGAAAGCGGCTGCGGCAAAAGCATCACCTGTATGGCGCTTGCCAAACTTCTGCCGGAAGCGGCCCGAATTCTTTCGGGGCGGATCGGACTGACGACACGGACCGGAGAACAGGTCGATACCTTATCTCTGACCGGAAGCGCACTCCGGAAAATCCGCGGAGGGGAGATCGGCTATATTTTTCAGGAGCCGTCGGTTTCTCTGAACCCGGTCTTCCGGGTCGGCGAACAAATCGCCGAGGCTCTTCGGCTGCATCGTCCCGACGTCACCGATCCCTGGAACGAGGCGGTTGAACTCCTGAAGCAGGTGGGGATTCCGGATCCCGCCGGGCGTGTATGGAGGTATCCGCATGAAATGTCGGGGGGGATGCAGCAGCGCGTGATGATCGCGATGGCGATTGCGAGCCGTCCCGCCCTGCTGGTCGCCGACGAACCCACGACGGCGCTCGACGTGACCATTCAGGCGCAGATCCTCGATCTGCTGCTGGAATTGCGCAAAACGCTCGGCATGTCGATCATTCTGGTGACCCACAACCTCGGAATCGTGTCCGAAACCGCCGACCGCGTTGCCGTCATGTATGCCGGACAGATCGTGGAAACGGCCCCGGTCCGCGCTTTGATCGATTCCCCGCTCCATCCCTATACGCGGGCCCTCCTTGCGGCGGTTCCGGTGCTCGGACGCGAGTCCGGACGTCTCGCCACCATCCCGGGAGCCGTTCCCCTCCCCTCGGATTTTCCCTCCGGATGCCGTTTTGCGAACCGCTGCCCACTCTGCGGCGAAGGCCCCTCGGACGACCGCAGAAAATGCTATGAGATCGTCCCCCCTCTGGCGGATTGCGGCAACGGTCATTTCTGCGCCTGTCACCGGATCAAAGGAAAGGAGCAGGACTCATGAAAGAACAGCCCCTGACCCGACAGCTTGCCCCGCTGATTATTTTCATTCTGCTGGTGATCGTCCTGACCCTCGTCATCAGGGGCAGCCGGACCGAGCCGGATGCCAAACCCGGTATTTTCGAAGAACGTGCCCCCCAGCTGAAAATGAGACTCAGTCCGTTCTCCTACAACCAGCCGCGCTCCGCCGCCCCTTCCGGCGGAAACCTCATCACCGTCCCGGAAGTGGAACAGACGGTCTCCCTCGCGTCCATGGACTGTGAAAACGGCAGATACTCGATTGCCGAGGACAGGCTCCGCACCGCCCTTGTCTTCCATCCCGAAAACCGCGCCCTGCTTTCCATGCTGGGAACCACTTTCTATCTCCGACAGAAATACAAGGAAGCCGAGGATATTTTCCGCAACCTCACTTATCTGGACCCCTCCGATTCCGTCGCCTACAACAACCTCGGAGCCGCCCTCGCCAAGCAGAACCGTTACCGCGAAGCCATCGCCAGCGTGGAAAAAGTCTATAAGAAGGAACCGGACTCCCCCATCACGGCCCTGAACCTTTCCGGGATGCACTCCATGGCAGGCAATACGGCGGAAGCTTTGGAATATTTCAAAAAAGCCTACCAGACCCTCGGGGAACGCATCCTCCCCCTTTCCTACAATACCAATTTCGACAATATCCGCAAAGAGAAAGATTTCATCAAGATCCTTCAGGAAGCGCGTGAGAAAAAAGCCGTCCCGGAGAAGGACACCCCGGAATATGAATCCACCGGCCGAATCGAACTGGAAAAGGGAATCTTCCAATGAGCAGGATCCATCTTCTTCCGGAACAGATTTACAATAAAATCGCGGCCGGGGAAGTGGTCGAACGTCCGGCCTCGGTCCTCAAGGAACTCCTCGAAAACGCCCTCGACGCCGGAGCGAAAAAAATCTCCGTTCAGGTGAAAAAGGCCGGATCCGAATTCATTTCCGTGGTGGACGACGGCTGCGGCATGGACGCCGACGACGCCCTCCTCTGTTTTGAACCCCACGCCACCAGCAAGATTCTGAAGGAGGCTGACCTTTTCGCCATCACCACCATGGGATTCCGCGGGGAAGCCATGCCCAGCATCGCCTCGGTTTCCAAGATCACCCTCCGGACCCGTCCGAAGGAACTTCAGGAAGGCTGTGAAGTCGTGCTTCACGGCGGCAAGATGATCGCCTCCTCGCCGGTCGGATGCGCCCCCGGAACGGAAGTGATCGTCCGCGACCTCTTCTTCAACACACCCGCCCGGAAGAAATTCCTGCGGAGCCGTCCGACCGAGGAACATCATATCGCGGAGATGATGACCAATCTCGCGCTGGCCCATGCCGATATCGCCTTTGAGCTCAAACTCGACAACCGCGTTTTTCTTTCGAGTCCCTCCGCTGCGGATCTGGTTCCGCGCATCCGGGAACTCTTCGGACGCGACTACGCCGACGCCATGCTTCCTGTGAACCACGAAGAAAACGGAGTCCGCGTCGGCGGCTTCATCGCGCGACGCTCCTTCACGCGTCCGACCCGCCTCGAACAACGCATTTTCGTAAACGGACGCCCCGTCGAAGCCCAGGGCATCTACCGGGGCATCCGCGACGGCTGCGGGCCCGTCCTCGACCGCGGACGCTACCAGCCCTGCATCCTGTTCCTGACCCTTGATCCCTCCCTCGTTGATGTCAACGTCCATCCGTCCAAACGGGAGGTCCGCTTCTCCCGCGAATTCGAGGTCGTGGCCGCGGTCCGCAACGCCCTCGCCGAAACCATGCGGAACACGAATTCCCCGGTTCTTTCCATGGGAGCGGTCTCCGTCTTCGAAAATGAGGCCCCGCTCGGGGAGGACGAAGCGGAGGAGGTGTCCCCGAAGCCTTTCGGAAACATTCCGTCGCCGCCGTCCCCCCCCGACGAATCCGTCTCCGGAGAAGATTTCTCCATGATCGACGCCGTCATGCGTGCCGCGTTCCTCGACTATTCGCCGCAGTCCGGAATTGTTTCGCGGATGACGACCGCCGCCGAACTCCCCGGATTCCGCACGGAAACACCAAAGGAGGAAAAAAAGGAGGAACCGTCTGAAGCCCCGCAGGAAAAAAATTCGCTCGGACTCCGGATCGTCGGGATTCTCAACAACACCTATATCCTCGCGGAACGGGCCGACGGCCTGATCCTGATCGACCAGCATGCTGCACACGAGCGCATCCTTTTCGAGCGGCTTCTCAAAGGAGTGAACGGAACCCTTTCCCAGCGGCTCCTGATCCCGGTCACGCTGGAACTTTCGCGCTCGGAAGTCGCCTTCCTGCTGAAAAACGCCGTGTCTCTGGAAAAACTGGGATTCGAGGCAGAACCCTTCGGCAGCAACGCGATCAAGCTCAACGCCATTCCTGCCGCACTCTCCCAGAACAACGCCGGAAACGTGTTCAAGGATATGCTTTCCGAAGTCGCCGAAAGCGGCGCACCGGGCCAGCGCGCGGACTATGAAAAATTCGCCATGTGCGCATGCAAGGCCGCCGTGAAAGCCAACGACATTCTCTCCATAGAGGAAGCGGTCGCACTCCTCCGCCAGCTTTCCTTCTGCGAACTTCCGTTCGCGTGTCCGCACGGACGCCCCACGATCCTCAACATCTCCATGAAGGAAATCGAACGCCG
>CAZORN010000212.1:0-5223 GCA_964581935.1 uncultured Victivallales bacterium
ACCACGGGCGCGTTGGAAAAGAATTCGGAGATGCGCGCGGCATCGAGCGTGGCCGAAGAGACGACCACGCGGAGATCCTTCCGGCGGACGAGAAGGCGGCGGACATAGCCGAGCAGGAAATCGATGTTGAGGGAGCGTTCGTGCACCTCGTCGAGAATGATGCAGTCGTATTCCAGAAGATCAGGATCGGAACGGGTTTCCGCCAGCAGGATGCCGTCGGTCATGAACTTGATGACGGTGTTGCGTGCGGTGCGGTCGTCGAAACGGACCTTGTAGCCGACTTCGGCTCCGCACTCGCATTGCGTTTCGGCGGCCAGACGGCGCGCAAGGGCGGAGGCGGCGATCCGGCGGGGCTGGGTGCATCCGATGCGTCCGACGCGTCCGAACCCGAGGGAAAGCGCGATTTTCGGGAGCTGGGTGGTCTTGCCCGATCCGGTCGAGCCGCAGACAATCACGACGGGATGTCCGCGCAGGGCTTCGGCGATTTGCGGAGCCCTGGGAGTGATCGGAAGGTCCGGGTTCAGTTCAGAGTGCAGGGCGTCCGCGAAACGGTGAAGGGAATGGGCGGCAGTATTCTCCAGTTGTTTTGCGAAGGAGTCGAGTTCCTCGCCTTCCATGCGGACAAGGTTGCGGAAACGGCTTGCGAAACGGGCGCGGTCACGCAGAAGAAGCTTGGAATAAAGCTCCTTGAGATGGTGTCTTTTTTCTTCCGGCGATTCTACAGTTTTCATACGGTACTATAGCACGCGGGGATGAAAAAAGCCATGCGCGTTATGAACGTCCGCGCGGAAAAAGGTTCTGCGCCCGGTTTTGTGCGCGGTATTCGCCCGGGGTAAGGGAAAAATGCTTTTTGAAGGAACGGCAGAAGTCCATGGAATTGAGAAAACCGCAGGCGTCCGCAACCTCAAATGTCTTTTTATCGGAGGAGCGGAGAAGTTCCTTTGCCAGATTCAACCGCAGTTCCAGAACGAACTGCATCGGAGAAGCCTTGAAATTCCGTTCCCAGACCCGGTAGAAAGTCCGGTGTGAAATCCCGTGCCGTTTCAGAAGCGCGGAAAGATCGATTTTCCGGGTGAAATTTTTCTGGAGATGCGCGGCAATCGCGGTCACGGCCGGATTTGCGGTGTCATCAAGATCCGGGCTGTCCGAGGGAAGGATGCACTCCATGATAATTTCAAAAGCAACCATATCCAGACGGTCCATCGTTCCCGGGCGGGCAATGAAGACGCAAAGCTGCTGGAGGTCCGCGATCAGGCGTTCCATTCTTTCGGTGATGACCAGCGGATGGCAGCGTCCGTCGATTTTCAGTCCGGCCTCGACGAATTTCCGGCGGCACTCCTCCGGATACCCGAAATAGATTTCATCCCACGGACGTTCCGCCTCGATGCAGCTGACGGTTCCCTTGTCCGCGACGGTGTAGACGGGCGCTTTCACCTCATATCGTTCATGGTGGGTCTCATCGTTCCAGTAGATTTTTCCGCCGTGGCTTTTCAGGACAAGCCCGATGAACAAAGCATTCCGCGGCACCCGGAACACCGGATGGAAAGTCTTCGGCATATATCCGAAATATTGCAGTTTGAACGGAAAGTTCACATAGCGATTGAACTGCTTCGGAGAAAAAGAATATTGACCCGGCATGACAGGAATCCTCCCGGAGAAAAATTTACACCGTTTCGGAAAAATAGCAAGCACTATGGCATGAAATGATTATTTTCTGGCAGGCTTTTCCATTGTGCGGACGCGATCGGCGGGGTATAATATTCAAAACAAAAAAAGAAAGGAGCCTGAAATGATTCCTCCGAAATATGGACTTTTCTATGATTTTCACACCGATGTGTGCTGCAGGGACATCGGGACGGAACTGGACGCGGAGAAATTCGCACAGTCCGTTGCGGAATGCGGCGTGGACTTCCTGACCGTCCACGCCCGGTGCAACCAGGGCTTCAGCTATTACGACACGGAAATCGGAATCCGTCATCCGGGCCTGAAAAAAGACCTGTTCGGAGAAATTTTATACGCCTGTAAAAAACGAGGCATTGCGGTTTCGGCATATCTGAACGGAGGGTTGAGCAATGAAGAGGGGCTCGAACACCCGGAATGGCTGCGGGTTTCGCCCGACGGGCGCATTTACGCGGAGGACAGGACAACCCCATACGTCCGTTCGATGTGTTTCGATTCCCCCTACCGGGAACATCTGAAGGCAATGGTCCGTGAAATCGGAAGAAAGTATCATCCCGACGGCTTTTTCATCGACTGCTACGGATTCAGCCATTTCTGCGTCTGTCCGACATGCGTAAAGGAGATGCGTTCGCTCGGATACGATCCGGAAGACATGGACAGTCTGCGCAAATACGGCAAATTCATATCACTCCGGCTGGCGCGGAAAATCCGGGAAGCCGCCTGTGAGAACATATCGGAACCGCTGCTCTATTTCAACGGACTCGGATATGAGGAACAGAAGGGCATCGGCTCCTATATCGAATGCGAATGTCTGCCGACGTCGCCCACATGGAGCTACGATCATCTGCCTCTGCTGGGGCGACACATCCGCGCGCTCGGATATCCGTTCGCGATGAACATGACCGCCCGGTTCTACGACTGGGGCGACTTCGGAAGCATCCGGCGAACGTCCGGCATCCGGAGCGATTTTCTTCTCGGACTCGCCCTCGGCCTGCGCCCGAATCTGGGGTCGCACATGCACCCGTCCGGACGCTGGGAGGACCGCGTGTTCCGCTGTGTGAAGGAGGTCTATTCGGGCGTCCGTCCGTTTGAACCGTATTTTTCCGGGGCGGAACCGGTTGCGGAAGCGGCGGTTGTCTTCACGAAAGACAATTTTTATTTTTCCGCGAAACCGGAAATGCGCGGCGCGGCGAAAATGCTGTCCGAACTCCAGATTCAGTTCGACGTCATCACCCCGGCTTCCGAATTCGGGAAATACGAATTGCTCATATTCATGAAAGGGTGCGTCTTCACGGAGGAGACGGCTGAACGCGTACGGCGGCATCTGGAAGCGGGAAAAGCGGTCTGGTTCTCCGCCGACGCCGGGCTGGATTCCCGGAAAGAGACTTTTCTGCCGGAAAAGGAAACGGGCGTGAAATATCTGGGAAAGTGCGACAGTCACCCGGCCTATTTCCTTACCTCGCCGGAATTCTCGGAAGAGCTGTCCTCCATGCCCCGCTCGTTCCATGCGGAAGGGATATCCATTGCGGCGATGGACGGGACGGAAGTCGCGGGAGTGATGGTGCGTCCGTGCTGCAATTCGGGATGGGACGGACTCCGGGCGCACTATTATAATCCGCCGGACAAGATCACGGAAGAACCGACGGTCACCTTCCGCGGAAGGTGCGCTCATTGTACTCACGACCTTTTCGGCGGATATGCCGTGTCCGGCGCGGCGGAACTGAAGGAACTGGGCGGAACGATCCTGAGGCGGCTTCTCCCGGAACCGGCGGTCCGACTGGAAAACGCGCCGTCTTTTTTGCGCGCGATGGTTTCCGGACAGCCCGGCGAAGGGAGGACATTGGTCTATCTCCATTCCTATATCAAAGAAGAGGAAGCCCTTTCCCGGGGAACGACGCTTGCCCTCCGTACGGGACGGACGGTCCGGGACGCATTCATGGCGGGAAGCGGAAAGAAGCTGGTCTGCCGCAGAAACGGGGCTTATCTTGAAGCGGAACTGCCGGAATTTTCCGGATTCGATGTCGCGGTGTTTTCCTTTGCGTGACAGCAGGGCTTCGTTCCGTTGCAGTGGAAACAGACGTCGTTGACCAGTTCGCGGCCTTCCTGGAAATCGCGGATGTTGTCCATCGTGATCTCGGCGATGTTGTTCACGGCCTCGCGGGTGAAAAACGCCTGATGGGAAGTGATCAGGACGTTCGGAAAGGTCATCAGGCGGGCGAGGACGTCATCGTTGATCCAGCGGTCGGAGCGGTCCTCGAAGAAATAATCGGCCTCTTCCTCATAGACGTCCAGCCCCGCGCCGCCGACCTTGCCGGACTTGAGGGCCTCGATCAGGTCGGAGGTGTCGATGAGCTTTCCCCGGCTGGTGTTGAGAATGTAGACGCCCGTCTTCATCTGCCGGAGAGTGCCGGAATCGATGAGATGATGATTTTCGGGAGTCAGCGGACAATGAAGGGAAATGACGTCGCTTTCCCGATAGAGGTTTTCGAGAGGCACATATTCCATTTTGAGCTCGGCGGCGGCCTTCTCGTTGGGATATGGGTCGGAAGCGAGGATGCGGACGCCGAACCCGCCGAGGATCTGGGCGAAGGTCAGGCCGATCTTGCCGGTTCCGATGATGCCGAAGGTCTTGCCGTGAAGGTCGAAGCCCATGAAGCCGTTGATGGAGAAATTATTCTCGCGGATCCGGCAGAAGGCGCGGTGAAGACGGCGGTTGAGACAGAGCAGGAGGCCGAGGGTGTATTCCGCGACCGCGTAGGGGGAATATTTCGGGACACGGACGACCTTGAGATGACGGCAGGCGGCGGCGAGATCCACGTTGTTGAATCCGGCGCAGCGCAGGGCGATCAGCCTCACATGCAGGGCTTCCAGCGTGTGGAGGGTTTCGGCGCAGAGATCGTCGTTGACGAAGGCGCAGACGCCGTCAAAGCCTTCCGCGAGCTTGGCGGAAGCGGGAGAGAGGCGGGTCTCGAAGTAAACGATTTCGACATGGTAGCGGTCCTTGATCGCGTCGAAGGAAAGGCGGTCGTAGGGCTTGGTGTCGAAAAAAGCGATTCGGATTCTGTCCTGCATGAAAGTTCCTTTCCGTCCGATCCGGAACGACGGAATTCACACGAATAAGGGAAAAGAACCGGAAGGGATTCAGTCCTCGAGCTTCGTGAGATCGTCCGGAATGTTTTCCGTGTCGTTGGAGTTTTTGGGGGCGCGTTCCTGTTTGAGCTTGTATTTCTCCGGGTACATCACGTTGACCTCGTCCTTGGAACAGGTGACGGTCCGCCCGGTTTCATCCATCTGGACGACGACCTTCTGGGTCAGGAGGTTGCGGTCGATGATGCGTCCGCGCCCTTCCTTGCAATCGCAGCAGTCGCCGCGGCGGGGCATGGTGCGTTCGAGCTCGAGATAGCCTTCGTGTTCGTATTTGAGACAGCACTTGAGGCGTCCGCAGATGCCGGAGATGGTGGAAGGCGTAAGGGAAAGGTCCTGCTCCTTGGCCATCTTGACGTTGATGGAGGCGAATTCGGTGAGGAAGGAACAGCAGCAGAG
>CAZORN010000213.1:0-5201 GCA_964581935.1 uncultured Victivallales bacterium
CGCAATCTCTTCCGGGGTGCCGTAACGACGGATCGGAGTCCGCAATTTCAGGAAACGCTCTTCATCGAAGGTCGAATTTTCCGGGTTGCTCTGACGCATCATCGGAGTCATGATCGCGGCGGGCGCAATACAGTTTACCCGGATGCCGTAGCGCCCGTATTCCGCGGCCATCGACTTGGTGAGCTGGACCGTCGCACCCTTCGTCGCGGTATAGGCGTCGCAATCCGGAATGCCGATCACGCCTGCGCTGGAAGCGGTGTTGATGACCGAACCGCCTCCGCGCTTCATCAGTATGGGAAGCCCGTATTTGCAGAACAGAAAGACACTCCGGAGATTGATCGAGATGATGCGGTCCCAATCCTCCTCGGAAATGTCCGTGACACGGGCATCGTGTCCGCCCCAGTAGATGGAGGCGTTGTTGTAGATCACATCCAGCGCGTGGCATTTCCCGATGACGGCGCGGACGTCCTCCGCTTTGGAAACGTCGCACTTCACGAAAACCGCACCGAGTTCCGAGGCGGTTTCATGTCCGAGTTTTTCATTGATGTCGGCAATCACCACATGAGCGCCTTCCCGGACGAACAATTCCGCTCCGGCACGTCCGATTCCCTGCGCGCCGCCCGTAATCAATACGGTTTTTCCTTCGAGCCGCTTCATGCGTCAGACCCTCTTTACAGCCTCAATGATGTCTTTGACGCCCAGCCCGTACTGGTCGCGAAGCCAGAGTTGCGAGCCGACTTTGCTGACGTTGACATCCGGCAGGGCCACGCGTTTGAACGGCACATTGCCGCAGCCTTCGTCCATCAGGACTTCCGCGACCGCGCTTCCGACGCCTCCGCTGAGGTTGTGTTCCTCGACCACCACAATGCCGCCGGTTTCCTTCGAAGCACGGACAATGGCTTCCCGGTCGATCGGCTTGATCGAATAGAGGCTCACCAGACGGCAGCGGACGCCCTCCGCCGCGAGCGCATCGACCGCGCGCTTGGCGTTGATTCCGACCGTTCCCGCGAAAAAGACCGTGGCCGCCTTACCCTCTCGCACCTGAAGTGATCCTCCGATTTTGAATTCGATCGGCCCTTCATGGATGTCGGGCTCGTTTTTATATCCGCAGCGGAAATAGACGGGGCCTTCGTATGACATCACGGCATGGGTGGCGGCGCGGGTTTCGGCCATGTCGCAGGGGACGATCACCACCATGTTCGGCAGGGCGCGCATGATCGCGATGTCCTCGGTGGAGTGGTGGGATATGCCGAGTTCGCCGTAGGCCACGCCGCCGCCGATGATCACGATCTTCACGTTGGCGTTATGATAGCAGACGTCGTTGCGGATTTGTTCCAGACAGCGGAGGGTCGGGAAGTTCGCGATGGAGTAAGTGACGGCGATATTGCCTTCCATCGCCACTCCGCAGGCGACGCCGGTCATGTTCTGCTCCGCCACGCCGCAGTTGATGAAACGGTCCGGGAACGCGTTGGCGAACCCTTCGATCTCGCCGTATCCGATGTCCGCCAACACCATGAACACGCGCGGATCCTTCTCCGCGATTCTCAGGAGTTCCTGATTGAATGCCTTTCTCATTGTGCCGCCTCCACTTCCTTCAACGCTTTTTCGAGGAGCTCTCCGGTCAGTCCTCCGTAGTGCCATTTGTAATTGTTCTCCATGAACGAAACGCCCTTGCCCTTGACGGTCCGGAAAATGATCGCGTTGGGCTTGCCCGGTTTCAGGGAGGCGACCGCTTCATGTATGGCATCAAAATCGTGTCCGTCAGCCTCCCTGACCGCCCAGCCGAACATTTCCAGCTTGGGGGCGAGCGGTTCCAGATCGATGATGTCGGGCGACGCCCCGAGTGCCTGGAGACGGTTGTAATCGACCAGCATCACGAGGTTGTCCCATTGGTGTTGACCGGCCAGCATGATCGCCTCCCAGCTCGACCCCTCGTTGAGGTCGCCGTCGCTGACCAGACAGTAGATTTTGTGTTTCTTTCCGGCCTGTTTCGCCGCCATGGCCATGCCGCAGGCGACGGGCAGTCCGTGTCCGAGCGAACCCGTGGAAAACTCCACGCCGGGGATGTGGTGGGAGATGTGTCCGCTGAGCTTGCCGTTGTCCTGATAATAGGTATCCAGCCAGTCCATCGGGAAGAATCCCAGTTCGGCCATGGTGGCGAGAAGCGCCGCGCCGCCGTGTCCCTTGCTGAGGATGAAACGGTCGCGGTCGGCCTTCTTCGGATTTTTCGGATCCACATTTATAAGCTGAGTGAAAAGAACTGAAAGAATATCGGACATGGAAAGCATGCTTCCGACATGCCCGCTCTTTCCTTTGAACACCATTTCAAGACAATGAATTCTAACCTTTTTCGCCAGTTGGCGACACTTTTCCTTTTGCTTCTGATTCATGAGGACGGTCTCCTTCCGAATATTTATTTTCACTTATCTAAAATATAACCTATCCGGAGAGGATTCAAGGAAGATTTTCAAAAAAAGAATAAATTTTTCAGGGAAGGGGGCGGAAAGTCGTGAAAAAGCCCGCAAGCGGAGGCGGAAGGAAACAGAAAAAGGCGATGTTTTTCGCCGCAAAGAACTTGAAACGGAATAAAAAAGGAGGTATATTACAGACTGATTCGTTTTGCCGACAAAACAAAACCCCCAATCAATGGAGAATACGCGATGAACTTCTCACACGAAGTCGAACAGATGTGCTGTGTCGCCAAAGGCCCGAAGAACGGTCCCGCGCCCATTCCGCAGGAAGGCGCCTGGACAAAGGCCAAGGAAATCAAGGACATTTCCGGACTGACCCACGGGGTCGGCTGGTGCGCTCCCCAGCAGGGCGCCTGCAAACTGACGCTGAACGTCAAGAACGGAATCATCGAAGAGGCTCTCGTGGAGACCATCGGCTGTTCCGGCATGACCCACTCCGCCGCGATGGCCGCGGAAATCCTTCCCGGCAAAACCATTCTCGAAGCGCTGAACACGGACCTTGTCTGCGACGCGATCAACACCGCCATGCGCGAGCTTTTTCTCCAGATCGTCTACGGACGCACCCAGACGGCTTTCTCGGAAGGCGGACTTCCCATCGGCGCGGGTCTGGAAGACCTCGGCAAGGGCCTCCGCAGCATCACCGGCACCATGTATGGAACGAGCGCCAAGGGTGTCCGCTACCTGGAAATGGCCGAAGGCTATGTGACTGAAATCGCCCTCGACGAGGAGAGCAAGGTGATCGGCTACAAGTTCGTCAAGCTCGGACAGATGCTCGACGCCATCGCCAAGGGCATGGACGCCAACGAGGCGGTCAAGAAGTTCACCGGCACCTACGGACGTTTCGCCGAAGCCGCCAAAACCATCAATCCGCGTCATCAATAAGAGGAGTGATTCATCATGGCACTTTTTGAAAGTTACGAGCGCAGAATTGCGCAGATCAATAAATTCCTCAACGACAACGGAATCGCCTCCATCGAAGAAGCCGAAGCCATCACCAAGGCCAAAGATCTTGACATCGTCGCCCGTGTGAAGGACATTCAGCCGATCTGTTTTGAAAACGCCTGCTGGGCCTACCTCGTGGGCGCGGCGGTCGCCATCAAACGCGGACAGACGGTTGCCAGTGAAATCGCCAAAACCCTCGGCGAAGGCCTCCAGAGCTTCTGCATCCCCGGTTCCGTCGCCGACGACCGCAAGGTCGGACTCGGACACGGCAACCTTGCCTCCATGCTCCTCCGCGACGAGACCAAGTGCTTCGCGTTCTGCGCCGGACATGAGTCCTTCGCGGCCGCCGAAGGCGCGATCGGGCTCGCCCGCAGCGCGAACAAGGCCCGCAAGGAACCGCTTCGCGTCATCCTGAACGGCCTCGGCAAAGACGCCGCGGAAATCATCTCCCGCATCAACGGCTTCACCCATGTCCAGACGGACTTCGACTTCGCCACCGGCAAGCTGAATATCGTGTGGGAAAAGGCCTACTCCAAGGGCGAACGCGCCAAAGTCCGCTGCTACGGCGCCGATGAAGTGCGCGAAGGCGTGGCCATCATGTGGCACGAAGGTGTGGACATCGCCATCACCGGCAACTCCACCAATCCGACCCGCTTCCAGCATCCGGTCATGGGAACCTATAAGAAAGAGCGCCTCGAAGCCGGCAAGCCCTTCTTCAGCGTCGCTTCCGGCGGCGGCACGGGCCGCACGCTCCATCCCGACAACATGGCGGCCGGTCCGTCCTCCTACGGGATGACCGACACCATGGGCCGCATGCATTCCGACGCCCAGTTCGCAGGGTCCTCCTCCGTTCCGGCGCACGTCGAAATGATGGGGCTCATCGGCATGGGCAACAACCCGATGGTCGGCGCTTCGGTCGACGTCGCGGTCGCGGTTTCCCAGGCCATGAAGAAGTAAGGTTCTGATTCAGAACTGAAAAAGCTGAAATCCGCGGAACGTGTCAAAACGCTTCCGCGGATTTTTTACGTACGTCCGGTACATGAAAAAACCGCCGGAGTCGCCCGGCGGTTTCTGAAGGGGCTGTCGGGTGGATTACTTGATGTCCGTCACCGTGTTGGGGAGGGGTTCCGCGCGGAAATTGTCAACCTGAATGGAAGATTCTTCAATTCCCTTATATTTGCGGAGGATCACGGCGCTTTCGGTAGCCAGCTTGGAGCTTACGGCATCCGTATCGCCGACGCCTTCCATTTTTGCGGAAACCGTGCCGAGGCGTTTTGCGTCTTTGGAAACAAGGGTAATGGTGGTCGTGATGGAGTTCCCTTCTTTGCGGGCCATTTTGACAAGACAGATGGCATCCGTGCCGAGCGCACCGCAGAGCTTTTTGATTTCGGAATCGGAAAGATCAATACCGCGCTTGATCTGAAGAGCGGCTGTCTTTTTCTGCGTGGTGGCGGTATCGAGCATATTGATCTTGGTATGGGTGGTCAGTTCGGAGAGGTAATACTCGTTGAAGAGGCTCCTGCACATTTCGAGACCGTTGGAGGGGTCGTCCTCGATGTCGGTGACTGCCGCAAGGACGGGTTTCTGGGCGTAGACGACGGCCGCCGCAAACATGAGGGACAGCACAGCAATGAATTTGTATTTCATGGACGAACTCCTTGTTTTTGGATGATTTCAGATTCAATATAACCTCTTTTTCGCAGGAAAGCAACAAGAAAACTGCAAAACTTCCTCTATTTTTATTTTCAAATTGGAGAAAATGGATTATATTAACAGGATTGAATTTTT
>CAZORN010000214.1:0-5197 GCA_964581935.1 uncultured Victivallales bacterium
CTTCCGGACGCCGTCGATCCTCCGGGCCACGCTGGGCGCCGTGCGGGAACGGGAGGATGTCCTTCGGGAAAGCCTTGTCCATGACCGCGAGATGCTCGAGGCCAAGCTCGCTGAACTGAAGCAAGTAGCTTTGGAAGGAAATGCCGATCTTGCCGGGCTCAAAGAGACGGGGAGCCGTCTTGCCGAGGAGAAACGCCAGCTGGATGTCCTTGCCCGGTCGGCCACGGAGGAGGAGATCATCGCCGCGTTGGGCGACGCCTCCGGTTTGTGGGAGTTCCTGATTCCCGCCGCGCGGTACGAACTACTCCAGCTGGTCATCGGGAGCATCGCCGTGTCGCCGGACAAGATCAAGCTGGTTCTCCGCGTCGAAGGGCTGAACCAGCTGGCCGAGGAGATGGCGGTCGGCGGATACTTCTCGGAGAGTCACAATGTCTCGGAGGAAGGGTTGCCGGAAATGGAACAGCGGGTGTTGGACGACGGCGGAATTGAGCTCACGATGCCGCTCAAATTGAAAAGCATCGGCGGACACCGCAACGTCATCGTCCCGGAGGGAAACGGCATGACGCTCAAACAGGATGCCGTCATCCGCGCCATCCGCAACGCCCGGAAGTGGACGGACATGCTGGTCACGGGTCAGGCGGCCAACCTGAGCGATCTTGCGAAGAAGCTGGGTCTTGCCGCGCCCTACGTCACGCGCATCCTCGGATTGGCCAATCTCGCTCCGGACATCGTCGAGGCCGTCTGCAACGGTTGTGAGCCGGAGGGAGTCTCCCTCGCGCGTCTCGTCAAGGGGTTTCCGGACGACTGGGGGGAGCAGAGAATGGTAATGGGGGTCCGTAACAGGTAGGAAGTTTTCAGAACAAAGATGTGACTATATGCTCGGGCATCCCGTCGGGATCCATGGGGATTCATTCCCGACGGAGAGTTGCCGTTGGTAACGCTTTCTTGATCTAAGGCAGCTATCCGGTAGTTCCAAGTCAATCGGGAAAATGTGCGAAAAAGACCGGACACTATCGAAATTTTATCCCAATCTTGAATGTTTTCCGCCTCTGTTTACATAAATTCGAGCAGAAATACCGCGGATGATCCTTCAAACGGGAGTTCCAGCCGATTTCCCCGCGGGTTTACCGGAACTGGTTCCAAGTTGTGTTTTTCATCAATCAGCAACAATGTTGTGTTCAGAATTTTGCGATCGAACACAAGTTCCACTTTCTTCCACTCCGGTTTGAAACAGGAAACAAGAAGCATTTTTTTCCCGCTTCCCGCCATACCGCCAAGCGCATAAACAGGCGCTTCCGCAGCCACTCGAAACCGTTTTCCGCATTCGGAAGCCAGAATTCCGAATGCCTTCATCCCGCAATAACTTTTGGTCGGTTCGGTAAATTGCGTGAAGAGTCCATAGGAACCGCAGGTTGTCGTGTAATAGTTCCCCATATTGAGTGGGGTGTCCTGCCATCCGGCAAGCACAGCGCACAGGAACGCGGCCGAATCCAACCCCTTGAATCCATCGGCGGAATAGAAGAATTTATGGTATTCGAGGTCATTGGAGGTTTCCCGATCCCAATCCATCGGGAAGTAATGCCATTCGTTCAGATGCAGTTCCGCGTTCGGGAATCCGCATTCGTTAACTTTTTTCCGGATGGGTGCGACCTGATTCACATAGTGTGCGATGGAATCGCTGTAGCAGTGCCAGGAATAAAAATCGACCGGTGCGTGTTCGGAAGCACATTTTTTCAGGAAAATCTCAGTCGGCCCGCCTGGTTCGGCGTTTCCAAGTCCATGAGACGGTCCGCCGATCATCAGATGTGGAAAGCGCGCCTTCAGAATTCTCGAAACTGCGCAGTAAAAGACGTTGAATTCGTCTTCGGTTCCGCCCCACATTTTCGGCAGGCCGTCGGGATCGTTGTTGCCCGGTTCATTCCAGATTTCCCAATAACGGATGTTCCAGTAGTGACCGTTCCAAAGTCCCTCATTGAAATGCTCTATGATCCGGATACAGATTTCTGCCCATTTCTCATAATTTTCCGGAGGCGCGGTATAATAACGTTTTTTCCCGTGCTCAATGGAAATTCCGAGACGGTAGACGATCTGCGTTCCGCAGGCAAGAGAGTTTGCAATGTAGTCGTCTGTCTGTTCGAAACAGTAATTTCGTGAGTCGTCTGGATCCGCGTGGAAAAGCGGGAAAATGTTATTGACGTCGACAAGGCGCATATTCGGGTTTTCAAGTGGTGCATCGTGGAGACGCGTGCAGGGGAGCCGGAGCTCCCGGAACGGTTCCGTGATGTCACGGTAACTGCGCCGGTTCGCATAAAGAGCCGGGGCGAGATTCCCGCCGTTGAGCCGCCGGATGATTCCGGATTCCGTTTCCGGATATACCGAGACGCGAGCTGTCATTTTTCGTCCCATGTCCTATGGTCCTTCCATGGCCAGTTGCAGCCGAAGCGTTCGCGCAGTGCAAATGCACCGCAATTCACGACTGCTTCGGATTCACAGGACGCGCGGAACTGCTTCAGTTCTTCGAACGCCCGGTTGAAATTAGTTTTATTGGTTTGTGACGGGGCATTTGCCATGGCAATCTGGCTGAGGCGCGTCTTTACAGTAAGTTCGGAATCGCGCAGTCCTTTTTCCAGGTATGCGATACGGGCTATGACAGCGGTGTCGTCCGCCGCCGCAATTTTCGCCGCTTCCAGTATTTTCCGTGCTTCCGCGATTTTGGAAAGCGGCGCAATTTCGTGTGCAATCAGCGCATAGTTCTGAAATGTTCCGCCCGGCCACCCGTTCATGGCGTTTTCCTGTTTGAACTTTTCATTCTGTTCCGCGGTGATGGAGTTCCCGTGTTTTTCCCAGAAATCGACATAGCGTCGGATCTCTCCGGAGGCTTTGCCGAAGCAGGCGTAGTATTCGTCGAGAATTTCATCGCAGGTCAGTTCGGGATTTTCATGCATCCGGCAGATCACATAAAGATTCGCGTTTTGCGCGCTCCACGCTCCGGTCAGGGAATCCATGTACGACGCAATCAGACCGTTACGGTATGCCCACCGGAAATCCTCCGCAAAACGGCGGCCGTAGAAGACAGGCAGATTCCCTCCTGCGTGAAGCAGGTTCGGCCGGTACATCTGGCGTACGCCGGAATCGTTCCAGCCGTTCCAGTTCTCCCGGAAATTCCGGCTCATTTCCGCCGTGTAGGGATACCAGAGTCCGAACACATTCTGAATGATGATTCCATTATTAAGTTTCACCGCTTTCGGAGGCTTGGTATAATTGGTGTAGGCATACCCGATCAGCGTGACATTCGGATCGCTCTTCCGGGCTTCTGTCTGAACGGCGAGACAGAATCTTGCATACCGGTCCGAAAGAGAAGGTTCTCCAGATCCCGACGCCCCCTGTTCGCCCCAGGACGCTTTGGAAAGCTGCCAGCGTTCGCGGTAGGAAAGCACTTTCCCCTTGCCCCAGTATTCCGAAGTTTTGAAGGCAGGATCCGGAAAATCCCAGGCGCGGCAGGCCGGACACGTGCACATTTCCGGCGTATCGTTCAGCATGACGGAGAGGAAGGGGCGCGCGGAAGCCGTCTTCGGCGGACGCCCCTCCCAGTCGCTTACAGCCTGCGAATGGAGTCCGGGATTGGAAAGGCACAGGGATATCTGGATTCCGTAATTGGTGTCGCCGGAGAGCTGTGTGCGGTTTCCCGGATTCACGAGCGCGAAGAATTCCGGATGCGTTCCGGAGAAGCGCTTCCAGTAGTCTCCGAAATTGTGGGAATAATTCATGTTCTCGACTGAACCGAACCCGTGTCTCAACAGGAAACGCGCCTGAAGAGCGGTAAATTTTTCAAAAGCATCCTTCGAGCTCCATCCGATCCACGGCCATTTGCTCGGGACCAGTTCCACGGAAAGGAGTTTCGGCTTTCCTGCGGATGTTTTTCCGGAAAAAACAATGTCTTTCCGCGCGGGAACAACCATTCCGGCATCGCCGGGGAACAGCCAGCGCACTCCCATTTCATTCCGGAGGAACGCATAGACGCCGGAAAGAGTACCCTGCCAGTCGGCATACCAGTTGCTTCCGACCGTTCCATGGAGACTGCGGTCGTGTCCGGCGATGAAGAGATTTTTCCCGATTCCGCGGATGATCCATCCGGAAGGCGGCAGCGCTTCGCAGCGGATTCCGGCCTGTTCCGTCGTTCGGCAGGGACCGAGCCAAACGCACGTCTCCGTACCGGAGGGTCTGGCACTTTCCCGGAAGACGGGCAGTTCGGCGCCGGAGGCTTTCTTCACGTGGAGCGCCAATTCTTTGGCGGCCAGCTCGTGGCACGGCAACGGTGAATCCGGAATGATGATTGCGGTCTTCGGGGTCCCGTTTGAGACGAGCGTGACTGGAGCCGAACGGGCAGGAAGCGGGACGGCCGCAATCGGAGCGGAAGGCGTCTTCCCGGCGGAGAACGTGAAATCGTCGAACAGAACTTTTCCGGCGGCGGTTCCATTTACGCCAAGACAGCAGAGCACTTGCGCCGTTTTTTCCCATTTGCCGTCGGAAGGGACGGTCAGCGTATATTCCAGTTTGTGCCATTTTCCGTCGGCGAAGGTTTTGGCGGGTTCGCGGATTCCGATTGCGGGAGTTCCGAGGAACTCCTGTCTGGCGCCCTCTCCCTGAAACGTCATGGAAACGACGGCGCTTTCCGTGAGACCTTCCGCGCTCACCATGACCGAGGCACGGTAGATTTTCCCGGGAAAGGCCGGGAAATGATTTGTGAAGACAAGCGAGGCCTTGACCGGATTTTCCGGCCCGGCGTCGATCTGCAGCGCTCCGGGAGCCGCTGCGCCTTCGGCGGAGTTGTGCGAGAAGCGGGCAACGGCACCCGCTGACTTCCAGTCGCCCCAGGCATTGCGGCCGTGCCCGAATCCGGACCGGAATTCGATCTGTGCGGACAATGAAAGCACATATACAGCGGCGAGAAGGGAGAAAATGAGTCTGTTCACGGGGAAATTCCTTTCATTGATGGTTTTTTTCAGGAACGACTGCTTTTTGACTTCCGGGACATCCGGCGGGACGGTTCTTTCATTATTGGAGAGGTACCCATATGGCATAGGCCAGATCGAGCACGGAATTTTTCAGCCGTTCGACATGCCCGTCGACAAACGCGCAGTTGGTTCCGAAGTTATGCTGGAGTCCGTGATGACTTCCGGAAGTGTGTCCGCAATAG
>CAZORN010000215.1:0-5171 GCA_964581935.1 uncultured Victivallales bacterium
GCACCGCCGTCGAGATGCTGACCGGAAGACGCTGTCCCCGGTTGTTGATGATGAAACAGCTCAGGTCGATGACCGGCTTCTGCTCTTCCAGAGTTTTCCGGAGTGCGCATGCCCCTTCGCAGAGACTGGAGTGGAATACGTCGCAGCAGAGGCGTCCGATCGCGTCTTCCCGCCGGATCCGGATCATTTCCTCGGCGGACCGGTTGAGGTAAGTAATCCGGAAACCGAGATCGACGGTGAACACGCCGTCGGAAATGCTTTCCAGTATGGAACGGTCATCCATGATAACCCTCGCCCCCCTGTTCCTGAAGATATTGTTCCGCTTCCGCGTCCATGCCGAAAAGCCGGATCGCGGGAACCTTCTGCAAAATTGTTTTTCGGAATAAGGAATATACTATGGAATTGCGGAAATGCAACTGTCTCGTTTCTGCGATTTCCCGGATGGCCGGGCATGTATCATTTCTGGTGGATGGACGGGATGCATTCCGTGCGGATGAGTTCGGGCGGGAAGAAATCCCGCACGGGTTCGGTCTCATTGCCCGATTCGATCCGCTGGATCAGGTGGTTGCACGCGGCGGCTCCGAGACGGTCGGGGAACTGTTCGACGTTGGCGATGTTCAGTCCGCCGCCGTAGTTGCCGATCACGTTTCCGAAGCCCGTGACGGCAATCCGTCCGGGCAGGTCGACTTTCCGTTTTCTGGCCGCGTCCAGAAGGACGGACACGGCATCGTCCGAATCGCAGACCACGATGGAAAGTTTCGGGAATTTCCTGAGCATGAGAGCCAGATTTTTTTCAGCGTCCGCGGCGGACCACTGGGCTCCGTAAAAAAGTCTCTCCGAGGGACGGGCGATTTTCGCCTTCTCCATTTCCGCAACGAATCCCAGCACCCGGCGCTGACGGTCGAGATTGATACGGATGGTGGAGTAGACCGCGATTTCACGATGGCCGCGGACGATCACTTCGCGCATCATGGCGTGTCCTCCGGCAAGGTTGTCCGTGTTGACCAGATTTCCGCCCGGGAGTTCGGCGGCGTAGTCGTAATCGACCGTGACTGACGGGACCGGGACCTGAACGGTCATCCCCACGGAGATGACGCCCGACACAGAGGACGTCCCGAGCGCGTTCAAGCAGCGTTCCAGTTCTCCGGAGGGCGGCGCGATCACGTTCATCAGATACCCGCGCGCCAGAGCGGCATTCTGCGCGCCGTCCAGAATTCTGGCGTTGAAATAGCCGATGGGCGACGGCAGAATGATTCCCAGACTCCCCTTCGGGAAAAGACGCGTCTGTTTCACATACGTCCCCGATCCGCGGGCTCCCCTTGCCAGATATCCTTTCCCGACCAGTCTCGCAACGGCTTTGTTGGCGGTCGTCTTGTCCACGGAGAATTCTTCCGCCAGCCGGTATTCCGAAGGGAAGCGGCTTCCCGTTCCGCAGACGCCCGATTCCAGCCGGACGATCAAGGCTTTCTCGATCTCTTCCACCTTCATGAGGATTCCTCTCTCTGCTTGTCCTTGCTGTCATAGTATACTCCGAAAAGTAAATGATTCAATAAAAAATCAAAAAAAATATTCATGGAATTGAAAATTGTATTTCGTATCGTATTTTTTTGTATTGTGAATTTTAAATTGAATGATTCACTATTTGTGCGATATGGAAAAAATCGGAGGAGAACTTCATGCGCTACGAAAAAATGTTTCCATGGCAGATCCGGGAAGCCATCCGGAAGAATTCACCGCTGGTTATTCCCATGGGGGTGCTGGAATATCACGCGGAACATCTGACGGTCGGTGTGGACGCCCATGTCGTCCGCGGTTCGATCGACCTGCTGGAAAAGGAACACCCGGAAATGATCGTGTTCCCGACGTTTTACCTCGGAACCCCCAGCTACGCGGTGGCGGGGCCCGAAGGAAACGGGAGCGTCGAGATCGATTCCAAGGTGGTGTCCGCTGTCTGCGAACAGATGTTCATGAGCCTGCTGGAGATCGGGTTCCGGAACATCCACTGCTTCAGTTTCCATCAGGGGGAGAATTTCGCGCAGGGAATGCCGACCGATCTGGCGTTCCGTTTCGCCGCGCGCCGGGTTCTTTTCGCTTTCCTCGAAAAGACGAAGGGACGCGGCTGGTGGGGCGATGAATCCATGGCGGATTATTACGGGGGGAACGATCCGTTCCAATGGATACGGATTCATCCGATTTTCAATCCGGAGAAACCGTTTCCGGGCGATCACGCCGGTCCCATGGAGACTTCCCTGATGATGTATCTTTCTCCGGATGAAGTGGACATGGGACGTTTTTCGGACCGGATGTGGTATGCCCGGGAAGCGCCCGGGAATTCCTCGGCGGAATATGGAGAACGGGTAGTCGAATCGTACCTTGAAAACATGCGGAAAATTCTTTTCCCGTAAACCGGAGGCGGACGTAATCCCCCGACCTGAAGCAAAAACTTTATTCCAGATTGACTTCCTGGACGGGCTTCTTTTTTGCCGGGACGGCCGCTTCCTCGTAGGTTTTGAGGAGGAGTCCGGTCAGCTCGAACAGCGGCGCCGTGTATCTGGTGTCCTTATAGCGGTCCTTTTCGGAGAGATACAGCCAGCAGAGCACGAGATCCCGCTGGCAGACTTCCTTTCTGGAGAGCGCCGCGGGGTTTTTCCGGCGGATGTTCCGGAGCTGTTCGCAGAAGTGTCCGAGGGAGAACGTGAAATGGGCATTGACAAGCTTTCTGACTTCTTCCTCCGGAACGGATGCTGCGATTCTCTCGGCGGCATCGGTGGCGAAAACCGGCTCGGACCTTGTGTTTTTGAAGATCCGGTCGATCTCCTGTTTCTGGGACGACGTGTATTGATTTCCGAGTTCATTTGAAATGCGGATGAGGTCCTGTTCCATGGTGTCCCGGAAGAAATTTCCGGAGAGGGGAACGATGATCGGAAGGACGGCCAGGGAAGATTGAGCCATATCCCTTGCGAACGGGCGCATGTCGGTCTCAATATTTTTTTTGAGTTCCGGAGACATGGCTTCCCTGAACTGGTCTGCGATGAGAAGCGCGATAGTGGAGGGTGTGGCCAGCTCTTTGATTTTGTAGCTCAGGAGAGCGGCGTAAAGAGAGAAGAAGACAAGGATGATCGCGCAGAAAATGATGACGTTCCGGAAGGAGCTGCGGTAGCGCTTGTGCTGTCGCCGGATTTCGATCGTCAGGATTTCCAGCTGGTTTTTGAGTTCGGGATTCATGGCCGGGCTCCTCTGTTGGCGGGAACGAGTCCCTTGCTTTCGTTCAGGGAATAGATGACGGATTCCAGCGTGTTTTCGATGAAGCGGCTTTCGATGAAGTCTCTGGGTTCCGTGGAAAGGGACATATAATCCTTGCTGCTCCGGAGGAATTCGAGTTCTTCGCGGAATGCGTGGAGTTTTTCCTGGGTCGGGACGATGACTGAAAAGGCGGATTCCGTGATCTTGTCGGCCAGTTTGTCGTTCATCTGGTCGAGAAGCTTCTGCTGATCCTTGTCGGGGACGAGACTGTTTTCCGCCAGATAGTTGCGCGTATTTTCCTCCAGAAGACCCCGGATCCGTGTGCGGAAGTTCTGCCGGAGATTGTTCTGTGCGAAGGATACGGTGGATTTGACTTCCTGTCTGATGTCCTGCCTCAGCAGGGTCACCTCCCGCTGGAAATTCTTCCTGAACTCCTCCGCGAAGAGGGGTACGATTTCGCGGTCCAGCCCGTTCCGCATTTCCAGCAGATACGGATTTGAAAGCACGTAGCGGGAGCTTCGGAGGACTTCCAGCATCAGGGTTCTTTTCGGATAGTTGTTGAAGTAGCTGGCGAGCCCGATGATGAAGGCGGTCAGGATGATGAGCATGAGAAGGACGGACGCGGTGGAAATGAAGAACTGTTTCCGCCGGAGCTGTTCGGCCTCTTCGATGAGGTTTTCCAGTTCGATGATTCTCTCTTCAACGAGCTTTGACTCTTCATCGCTGTCAGTGATTTCCTGTATTTTCATGGCTTTGTCCCCGTTTTGGTATTCTGAATGAGTTCATTTTTCGCTTTCCGGAGCTTTTCTTTTCTGGCCCGGTACCGGACCACCAGAAGTTTAACAAGATAGTAGCAGAGGGGAAAGGAAACCAGCCCCAGGATGAACCCGCCGAGAAGGAATGATGCGAGGGTTTCCAGCCCCAGGCTGAACAAGGCGCTGAAATCCTGCTGCCGGATGACTTCTTCCAATACTTTGGTGATTTCGGCAATGGTCAGTTTTCCGCCCAGAATCATATTTCCGAGCCAGCATTGGAAGGGATAAAGAAAGATAATGGTGAAGTTGTTGGAATTGAATGTGCCGACGGCAGCCCCCATTTTGGAACCCTTGAAGACAAACGCGAGCGGAAGGGCCACAACCAGCTGACAGCCTACGGGAAACGCGAGTCCGACGGAAAAGCCGATCGCCCATCCGCGCGCAATGAATTCAGGAGATCCTGTTTCGCGCATCGCCTTGTTGTAGTAGTAGGCGACAACTCGTCTGGCTTTGGCTCTGAGTGTTTCTCTGCCGGTCATGGAGCCCGCTCCTTTTGAATGCCGATCCCCAATCCGCGCAAAATGTTTTCCACGGCGGACGGCGGCGCTGAAACGGTAAATGCCGGGAATTCCCGGCGCAGAGGATACGCTCCCCGCTGTTTTTCAAAGTCGGCGGGAGTTGCGCGGAGACGTCCGTCGTCCTCCCGGATGTCATAGGTGGCGGAGACGGCGCGCCAGAGGAGTTCTTCCTGAGTGTCGCCCGGTTTTGCTTTCAGCTCGATCAGCGGGCAGGCGGGCGCGGGCGGCGACAGAAGGGTGGAAGGGTCGAATTTCAGGGAAAAGAATTTCGCGAGCGCGAGAACGGACATGGCGGTTCCGTTGGCCTTGCCGTCCGAGGAATACCCGGCGATGTGAGGCGTGGCGAAGTCCAGCTTTCCCATGAGTTCGAGGTCGATGTCCGGCTCGTTCTCCCAGACGTCGAGGGCCGCGCCTGCGATCAGCCCTTCGTCGAGGGCATTCCGGAGTGCGGGATTGTCCGCGACTTCTCCCCGGGAGGAATTGATGATGAACGGTTTCCTTGAAAGACTGCGGAAAAACGCCTCGTCCGCGCAATGGAATGTGGCGTCCTGACCGTTCCGGATCAGCGGGACGTGAAAGGTGATGAAATCGGCCT
>CAZORN010000216.1:0-5151 GCA_964581935.1 uncultured Victivallales bacterium
ATTTTTTCAGGTTCATGATGGATATTTTCCTTTGTTGCGAATAAGAATAGGCGGACATGCCCGAAAATGCAAATAGAAAATCAAAATAATCCGGAGAGTTTTCAGGTAAGGGAGCCGGAAGCCCTGTATGAAATGGAAATGCAGGCCCTCTGGGACAAGCTTCCGAACGGCGCGAGGCTGGTTCTGGCGGACAACTCCCGGATGAGGGTCGTCTCCCGCGGGGAATGGAACCGCGAGGCCGGGCCCGATTTCCGCAACGCCGTGCTCGTCATTCACGGGAAACTCCTGCGCGGCGATGTGGAACTGCACCGGAAAAGTTCCGACTATGTCCGGCACGGACATTCCGCCGACGAGGCATATTCGGGCGTGATCCTGCATGTCGTTTCGGAAGACGACCTGCCCGTGGCGTCGGATTCGGCGGCCGCCCGTCTGCCCGTCTTCCGGATGAAACCGGAAACCTTCGCGAAAAACGTGTCAGGCTCCTGCGAGTGCCGGATTTTTCCCTTCATGGACGAAGAGCGGCTCCGCGCTTTCTTCACGGATGCCGGGATGGAACGCCTGCGCGAAAAAGCGGCCGAGACGCTCGGAAACATGATTTCGCGCGGCACGGAATACGCTTTCCGGGAACGTCTGTTCCGTTTCGCCGGAAGCAAGCAGAACCGCGAGCCGTTTCTGGAACTTCTGGGAAGGTTCGAGCAGTATTCCCCGGAGATACGGGAACAGTCATTCAAGGCCCTACTGTGGGGGGAGTCCGGACTGCTTCCAGATCCCGCCGTGGAAAGTCTTCCGTCCCAGAATGTTCCCGAAGCCAAACGGCTCTGGAATGAGTTCTGGCCGCTCCGGAAGGAGGCCCGTCCGGAGATTCCGTGGCGGCGCGACTCCGTGCGTCCGGCGAACAGCCCGGAACGCCGCATTGCGCTGCTCTGCGCGTTTCTGGAAAAGTTTACGCTGAATCCTCTTCCCGGATTCGCCGCGGCTCTTGGACGGCAGACGCCCCGGCAGTTCATCCGGACTGCGGAAAAAGATCTCCGGCTGTCCGATCCTTTCTGGGAGCCCCGCTGGTCCTTCCGGTCGTGTCCGCTGGAAAAAAAGGTGTCCATTCTGGGCGCGGACCGCGCCGTTGTCCTGCTGACCGACGTGATTGCTCCCTGCCTTCTGGCGTGGGCGGAGCTTCATTCGGACGCGTCCCTGGGAGAGAAGGCTCGCGAACTGTTTCTGCATCTGCCCGCCGGGTCGGACAACCGGGTGATGAAGAATGCCCTGAGACGGTGGTTTCCCGCGGAAACCCTGAATCCGGGGTTGTTCCGGAGAGCGGCCGCGGGACAGGGGTGTCTTCACATTTACAAAAAATATTGCGCGAAGAGGTCCGGGGACTGTTCCTCGTGTCTTCTCGCCGAGCTCTGAAAAGGATAGCCGACATGTCTCGCAAAAAACTGAAGATCGGGATCAGCGCCTGTCTCATGGGAATCAAATGCCGGTATGACGGCTGTTCAAAGCCCGTTCCTATGATTTATGAACTGCTCAAGGACAAAGTGGACCTGATTCCGATCTGTCCTGAGTTCAATTCGGGGCTTGGAATTCCGCGTCCGCCGATGCGTCTGGAGGCGTCTTCGCGCGGAACCCGTGTGAAGGTGATCGAGAGCGGCGAAGACAAGACGGACATTCTGGCAGACTGGATTCAGGTGGAACTGAAGCTGCTGGAACGCGCCGGGATCGCCGCCTTCATCTTCAAGGCTCGTTCTCCGAGCTGCGGCCTTCGCGGCGTCGAACTGTTCAGTCCTTCCGGGAAATCGCTCGGTCCCTGCGGACAGGGGGTCTTCGCCGCGGCTCTGGTGAAAAGGTTCCCCGAAATGACGGTCTGCGAGGAAGGGGATTTCCCCGATGCCGCCAAAAAGCTGGTCATAGACTGACTGCGTCCGTGTTGCCTTCGGGGCGGCAGTCAGAATCTCTTCCTGTAGAAATGGCAGTAGGGAGCGCGTCCGTTCTTTTCGTAGTAGTCCTGATGATAGGGCTCCGCATTCCAGAACCGCTGGAACTCTTCCACTTTCGTCTGGATGTCATAGCCTTTCTTCCGGAGGATCTCCAGAAGGGCTTCCGCACTTTTCTTCTGTCCCTCGTCCAGATAGAAGATTACGGAGCGGTATTGAACTCCGACGTCGGGTCCCTGACGGTTTTTCTGGGTGGGATCGTGAATTTCGAGGAAGTATTTGCAGAGCGTTTCATAGTCCGTCAGGGTGGAGTCGTAAAAAATCTGGACGGCTTCCGCGTGGCCCGTCCGTCCGGAACAGACCTGACGGTAGGTGGGGGCGTCCACCGTCCCTCCGGTATATCCGCTGACCGCGGCCAGCACACCCTTGCGGGTGCGGAAAAGCTCTTCCACACCCCAGAAACAGCCTCCCGCGAAAACCGCGCGGCGAACACGTCCTTTCTCTTGATTCTCGAAGACCAGCGAAACGGAGTTGACGCAGTGCCGGGTGTCTTTCAGGGTCAGGTTTTCGCCGATGAAAACGTGTCCGAGATGAGCGCCGCACCGGACACAGGTGATTTCCGTGCGGACCTTGTCGGCGTCCGCCGTTTTCCTGACCGCGCCGGGAATTTCGTCATCGAAGGCGGGCCACCCGCAGCCGGAATTGAATTTATCGTCCGAGGAATAGAGCGGCGCTCCGCAATTTCGGCAAACATAGACTCCACGCTGAAAAAAGCGGTCGTATTTGCCGGTAAAAGGCATTTCAGTGCCTTTCCGGAGAATGACATTCTTTTCCGCATCGGAGAGCGGACCGTAAGGCGAATCAATGGAAGCAGGAGAATCCATGGCTATACCCCCCATCTGCAGGAAGGACAGCAGGAATAATGACACCAAATACCGCATGCCGCAACCTCCCCGTTTTATGTTTCAGACCTTTCCGGAAATCCCTTTGTTCCGCGGAAAACGGCGGAGTCTCTTTTTTTTTTGCGTTTTTTTGGCCCAGAAGCTCTTTTCCGAAAGTCGTTTTCCTCCATTTTCACAGCAAAAAGTCGAACTTTTCGCGGTTTTCATCTTTCATCCTCCGAAATATGTGGTAGATTAAGGAAATAAACGCCTTCATTATTTTAATGAAACATTTGAATAAAAAAAAGGACATGGCAAAAAAATGGCGAATCTCCTCGAAACAATCCGTGAAAAAGCAAAAAAACTGAACCGTAAAATCTGCCTGACCGAAAGCGACGATCCCCGGAATCTGAAAGCTGCCGAAAAACTGGTCAAGACCGGTTATGCGATCCCCGTGCTCGTGGGACGCGAAACCGCCATCCGCGCGCTGGCGCTGGAGAACGGGATCTCCCTTCAGGGCGTGGAAATCGCAGATGTCGAAAAGTCTCCGAACCTTCATAAATACATCGACGCGGTCGTGGAAATCCGCAAAAACAAGGGGCTGACCCCCGAACAGGCGCGCGACTGGCTCAAGGACACCTGCGTGTTCTCCGCCGCGATGGTTTGCGCCGGCGATGCCCACGGCTATGTGGCAGGCGGCGGAAATCCGAAGGGCTACAACCACAACACCGCCGGCAAGACGCGTCCCGCGCTCCAGCTCTTCAAGACCGCTCCCGGCATCAAATCCGCCTCCGCCTGCTTCATCATGCAGCTCCCCGACCCGAAATGGGGCTATAACGGCGCGCTTTTCTACGCGGACTGCGGCCTGAACATCAATCCCGATGCCGACCAGCTTGCCGAAATCGCGGTCGCCACGGCGCGGACTTTCAAGATGTTCACCGGCGAAGAACCCAAGGTCGGCATGATCAGCTGTTCCACGAAAGGCTCCGCCCACGATCCCATCATCGACAAGGTGATCGAAGCCACCGCCAAGGCTCAGGCCCTGGCTCCCGAATTCGAGATCGACGGCGAACTCCAGTTCGACGCGGCCATTCTTCCCGAAATCGCGGCGAAGAAGGCTCCGAATTCCAAGGTCGCCGGACATTGCAACGTCCTGATCTTCCCGGATTTGAACTGCGGCAACAGCATTTACAAGGCCACGGAGCGTCTGGCCGGCGCCATTGCGATCGGCCCGTTGGTTCAGGGACTCCGCAGACCCTTCAACGATGTCTCGCGCGGCTGTTCCGCCGACGACATTGTGGACTGCGCCTGCGTGGCGGCCATCACCGAGTGGGTCGGCTGAGTTCCGCCCGAGGAGCCCGGCGAATTCCGGAGGCGGAGTCCCCAAGGACGGTTTTTCCGCTTCCGGACCCGGAATGTTCCGCCGTCGGCTCCGGACGGAAATGAATATGGGTTTTCCGCTTTTTTGTACCGCGGAAACAGGGAGGCTTGATGAATCCGGCTTCGTTCGTGACCATAGTTGAGATTTGCGCCATGGTTCTGCTGGTGGCGGTTTCCGCCTTCTGCTCCAGCGCGGAGATGTCATTGTTTTCGTTGAGCCGTCCCAAGATCCTCTCCTACAAGGACGACCCGTCTCCCGTCAGACGCCGCATCTGGCAGTTGATGTCCGGACAGCATAAGACGCTGATCACGATCATCTTCTGCAATATGTTCGTGAACAGCTGCGTTTCGATGCTGAATGACGAGGTCATGGAAGGCCTGAAGCTTTCTCCCACGCTGACGCTGATCGTTTCGAGTGTGACGGGTATTGTAATCCTCCTTCTGTTCGGCGAAATCAGCCCCATGACGGTGGCCTACGTCTATGCCGAAAAATGGTCGACATACGTGGCAACGCCGGTTTACATCGCCCGGAAGGTCCTTTCGCCCCTGACTGCCGTCGTGGAGAAACTCTGCAACAAATGTCTGAATTTCATGGGCCGGGCTTCTCCGGTCGGACTTTCCCAGGAGGAATACCTTTCCTTCATCGATCTTTCCTATGACCGCGGAACCTTCACGAAAGAGGAAGCCAAGCTCATGAAGGAGACCTTCGCGCTCCGGAGCAAAAGTGTGGAAAGCGTCATGCGCACCCGGTCGGACCTGCATTTCGTTTCGCGGAAAGCATCTCCCGCCGAAATCAGCCGGACCATCCGCGAATATTCCCAGGCGTATCTTCCCGTGACGGAGGACGGCCGTCTGGACACTGCCGACGCGATTCTTTCCGCGCGCTCCTTTTTTGCCCTGACCCAGGAGGAGCGCCTTCACTGGCAGACCTCTTCCTGCGTCGATTCCAGCGCTCTCTACAT
>CAZORN010000217.1:0-5124 GCA_964581935.1 uncultured Victivallales bacterium
GTCCTCGGCAGCAAGGAAGGCCCCATTCCGTTCACGCGCTGCCTCTCCTACAAGGAACGCGCACCGGAACGCTTTGTCCTCGGATACTGTCCCGATCCGCGCAATCCCGACGCCGCAAAACGCCTTCAGGCGGCGCACGACATCTACGGGGCGCAAGTCTGCGGCGAGTTCAAATGCCGCATGATGTACGACAACCCGGACGTCATTCTGCTGTTCCGCCTTGCCGGGGAGCTCGGAATGCCCGTAACCTTCCACCTCCAGTACGATTTCCGGAAAACCGTTTCCGAACCCTGGGACGAATGGTGGGGCGGCACCATCGATGCTCTCGAACGTCTGTTTCAGGCATGTCCGGACACCCGTTTCCTCGGGCACGCGCCTGGGTTCTGGATGCACATTTCAGGTGACGACCTTTATAAAACCGCGCAGTATCCGCCCGACAACGCCCCGGTTCTGCCCGGCGGACGCATCACCGAACTTCTCGAAAAATATCCGAACCTCTACTGCGATATTTCCGCGGGGTCCGGATGCCGCGCCCTGAAACGCGATCCCGTTTTCGCCCGGAAATTCCTGACCGATTATCAGGACCGCGTCCTCTATGCACGCGACTATTTCGACAACCAGCATCAGGAATTTCTCAACTCGCTCGGCCTGCCGGAAAACGTCCTTCAGAAAATCTATGCGTTCAACGCGGAAAAGCTTACGGGCGGGGCATGAAAGAAAAAGTCGGAATCGGAATCGCGGGAACCGGCATGATCGCCGCCTTCCACGCGGAGGCAATCCGTATGCTTGAACATGCGGAATTGTCACAGGTGTACGATAAAGATGCGGCCCGCGCACGCTCTTTTGCGGAAAAGTTCGGGTGCCGGGCCGCGGAATCGCTCGAGGATTTCCTCGGTTCGGACATCGACATCGTGTGCGTGACCACACCGAGCGGAATTCACGGACAGATTGCGGTTCCCGCCGCTCGCGCCGGAAAACACATTTTCTGCGAGAAGCCGCTGGAAACCACCTCGGAAAAAGCCCGTGAAATCTATGACGAATGTACAAAAAACAATGTCCTTCTTTCGCCCGTTTTTCCTGCGCGGTATTCGGACGCCGCCCGGACGGCAAGGGAAGCCGTGAGGTCGGGTCGTTTCGGCGATCCGGTCCTGATCGGAGCCTCGGTGCGCTGGTATAGGGCGCCGGAATATTATTCGGAAAGCCCATGGCGCGGCACATGGGCGCTGGATGGCGGCGGCGCGCTCATGAATCAGGGCATTCATGCCGCCGATCTCCTTCGCTATTTCAACGGGGAAATCGGCGAACTGACCGCAAACACGGCCAACCGTCTTCACAAGAAAATCGAGGTGGAAGACACCCTTCTGGCAAGCCTCCGGTTCCGGAACGGGTCGCTCGGATATCTGGAATCCAGCACGGCGTGCGCGCCCGGATACAAACGCAAAATCACCTTTTCGGGCACCCGCGGCGGATTCATCCTGGAAGATGACTGCCTGACTCACTGGAGTCCGGGCGAAGAAACTCCCGAAGACGGAAAAATCCGGGAGGCCAACCGTCCCGGCGGCACAAGCGGCGGAGGCGCGGATCCGGCCTCGATTTCATGCCGGGGACATCACTCGCAACTGGAGGAACTGGTCTCCGCGATTCTCACGGGAAAGCCTCTCGAAACGCCGGGAATCGAAGGAGTGAAGACGGTCGAACTGATCTGCGCGGCGTATGAATCCGCACGGAACGGCAGGACGGTCCGTCTGCCATAAACGAATCTACGGGACAATCAGGAATACGGAGCTTTCAAGGAAGAGTCCGCAGAGCAGAAGCCCGATGGCAAGGTAGCATAGATAGGGATAGAGTTCGCGCCAGTTGACGAGGATGGTCTGTTCCACGCTGGTTTTTTCCAGCTTGTCGATCTGCGCCATGGCGAGCCGCATGGAATCGCCGTCGGACGCATGATAGTAAACGCCTCCGGTCGTGCCCGCGATCTCGCGGAGAAGCTGTTCGTCGAACTCATCCCGCACCGGAACGAAGCCGGAACCGAAGAAATTTTCCTGACGCATGACGGCATTCCCGGAACCGATGCCGACCGTATAGACCGTGATGTTGAAGGTGTCCGCCAGTTTTGCGGCCTGACGCGGCGTGACCTTGGCGTTGACGTTGTTCACGCCGTCGGTGAAGAGAACGATCACACGGCGTTTGGAATCGGAGTCCTTGAGTCGCTGAACCGCGCTGGCGATGGGTCCGGCAATGCCCGTGGCATCCCCGATCACGCCCGATTCCAGACGCGCCAGATTGGCCAACAGCCAGGGATGATCCAGCGTCGGCGGACAGACCATGTAGGGCATGGGGGCAAAAGCGACCAGTCCGATGCGGTCGTTCGGACGCGCTTCGATGAATTTGGCGATCTCTTCCTTTGCGGTGCCGATGCGGTCTTTGACCTTCCCGCTTGCGATGGCGGCGGAAAGCTCGGATTCCGTGCGGTACCCGGGCGGAACGTCAATGGCGCGCATACTGCCGGAAAGGTCGATGGCGATGATGATGTCGATTCCGTTCGCGCGACGGCGGATCTGTTCGGTTCCCTCACGCGGGGCAGCCAGCGCAATCACGATCATCACGCCCCCGAGAGCATAGAGCAGGAACGGAATCATCTTGCGGAGACGGGAATGCCCGGCGGACATCCTGAACGGTCGGAGCGATGGGACCACGAGCGTCGGAGTAGGCTTGAACCATGCGCGCAGCAGAACCAGCGCGAGCACGATCAGAAGCAGAAACATATAAGGATGCGCGAAAGTATGGATCATTTTCCGGTCTCCTTCTCGGAGGGAGTGGTTTCGTTGACAAGGTGTTCCGCCTTGAGCGCGGCGTTTTCAATCAGTGCTTCCTCGGCCGGCAGCCGTGCGAACTTCACCATATCGGCGGCGGTCAGGAACCCTCGCAGGAATTCGCGATGCGAATCGGAAAGGTTCCCCTTGCCGTGTTCGAGGTCGTTCATGAACTCGGCGGTGGTCTGGCGTTCCGCGCGGAGATTGAAACGGCGTTCCATGTATTCACGTACGATGTCCGTCAGGACCGCGATGGATTTTTCGGGCGGGACCGCGCCCGATTTGACCTTGGAAAGAAGCTCGCGGATCGCGGTGAGCGCAAATTCCCACGGAGAAATGACGCGCGCCTTCCGGCGGGCGCCCCATCTGAGCCAGAGAAGCAGGACGATGCCGATCAGCAGAACCGCGGCCAGCGCAATCAACCACGGACGCATCTTTTCGGAAAGATTCTTCTGCTTCAGTTCCCCGGCCAGCGCCAGATCGGAGGAATTCACTTCGACCGGCTGGATTTTCAAGGCAGGCAGTTTAAATGTGAGCCCCTGTGAATTGCTGAAAGACACAGTCATCGATCCTTCTTTGATGTCGCCTTCGCGGTAGGCCTGAAGAGGGACTTCCGCATTCCAGAGATTGTGTCCCCATCCAAGCGAACGGAGCGTGAACTTCGGTTCGGCCGTGAGCTGGCTGCCTTCGGCGGGCTCGGCCGTCACGAGGGCGGGATTCACCCCCCACGGAAGACTGAACACCGTATTGATTTTAAAGCGTTCTCCGAGCTTCAGACCGGATTTTCCGTCTTCCACGGAGGGCAACGCCGCAACCCCGATGGTGGCGTCCGAATGGGAAACCTTGTACCATTTGACCCCGACCGCGATGCCGAAGGCCAGAAGAGCCGCCAGCAGGACGGCGGCCGTCCATAGAACTATTTTCCTGATGATCGTCAACATTCCATTCCTCCCAGTCATCGTTTGCCGCGGCGGTTCCGGAAGAAGCCCATCAGAGGCTTCAGCAGATCCTCGTTGCAGCGGACGTCGATCATATCGACCTTCGCGTGCCGGCAGACTTCCTTAGTATGATCGTGAAGGGTTTCCGCCGCCTTCTCATAAGCCCGAAACGAGCCGTAAGTGGAAGCGTCGAAGAAAAACGGCCTTCCGGTCTCGGCTCCCTCGATGGAAAGCCCCTTGAGAACGGCAGGCAGCTTGAGTTCAAGCGGATCCAGGATGCGGAGTGCGATCACGTCGTGCTTGCGGCTGACGATCTTGAGGGTCTTCTCGTAGTCCTTGTCGTCTAGGAAGTCGCTGATGAGGAAGACGACGGCTTTCTTTTTGAGCCCGAGAGCGAGCGATTCGAGGGCGAGCCCGATGTCAGTGCCTCGTCCTTTCGGATCCATGGCGACCAGTTCGCGGATCACGCGCAACCCGTGCATCCGCCCGGAACGCGGCGGAAGATAAAGCTCCGTGCGGTCCGTGAAGAGAAGGAGCCCGACCTTGTCGTTGTTCCGGATGGCGCTGAGGGCGAGAAGCGCGGCGGCTTCGGCCATTTTCTCGCGTTTTTCGAGGTCGCCGCTCCCGAAAAGTCCGGAGGCGGAGGCATCGACGGCGAGCATGACGTTGAGTTCGCGTTCCTCGGAATATTTCTTGATGAAAGGAGCTCCCATGCGCGCGGTGACGTTCCAGTCGATGTCGCGGACATCGTCCTCGGGGGTATATTCGCGGACCTCGCTGAACTCGATTCCGCGTCCTTTGAAGACGCTGTGGTATGCGCCGCCGGTGATTTCATCGACGAGACGCCGCGTTTTGAGCTCGATTTTTTTGACCTTGGCAAGCAGTTCCCGGGTCAGCATCGTGCAATCTCCCTTCAGATCAAGGCGTCTTGAGTTCATTCAGGATTTTGCGGATGACGTCGTCGGAAGTCATGCCTTCCGCCTCGGCTTCGTAGCTGAGGAGCAGACGGTGCCGGAGCACGTCCGGAGCCAGCGTCTTGACATCCTGAGGGATCACGTAGGCACGCCCGGCGAGGAAGGCTTCTCCCTTGGCCGCCAATGCGAGAGCGATGGCGGCGCGAGGCGACGCGCCGAACTGGAGCAGCGTGTCAAGGCTGTCCAGCTTGACGCCGTCCTGCCGGGAGGAAAGTTCGGAACGCCTTCCGGGCCGGGTAGCACATACGATGTCCAAAATGTATTCAAGGATCTTTTCGTCCATGTAAATCTTGTCGACCCATTCGCGGGCGCGGGAAACATCCGCCAGAGTGGCGACGGCAAGGGCGTCGAGCCGGAGTTCCGGGTGGGCCATGCGCTCGACGATGATGCGCTCTTCGG
>CAZORN010000218.1:0-5114 GCA_964581935.1 uncultured Victivallales bacterium
AAAAATGGTGGCAAGGACCAGAATCGAACTGGTGACACGAGGATTTTCAATCCTCTGCTCTACCAACTGAGCTACCCCGCCACTGAGGTCATCCGGTTCTCCGGAACAGGTGCCTACTATACATGAGAAAATATAAAAGTCAAACTCAAATGATTTTTTTTTCGACTTTTTCTTCAAAATGTATTGAAAACCACCCTCGCGGGGTATATATGTTCAACTCAATCGTCCGTTGAGTCTATTTCAGCACAAAAAGAGGGGATATATCCATGAAGAACATCAAGATCGGCACCCTGGTAATGGCGAATTCAAAAGCGGCGTCTTACATCGAACAGATCATCCCCTACGGGTTCGAATCCTTTGTATTCACTTACAGCGGAGGAAAGTTCGGCGACATTGAACCGGAAAAGCTGGCGGAACAGGTCATGCCCATCCTTGGAAAACATAAGATCGAGGTGTCAGCCATCTCGGTTTTCGGCAACATGCTCGAACACTCTGAAACGGCGGCGCACACGTGCGAATGTTTCAAAAGAGCCATCGACTGCGCCGCGCTGTTCGGCACGGACATCGTCAGCGGATTCACCGGACGCGAACCGGACCGTCCTATTCCGGACAACATCCCCCGTTTCAAAGAGGTATGGACGCCGATCGTCGAATATGCGGCAAGCAAGAAAGTGCGCGTTGCATTTGAAAACTGCAACATGGGAGGAAACTGGCGGACTGGTTCGTGGAACATCGCGATCAATCCGGATGCCTGGGAGTTGATTTTCGACGCGGTTCCGATGGACAACCTCGGGCTCCAGTGGGAACCGTGCCATCAGATGGTCCAGCTGATCGAGCCGCTCCCCCAGATCCGCGAATGGGGGAAGAAATTCTTCCACATTCACGGAAAGGACGCCACGATCCGGCGCGACGTTCTGGCGAAGCACGGGATCATGGGAGGTCAGCCCTTCTGCTGGCACCGCACGCCGGGCTTCGGGGACAGCAACTGGAAGGACATCATCACCGAATTGCGGCTGATCGGGTATCAGGGCAACATCGACATCGAAGGGTGGCATGATCCGGTGTATCGCGGCGAACTTGAAATGACCGGACAGGTCGCGGGACTCAATTATCTGAAGAAATGCCGCGGCGACTCCTATGTCCCGAACCCCGTCTGACCGGAGGAAATCCTGCATGTTTGAGGAAAGCGCCGAAGGGCTTGAACAATATAAGAAGCAGTACGGGACGAATGCCTCGATCGGGGATCTGGCTCCGACGGTATGCGCGCTGTGCGGTCTGCCCGCGCCCGACCGAAGCGGCGGAACTCCGATCGCCGAAGCGGTCGATCACGCGGGAAAGCTGATGGACGGCGAGGGGCGGACGGAAAAGGTATTGCTTTTCTGCGCGGATGCGCTCGGGGAATCCCAGAGGCGGCATTATGCGTCCGATTTTGAGAAAATACAACGGATGGCGGGAATCCGGGTATTGTCGTCGGGCGTCATGCCGAGCGTGACGCCGGTCTGCTACGGAACGATCTTCACGGGGACGCCGCCATCGGTGCACGGGATACGGCAGTATGAGAAGCCGGTCATCAAAATCGAAACGCTTTTCGACGTCTTCGCGAAACACGGAAAAAATGTCGCCATCGTATCGGTCAACGGATGCAGCATCGACAAGATTTTCCGGGAGCGCGAGATCGATTATTATTCCTTCCGGACGGACGAGCAATCCTTCCGGTGCACACGGGAACTGCTGGCGCATTCCGACTACGATCTGATTGTCTGCTACATGACCGGCTATGACGCGGTCATGCACAAGACGGGACCATTTTCGGAAGAGGCGACGGAACAGGCGCATCTGGCGGCGGAACGGTTCGGGATTCTGGCGGCGGACATGGACGTTCACTGGAGGAAGTTCAACCGGGTTCTGGCATTCGTTCCGGACCACGGCGGTCACGCGGTGGACGAAGGACACGGGGCGCACGGAAGCAACACGCCGGAGGACATGCTGGTCAACCACTATTACCGGATCCGAGGCCGGGAAACGGACTGAGCCGGGGGCGCGTATGGGATTCCATCTGTATTCATCGAACAAAGCCGAAATTCTGACGGAACAGCTGGCTGAGAGGCTCTATCTCCATCCGGAGGGAGACCTTTTTGAGCCGGAGACGGTGGTCATACAGACGCAGGGGATGGCTGCATGGCTGAAGCTGAGGCTCGGGGAAAGAGCGCCGATTGCGGCCAACCTGAAATTTCCCTTCCTGAACGCGTTCATCCTGTCGGTGCTGGAAAAGGCATTTCCCGAAGACGCCCTTCACGATTCGCTGAAAATGATGTCGCAGGAAATTCTGGTCTGGCGCATTTTCAAAATATTGTCGGAAACGCCCGAACAATACCCGGAATTGGGCACTTATCTATCCGCGGGGAACGCCGCGCTGAGGACCTTCCAGCTCTCCGAGAAAATCGCGGGATTGTTCGACCAGTATCAGGTATATCACGGGGAGATGCTGGAACAATGGAGGAACGGGAACCCGAAATCCGGCGGATGGCAGGCGAGGCTGTATCTCGAACTGTCCGAAGGCATGCCCGGACCGGACGTGTTTTTCCGTCGTTTCGGGGAGCTCCGGGAGCGTCCGAAGGACCTGAACCTCAGACGGGTCTCTGTTTTCGGGATCAGCGCGATGGCGCCGGTCTACTTCCGGTTCTTCGTACAACTGTCCCGATTTACGGAAGTCCACTTTTTCTATCTGAATCCCTGTTCGGAGTATTGGAGCGACGCATATACGAAGAAAGAGGCCCTGCGGATCAGCCGGAAGACCGGGGAGGACGCGGAGGAACTGTCGCAGGGAAATCCGCTGCTGGCGTCGCTGGGGAAACAGGGTCGCGAATTTTTCCGGTTCATGATGGAACTGCCCGACATGGAAGGAGTCGAACCGGTCGAGGCGTTCCGGGATTTCGCGGAAAACAGAGAAGCTTGCGGAGCGGAGAGCGTCCTTCACACAATGCAGCAGGACATTCTGCTGAACCGTTCGCGTTCGGAGGCGGACACGCCTTTCGCCGCGCCGCCGCTGGAGGTTCCGCCGCCGGAGGACGACAGTGTCCATGTGCACTGCTGTCACAGCGAACTGCGGCAGGTGGAGGTGCTGCACGACCGTCTGCTGAAACTCATGGAGGACGGATCGCTCCAGCCGCGGGACGTGCTGGTCATGGCGCCGGACATCACGATCTATGAACCCTACGTCAACGCGGTCTTCGGGACGGGTCCGCTGAAAAACCTGTATGCCTTTTCGGACCGCAGCATCCGAAAGACGAACCGCTGTGCCGACACCTTTCTGGAACTGCTGAAAACGCCGATGGGAAAATTTGAAGTTTCCGCGATCTTCAACCTGCTGGAGCATCCGGCGATTTCGGCGAAATGCCGTTTTGCGGACAGGGAGCTGGAAAAACTCCGCTGCTGGGTGTCCGCGCTCGGAATCCGGTGGGGAATCGACGCGAAGAACCGGGAGGAACGGTGCGGAATCGCCTTCGAGGAATTCTCCTGGAAACAGGGGCTGGAGCGTCTGGCGCTGGGCTATGCGGTCGCGCCGAATGAATTCACGCAGGCGGACGATCCGGTATTTCCGTTCGACGCGGCGGAAGGGGCGGACGGCGAACTGATCGGAAACTTCTGCCGTTTTCTGGAAGACCTGTTCCGTCTGAAACAGATTCTGTCGTCGCCTCGACCGCTGAAGGAGTGGTGCTTGGAGCTCCGAGCGGTTCTGGACACCTTTTTCGAGGCGGACGACGACACGTATCAGGAAATCAGCGCGATCCGGAAAACGCTTCAGAATCTGGAGGGACTTCAGGATAAAAGAAGGATTTCCCTGCCGTTCCCCCTGCCCCCGGAACTGATGCTTTACGTGATGGAAAACAATATGGCGCCGACGCCGTCCGCGGAACCGTTCCTGCGGGGAAAAATCACCTTCTGTTCGCTGGTGCCGATGCGGAGCATCCCGATGAAAACCGTCGCGGTGCTCGGTCTGGACGACGGCATGTTTCCGAGACGCGATTTCCCGGTCGGATTCAACCTGATTCCGCCGGAAAAATCCCGCATGGAACGCTCCCGGACGCTGGAAGACCGTTATCTTTTTCTGGAACTCCTTCTGGCCGCTCGGGAACATCTTCTGCTGTTCTACCGGGGCGCGGACAACAAGAACAACGAAAAGTATCCGCCCTCTGTGCCGCTGGCGGAGGTTCTGGAGACGCTTCAGTCGACTTTCCCGGGAGCCGTCTTCGAGACCCGGCACAAACTTCAGGCGTTCGACCCGGACTATTTCCTCGGGAATTCGGCCCTGTTCTCCTTTTCAAAACCGGACAGCGAAGCGTGCGCCGCGCTGGAAGAGGCGTTGCGGAATCCGCCGCCCGAACCGGAGTCTCCCCGGCGGGAGAACCTCCTTCCGCGCAAGGAGGGAGAAAACGCGCCGTCCCTGCCGGAAACCATCTCGCCGGAAGAGCTGGAACGCTTCTTCCTGAACACGTCCGCCGCGTTTCTGGCCGCCGCCGCGGGAGTGGGAAAACGGTTTGAGGAAGAGGCTCCTGTCTCGGACGAAGAACCGTTCGAGCTGGGTTCGCTGGAAATCTATCAGCTGAAAAACAGCGTCGGGCAGTGGACGGTCCGCGGACTCGGGGAAGCCCAGCAGTTCGGACTGCTCCGGAAGACCAACCGCCTGCCGGTTTCGGGTTCCGGGAAAAACCTTTTCCGCGAAACCCTGCGCGAAATGGAAAAACTGCCCGGAATCTGGATCGAAAAACTGGCCTTGAACCGGCCATTCATGATCCGTCTGCGTCTGGACGATATTGAGATTGCGGGACCGGTCACGTCCCAGCCGGATGGCGACGGACAATACTACTGCCGTTTTGCGAAGTTCAAATCCAAAGACCTGATCCGGCTGTATCTGCGACATCTTCTGCTGTGCGCCTCGGCCTCCGGACCGCAGGGGACGGCGTCCTTCGGATGGGACCACGCCGAGGCGAAAACCGTCTGTCTTGTGTCCGTGGAGCCCCCGGAGGCACGGGAACGGCTCCGCAGGATTCTGTCTCTTTACCGGAAAGGTCTGGAAGCCCCCCTGCCCTTCTTCCCGGAAGCGTCGCTGTCCT
>CAZORN010000219.1:0-5069 GCA_964581935.1 uncultured Victivallales bacterium
GACGCCAAGCTCAAGCTCGAACGCATGGACTATGAGCTGGGGATCATCCACAAGACGAAATACGACAGCTATTTTCTGGTGGTCTGGGACTTCATCAACGCCGCCAAGGAGATCGGCGTGCCGGTCGGACCCGGACGCGGTTCCGGCGCGGGCAGCCTGGTCGCGTTCCTCACCGGCATCACCGACATCGACCCGATCCGATACAAGCTCTTCTTCGAACGGTTCCTCAACCCGGACCGCGTTTCCCCTCCCGACTTCGACATTGACTTCTGCGAAAGACGCCGCGAAGAAGTCATCCAGTATGTGACTCAGAAATACGGCAAGGACTGCGTGTCCCAGATCGGCACCTACGGAACCCTGAAGGCGAAGAACGCCATCAAGGACATCGCGCGCGTTCTCGGGCGCACTCCCTCCGAAGGGGACAAGATCACCAAGCGCATCCCCAACGATCCGAAAATGACGCTGGCGAAAGCGATCAAGGAGTCATCCGAACTTCAGGAACTGATCAAGAGCGAACCGTGGGTCCAGGATATTTTCAACGAGGCCAAGCCGCTCGAGGGCCTCAACCGCAACATGGGAATCCACGCCGCGGGCGTCATCATCTGCGACCATCCGCTGGCGGAGATCGTCCCGCTCGGACGCGGCGCGAACAACGAAGTCATCACCCAGTACACCGCCCCCCTCTGCGAAGGAGTGGGCCTGCTGAAGATGGACTTCCTCGGGCTCCGTACCCTCACCGTGATCGACGACGCGGAAAAGAACATCCTCAAGAGCCGCGGCATCAGGATCGACTGGGACAAAATCCCGCTCGACGATCCCGCCACCTACGATCTGCTCAACAGCGGCGACACAGTTGCGGTGTTCCAGCTGGAATCCGGCGGAATGCAGGATCTCTGCCGCAAATTCAAGGTGGAGACCATCGACCACATCAGCGCCCTGCTGGCGATCTACCGGCCCGGTCCCATGGAGTTCATCCCGGACTTCGTCAGCCGCAAGGTGCAGGGACGCCAGATCGAATACGACCATCCCCTCATGGAGCCCATCCTCAACGAAACCTACGGCATCATGCTCTACCAGGAGCAGATCATGCAGGTGGTCCAGGTGCTCGCGGGCTTCTCCCTCGGTCAGGCCGACATCCTCCGCCGCGCCATCGGCAAGAAGAAAATCAAGGACATGGAATACCAGCACGTCAAGTTCGTCGAAGGCTGTGCGAAAACCAACAACATCGACGAAAAGCTGGCCGACCAGATCTGGGAGAAAATCAAGAAATTCGCCGGATACGGATTCAACAAGTCCCACAGCGCGGCCTATGCCGTGATCTCCTACCGGACCGCCTATCTCAAGGCGAACTACAAGCCCGAATTCTTCGCCGCCGTGCTCTCCAGCGAACTTGACAAGGCCGACAAGATCACCTTCCTGATCAACGCCTGCCGCGAATCGGGCATTCAGATCCTTCCTCCGGACGTCAACCGAAGCGACGTGAACTTCACGGTGGACAACGGCGCCATCCGTTTCGGGCTCGGCGCGATCAAGGGGTTCGGACAGAACGCGTCGCAGGCCATTCTGGAGGCGCGCGCCAAGGACGGCGATTTCAAGAGTCTCAGCGATCTTCTGGAACGCACCGGAGGCGTGCTGAACACGAAGAGCTCCGAAAACCTCATCCGCGCGGGGGCCATGGACTCCTTCGGGTTCAAACGTTCCCAGCTGGCGGCGATCATCGAGGGCTCCATCCAGTCCGCCAACAGCCGCCGCCGCGACAAGGAAATGGGGCAGGGCAACCTTTTCGACATGCTGGCCGACTTCGAGGATTCCGGGTTCGGCGACGTGCCTCCGCCCGACATCCCCGAGTTCAGCGAATCCGAAATCCTCGCGAAGGAAAAGGAACTGCTCGGATTCTACGTTTCCGGGCATCCCATCGCGAAATACGCGGAATATTTCAAGGCGTTTTCAACCATGTCCGTCGCGAAGATCACCGAGGCTCCGGGCGACATCGGCGTGCGCGTCGGAGGCATGATCAAGAGCGTCGCCAAGAAACTCAGCAAGAAGGACAACCGCCCCTTCGCCATCATCCAGTTCGAGGACCTGACCGCGTCCATAGAGTCCCTTGCTTATTCCCGCACCTACGAGTCCTGCAAGGAACTCATTCACCGGGACGAAACCAGCCGCGAAGTGAAAAGGGAAGACGGCTCCATTCCGGACGTGACCCCGGTTTTCGTCATCGGCCTGACGAGGAAAGCCGACGAGTCCGCCGCGGTCAGCATCACTGCCGAGAAGATCGTCACGCTGGACGAAGTCCTTGAGAAATACAGCGAGGAGCTCCATGTCCATCTCAACGAATCCTCCGACGAACCGTCGCGCCTCAAGGACCTCCTGAAGCTGATCGGAAAACATCCGGGCACCAAAACCAAACTGGTCTTGTGCATCCGCACCCTGATGGGCGGCCATGTGTTCATCGAGGCTTCGGCGCGCTACCGGGTGAAGGTGACCCACGAGCTTCTCCAATCCATTCAGACCCTTTTCGGGGAAAAGCGCTGGCGGGTGAAGACAGACGATACGGTTCCTGTGCCGCGTCCGAAATTCGAGCGTCCCGCCTGGAAAGAGGCCCAGGAAAGCGAATCGTAAAAACTGAAAAAAGAGGAACATGATATGAGACTCCGTTTTCTTTTCGTCCTTCTCTTCTGTATGGGAACTTCCCTCCGTGCCTCCGTGCCTCCGCAGCCGGACTCGGACACCCTCAAGAAAATCGAAATCGGTTTTCCCGAATGGAAAAAAACAGCGTCCGAACGCTGTGCCGCCCTGCGCGGAAGCGACCTCTGGGCGTGGAAAGTGGTTCTCGAGCGTTCCGTTTCCCCGGATGTGAAAACGGACGCCTCCATCCGCAAGGGATACATCATCATCGTGCTGGTCCCGGACGTCGGAATGGATCCCGGCAAGGAATTCATCGACGTCCTTGACTGGAACACGCCCGATAACGACCTGAAACAGTTCGTGCTGTATCTCGGACGCGGGCGCGGCTACCACTGGTATATGAAGAGTGACGCCGGACGGCTCATGAACATGCAGGAATATATGAAGCTCACCGGCGGCGAGGATATGAATGCCTTCATGGCCAAGGCCCTCAATGTGATCGATTTCGATCTCTTCACCTCCCGCGTGGCCGTGGAGTATTTCCGCGGACGGGGCGATGTGTGCATCCCGCTGATCCTCGAATCGGCCAGACTCTGGCAGCTGGAGGAAAAGACGCCTCCCCTCCAGCACCTTTTCGCGCTCAAGCTGATCGGGACGGAGGCGGCCGGGAAAGCGCTGATCACTTTTGCGGTGTCCAAAGACCACCGTCTGGCGCATCAGGCGCTGAAACTGCTCGTGGAGGAGCCGTATCTCGCCTCGGACGGTTTTTACCGCCGTCTTTTGAAAGTTCCGGAATATACGGGCAGTGTGATCCGGATTTTCAAGGGCAGGCAGAAAGGTGCGATGCTCATCCCCGACCTTCAGCAGATACTGAAGGAGCCGAGGTCCATCGGACAGTATACGGCGGCGCTGGCGGCTTTGCGCGAGTTTCAGGCCGTCGGCAAATTCACCGTCCTCCCGGAATATCAGGCGTCCAACGACATCATGTTCCTGATGATGCGGATGGGCGATACGCCCGAAACCTTCAAGTATATCCCTCTGGACGGAGACGGCAAAACCTCGACGGCCAAGCTGGACGACAAGGAACGGCAGCGGATTGCTCCGCACATGGATACGATCCGCAAGTCCAAAGACTTCGACGCCGCCTTCTGCGCCTCGCTGGCGCTGGCCGCGTTTTCTCCCGACACTCCGAACATTTCAAAAAACTATACCGACCGTGTCCGGAAAGTCGGTCTGGAACTCCTGCGCAGTCTTCCCGCCGAAAAAGTCTACGAGAGGCTGGGACTCCTGGAAAAGAACCTCAAGGACTCAAAAGAGCAGGCGAATCTCCGGCGTCTGAAGAGAGAGTTCGGCGAACGCTGAGCATTCAGGATCACGTCAGGAAGTAGAGGAAGATCGGAATCGTGACGATCGAGGAGATCGTCGAGAGGAAGATGGACTGTCCCGCCAGATCCAGATTGCCGCCGTACTGCTTGACGATCAGGGCCGAGCCGCACGAGGCCGGCATCAGGGAAACTACAATCGAAACGTTGCGGATGAGCGGGTCCAGCGGAAAAATCTTCAGGACGAGAATCGTCAGGATCGGAAGGATCACCAGACGCGTCAGCAGGGTGTAGGCGGCATCGTAGCGGTAGGCCATCAGCCGGGAGCCGGAACTGAAAATGGCCGCGCCGGTCAGGATCAGCGCCAGCGGAACGGCAATGGAGCCGATGTCGCGGCAGAGGTTCATGGCGTGCGCGGGAAGATGGGCTCCGGAGAAGACCGTCAGCAGGGCCAGCGCGACCGCCGCGATGTTTGTGGAAAGGATGTGCTTTGCGGTCTGTTTCAGGTCTCCGCTTCCCACGAGCGTATAGATGCCGAAGGTCCAGAAACCGATGGTGGACCCCACGTTCAGCAGGAAAAGATAGGCGACCGCCTTCATTCCGAAGAGGCTTTCCAGAAGGATCAGCGGCAGGAACGCGTAATTGTTGACGGTCGCCAGATGGACGAAAGTGGCCATTCTGCGGGGCGACCGGTTGCGCATTCCGTAGCGGAGGCCGTATCCGCAGAGCATTCCGAAGAGCATGATTCCAAGTCCGATCAGGGGAAGCTGCCAGAGTGCCCTGGCGTCGCCTGCGCCGAAGTTCGTGACGATGCTGTAATAGGTGAAGAAGGGCATCAGGAGGTCGATGGCGAACCGTCCGAGGGGGCCGAGGTCGGAGCGTCCGAACATTTTGAGCCGGAGAGCCAGCGCGCCGATGCCGAAGAAACAGAAGGTCTTGACGATCGCAAGGATGACCTTCCCGATCATGTCGATGTCCATATTGAATTCAATTACCCGGGATCAAGCGGGAAGCGCGTCCTCATATCAAGGAAAACATCCGCTGCCGGAACCTTTCATTGTTCTAGTTTCCGAATCAGTTCTTCCGTGATGTTCTTGAGCCCGACCAGGTCCAGCTTGC
>CAZORN010000220.1:0-5065 GCA_964581935.1 uncultured Victivallales bacterium
GCCATCACCCTCGCCATCGGCGTGTTCACCACTCTTTTCACCGCCGTTTTCCTGACCCGTCTTCTTTATGACCTGATGACCCGTTTCCTTCCCTTCAAAAAACTTCGGATGCTCTCCTTCTGGAAAACGACTCCCAATGTGGATTTCCTCGGCATGAAGAAACTGGCGGTGGGCATTTCCGTTTTCCTGCTGATTCTGGCGGTCGTTGTGGTGGCTGTCCGCGGCAAGGATTGCCTCGGCATTGACTTCACCGGAGGCACCCAGCTCACTTACGATTTCCAGAAAGCCATTCCCGCGGAACAGGTCGCTTCCTTCCTGGAAACCAAAGGCTTCGAAAGCAAGGTCACCTACAAGACCGGCAGTGCGATGGATGCCAAGAAGCAACTGGAAATCATCATCCGCGAGAAATCGGGCCGGAACAAGGAGCAGACGGCCGAAGCCGGCGCGACCTTGATGGAAAACATCTCGAAAGAACTGAATTCAAAGTTCCCTGACGCTCAGTTCAAGAGCAGCAGCCAGTCAACTCTCGGCGCGCTGATCGGCGCGACTTTCATGAAGTCCGCCTTGATTTCCATCCTCATCTCGTTTGCCGTGATGATCCTTTACATGACCTTCCGCTTCCAGTTCTCTTATTCTGTGGCCGGCAATATCGTCCTGCTTCATGACGTTGTCGTCGCCATCGGACTTTATCTCCTCTGCGGAGGTCAGATCTCCATGAACGTGGTAGCCGCTTCTCTGACCATCATCGGTGTGTCCATCAACAATACCATCATCACCTTCGACCGCGTCCGTGAAAATCTCCGACTGGTGAAAAACAAGTCGTACTACGACCTCATCAACCTGAGTATCAATCAGACGCTTTCCAGAAACATCCTGACCACTTCGACGATCCTGATGGTGCTGGTCATGCAGCTGATCTTCGGCGGCTCCGGCATCCGTGACTTCGTCTCCGTGATGATGTTCGGTCTGATTGTCGGAACCTACTCTTCCATTTTCATCACCAACTTGATCATTTCCTACTGGCATAAGCCGATCCAGCACATCAAGGATGCCGTTCCCGGAACGTCCGCCGTTCCTCCCGCGTCCGAAGGATAAAGGATTCTCCCGGCCGTCCGCGAGGGCGGCCGGCTGCTGGACCGTCAGACCGCCCTTCTTTCGGCGAAACTTCTTTCTGCAAAATGGACTGAAAGCTGGCTCGCCTCCGGAAATTCTTCCGGGGAAAAAGAACTTTACGACTGGATGTCGAAAAATCCTGCCGCCAGCGTCTCTGTCGAAAACGCGAAGAAACTTTCGGAAAAAGTTTACCGTCAAAAGCTCGCCGACGATTATGCTCTGGAAAACGCGGCTTTGCTGAAACCCTTCGAAAAAGTCCTTTCTGCGGAAGACCTCAAGACGCTTCAAGCGGATGCTCCTTCGCTGGTGGACCGCAAACTTCACTCTGCTTTTCCGGAGGATTTCCGGAAGGCGCGATCACGTCTCGCCGCGGAACAGAGGACCGCTCTTTTCAGGAACCTCTATCCGACCTGAGGCGGAACTGGAAAAGGAGTCGGACGAGGCGCTGTCCCGGATTCTGACCGCCCGTTTTCTGGAAGGTGCGTCCGCACCCGTTCTGGAGGAGAACATTCCGCTTTTCAAAACCCGGATGATTCTTCCCGTCCTGAAGTCCGCGCGGACCCAGCAGAAGCGTCAGCTCGAACTGGCCTCTTCGCTGTCCGTCCCGCCGGAGATCTGGGAATCGGCGTCCGCGGAACAGTCGCTCCGCGGACAGCTGGAAGCGATGGTTTCGCAATGGAAGGAGCCCAAGGTATACGGGCTGTTTCCGAAGACCCTTGCCGTGATCCGGCAGCGTTCCGTCCAGTTGCCGGAAGACAGGGTGATCGTCCGGCTTCCCGCGTATGCGGCGGTGCCTGACTATGCGCGGATTTTGAAACAGTCGCCTCAGGAGCATTTCGATGCGAAGAAAAGTTTTGCCATGCTTTCCGGAGATTTCTGCACCGCTACGCTCGAGAATGCTCTCCGCATGTCGGACATGCCGGTTAAATATGTTCCTCTGGTCCGTCAGAACAAACGGGTCCGTCAGGCGGTGCAATCCTACTTTGACCGTCAGATATGTCCCACGCTCCGGAAAATCCGCGATCAGGAAGCCGCTTCCCAGATGCGCGAATATTTTCCGACTCTCGCAAACGGAAAATGGAAGCCATCCCCGGAGGAGGTCGAAGTCTTTTATTCCGGCGGGCAGAGCTGGATTCCCACGCTGGACGGCGTTGACATTTCACGCCGCGATCTGCTGGAGGAGACGCAGTCAAAGCTGGAGCAGACGATTTCCGCAAAGCTGAAAAACGGGAGCAGGGAACTGGCGCGACAGGAGGAGCTGGTCGATATGGAGTATGAGTCGGTCGTTCAGGAAATGTCGGTGCTGGAGACTGCCAACTCCGTTTCTTTCCTCGAAAGCTGGCTGGGTCTGGACGGTCATGTCACTCTGGACCAGATCCGGAAACGTTACGAGGAACGGGTGCGGACCGCGTTCAATGAAGAGACGAAACGCGAATATCCCGAGCTGTTCGGCAAAGTGTCCAAGGAGATTGAAATCCGTTCCCGCGCGATCCTTCAGCGGATTTCCACGGTGAGTGAGACGAAGAAGAACACTCCCGCGTCGAAGCAGATGAAAACCGTCCGCTGCGTGATCCGGATCAATGCCGAAAACGACCGTCTGAGCGTGAAGCTCGGCGGGAAGGAATGGACCGGTTCACTTCGGAAGGAAGATTATCAGGCCACGGAGGAAAGCGTCGCCTCCGGAGTGATTGAGGAAATCCAGCGAATTTCCGCGGAAAATGCCGCGAAAAATGAAAAATTCCGCCTGGAAGTGCAAGTCCTCGTTTTGAACGGGAAAATCTACTATGAATTCGTCGCCAACCTGAGGGAAACTCTGCGCAGGAAATTGTCCGGGGCGTCTCCCCAGGTCTCCGATTCCCTGAACCGCGATTGAGCTTTCGCGCCGGGAGGAATTCAGAGAATGGCGGGCTGGAAGGTATCGCGGACGACCAGTTTGGAATTGAGCCGGATGGAGATTCTCCCCCTGTAGCTGCTGAGCCAGGACTTGTCGCAGATCATGCGCCCGAAGACTTCCCCGATTTCTCGTACCGGTATGGCCATAGAAGTGAAATTGTAGGAACGGTAGAGCGGATTGTCGTCGAACGCGATCAGCGTGTAATCCTTCGGAACGGTATATCCGAGCGCCTTTGCGGTGTCCGCAAAAACGGCGGCGTAAACATTGTTCGCGGCGACAATGACGGGGGATTTATACTCTTTGAAAATCTTTCCGAAGAGGTTTTTCAATTCGTCTTCCGATTCCGTGGTGTAGAGAAGAATCTGGGAACATACGACGTTTTCGGAATGATTGTTTCCACGCAGTCCGAGGACCAAACCCTCATACCGTTTTTGAGCCCAGAACATGGGAATTTTGGAGGAAATCATGACGATGTTCCGGCCGTTGTTTTTCTTCAGAAGGCGCCCGACCGTCACGCCGTCTCCGAACGGGTCGGTCGAAACGTAGGAGACCATGTCCAGAGCGACGGTTTCACCGCTCCGGTTGAGCATATAGACCGGCATCCGGAAATCCAGAAGGAGATCCCCGTTTTCCAACAGGAAAGTAAAATCTTCCGAGTCGGGAAAGATCACCAGCGCGGACGCTCCTTCCGCGGAAATGTCGCACAGCAGTTTTTTGTATTTTTCCCGGCCGCCTCCGACAGGAATGTTGCGGTAGGTGACGGTATATCCTTCCGGGTTCACCGCCTGTTCGAGGGCGGTGAATGAGGACTCATTCCAGTGAATCCAGTGGGGCGTCGTGGAATAAAGAACGAAAATGCTCCGGTTGACGCGTTTGAGCTGAACCGAAAGTTTTTCGCGGTCAAGGTGTTCGACCACCCGGGTGCCCGCCCGTTTTTTCCGGACGACGAACTGCTGGTCCGCCATCAGGCAGACCGCCCGCTGTGCGTTCATGCGGGTGGTGGAGAACCTTTGCGCCAGTTCAATTTCCTTCGGGACCGGTCCATTCGGGGTCAATACCCCGTTTTCCAGGTCTTCCAGCAGTCCTTTATAGATTTTCCGGATGTCGTTATTCATAATATGCTCAATATAGAGCTTATTATTGGAAAAGTCAAATCGAATGAAAGAAGAAAGAAAATTCCATTAAAAAAATAATTTTCTCTTGACAAAGCCGTTTCCTTGACATATAATATGCTTAATATGGTTGAGCATATTTATCGGCCATGTTGGAAAGCAAAAAAGCAGTTCATGGAAATATTGAAAAAGGAGAATGCAAAGTGTGCGGATGTCAATCAGAATGCAAACGAATGAAAAACGGAGAAAGTCGAATGAAAAAAACTATGGAAACAATCAGTGAAACGAGACGGCATCTGTCTCGACTCGGGAATTTCACATTGATCGAACTCCTGGTCGTTATTGCAATCATTGCCATTCTGGCTTCGATGCTGCTTCCGGCGCTTAATAAGGCCAGAATGCTGGCAAACGCGGCGCAATGCCGGAGCAACCTGAAGCAGATGGGGACCGCTTTCGTGATGTATCAGGGGGACAACAAGGAGTTTTTCCCTCACGCTGTCAATGCGGGAATCCCCTGGCCTTATAAAATGATTGTGGAGGAAAAGTATCTGACCGGCGGTTCGTTCATCTGTCCGCAGAAAAAGTCAGCCTATCCCAACCACTTGAACTTATGGAAGAATGCCGCGAAACAGTCCGCCAGCAATTCGATGTGGCTGTATCCGGACTATGGATACAATACGATTTATCTCGGAAGGACATATACCCCCACCCTTTCTTCGTGGGAACCTATCCCGGCAAGGCTTTCAGAGATAAAACATTCCTCGCAGACGGTCGCCGTTGCCGATTCCGCTTCCTACAGCGCCTCGGATCCTACGACAGGACGCGCCGCGGGGAGATATTACCTATGTCCTTATTACAATGCGCTTGACGGGATTGCCTGGCCGACGCACGACGGGCAGGCCAATGTCCTGTGGGTTGACGGACATGTGACGTCGGTAAGGGGGCT
>CAZORN010000221.1:0-5057 GCA_964581935.1 uncultured Victivallales bacterium
TCCAGCGCGCGGATTTCCTCCGCGACCGACGAGATGACCGGGGCGTCCTTGGAACGGTAATTGACTTTGAGTTCGGCGATGTGTCCGGAAAGCGGACGTGCGTCGGAAACCGTCGGAACCTGCCAGAAGGTCTGGCGGCGGAACGGCTCCGCAAGCTTCGGCGGGAGCACGTTGGGGCAGCCGGACGCGCAAAGGTCGGACAGCACCGAGCCCGCTTCGACGGATGCGAGCTGGTTTTTATCCCCCAGCAGAAGAATCCGGGCGTCCGGACGGAGCGCGGCAAAGAGATTGGCCATCAGCGGCAGGGAGATCATGGACGCCTCGTCCACCACCACAAGATCGGCCGGAAGCGGATTCTCCTCCTGGTAGAAATAGCGGGTCGTGAAGCGTTTCGGCTTCAGGAGCGAATGGATGGTCTTGCACGGAATGGAGAGCAGGCGTTCCCGCAGTTCGGGCGCGCATTGCAGGTTTTTGACGCCCGAAACGATGGAGTCCTTCATGCGCGCCTGCGCTTTGCCGGTCGGGGCGCAGAGAAAGACTTCGAGGGTCGGATTCTGTTCCAGTTCGAGCGCGAGAAGGGCGGTCACGACGGTGGTCTTTCCGGTGCCGGGTCCGCCCGTGATGACGGAGAATGCCGAGCCGTGGGCAAGAAAGACGGCCAGCTGCTGGAAGTCGGTCGTCCCGCCGGGTTCGCCCTGACGGAAATACGGGCTCAGCGAGGCCAGCTTGCCGGGGACGAGGTCGGGGAGCTGCCGGGTTTTTCCGCGTCGTTTCCGGAGTTCCCGGATGATCCGGCTTTCATAAGCGTAATAACGGTTCAGGTAGAGGCGTCCCTCCGAATCCAGTATCAGCGGGGAGGCTCCGGGCGGAGTCTCCGGCGGAGTGGCCACCTGACGCCGGAGCTCGGGCGCGCGGAGCGCTTCCAGCCATTCTCCGAGAGGGGGAAGCCGGACGGTTTCCGTTTTGCCCGGCGGGAGTTCCTCGGGGAAGACCGTATCTGCCAGGACCCGCAGATCGCAGCAGGAGTGTCCGGCCCGGACCGCGCGCGAGGCGAGGGCGGCCGCGGCGAAAAGCGGCGGATTGTCTTTTCCTCCGGCGGCTTTCAGCAGAAAATCCGCGAAGACGAGGTCGATGTTTTCAAACGCCCCGGACGATTTCATCAGTTTGAGCTGTTCCGTTTTCATGAGTTCACCCGAGGATTCTTTCCAGTTCCATCACCAGTTCATACGGCGGACGGTCGAAGAAGACGCCCCGTCCGGGCGATTCGGGCGAGACGCCCCGCAGGAAGAAGTAGCAGACGCCTCCGAAGAGACGTTCGTAATCCTCTTTCGTGAACGAGCCGTTCCTCAGCCTCAGATATTTGAACACCGCCACGGAATAGATCAGGTATTGAAGCGGATAGAAGTGTTTCATCATTTCCCGTTTCAGTCCCTCCGGATGGAAATTGGAGAGACGTCCGTTGAGCTTGTTCGACTTCCAGTCGGCAAGGTAGATTCTGCCGTTGTGGCGGAACAGAAGATCGATGAATCCCGTGAGATACCCGCCGGAGAAATGGAGATCCCAGTCGTCACCGCCGCCGTCCGCTCCGAAGGTCCGCTCCAGATATTCCCGGAGAAGGATGCGCACGGAGGAGGTCCGGAATGGAGCTTTGAAGCGGTAGCAGAATTCAAGTTCGGAGAGACGGTCTTTCCGGGTGACGGAGGAGAGGGTGAAGGGCATCGTTTCCCACGACGGGAGGAGCGGGGCGCCGAGAAGGTTCCTGACCATCCGGCAGGTGAGATCGAGCGTCGGGCCCTCTTTGGGAAGTCCGAAGGATTCGAGCTTGTTTTTGGCGATCCTCTCCAGTTCCCGGTCGTTGAGGTTGGAGAAATCAATGGCTTCCAGCAGTTCGTGCCATGCGTTGCCTGTATTGCGTCCGCCGGGAATTCCGAAGATTCCTTCCGCGCTGTCCGGTTCCCCTTCGCCGTCCTCGGCGTCGAAGTCGTAGGGGAGGTCGTTGGAATGTCCCTGCGGAGTCATGCCGGAATAGCTGGTGAAACGCCAGTCGGAATCGGGGCGTCCGGTCCATTCACGGAAGGGGAGAAGGGGAACGCGGTCGCGCGCGGGCGCATAGACTCCTTCCGCGAAGGCTTCGGGAACGCGGCATTTTTCCGGAATCGCGGCGAGCGGCGTGCCGGTGACCGTTTCAAAGGATCTTTCGATTCCGTCCGTTTCGGGAAGACGGTCCAGATGCCGGAGCGAGAAGAGCCAGTCCAGCGCGGTGTGCTTCGTCTTGCAGTCGCCCCAGCAGACGTAACAGGCGTATTTCGCGCGGGTGACGGCCACATAGAAGAGGCGGAGCAGTTCCTGGAGCCGTTCCGCCCGGGCGAGCGCCTCCGATTTGGGATCTCCGGTAAGGTCGCGTTCGAGCGTGCCGTCTTCCCGGTGATAATTCTCCGCATGCTTTTCCATCTCCAGTGAATACAGTGCGGGCAGCATGACCACGGGGAATTCCAGCCCTTTGCTTTTGTGAACGGTCATGATCGTGACGGCCGCACGGTCGGTTTCGAGCAGGGTTTCCATGTCCTCCGACTGTTCCGAGCGGGTTTCCGGGTTGCGCTGCTTCGCCAGATAATGGAGCAGACCCGTCACGGAAAGGGACCCCGCGGAACTTTCGCGGTGGAGAAGCTCCCGCAGATGAAGAAGGTCGGTCAGCGTTCGTTCGCCGTCGGGAAGACGAAGCAGTCGTTCCCGGACATGGAAAACCAGCAGCATTTCGTGGAACATCTCGATGAAGGAGCCGCGTCTCCATTTGGAGGAGAGTTCCGAAAATTTCTCTTGAACGCCGTCCAGCGGAAGCGGTGCGGCGGTGTCCGCGTGAATCCGGATCATATCTTCCGTGGAGTAACCGAGAAGGGAGGTCTGCATGGCGTCGGCGGCGTTCCGGGCGTCCGAAGGCGCGGCGACGGCCGACAGCACCCGTTCGAGCTCTGACGCCGCGCTCGAATCGAAGACGTTTCCCGTGCGCGGGATGACCGAGGGAATCCGGAGCTTCGCCAGTTCGGCTTTCATCAGCTTTCCCTCGAACCCGTTGAAGACCAGCACGGCGAAATCGTTCGGGCGCAGCGGACGCGCGGAATCGCCGTCCGGACGCTGGAGGTGCGGCGACCGGAGCATCCGCAATATTTCGGCGGCGCATGTCCGCAGGGCCCGATCCCGGAGAGCGGACACGCTCAGAGGCGGATCGGCGCGCAGATAACAGAGTTTCAGGGGATTCTTCACTTCCTCCCCGTTTTCGAGCAGGCCGCGGCGTTTCCGTCCGTCTTCCAGCACGGGCGCCGAAACCTCCGGATATTCGATTTCCGTATCGGCGAACGGGAACGGATGCGCCATGAAGATTTCATTGACCGCCTCGATCATCGGGGCCGATGAGCGGTAGTTGTCGGTCAGGTGATATTGCCGGCCCCCGGCCGCGCCGCATTCTCGGACGGCCCGGCGGTAGGTGGCGATGTCGCCGCCTCGAAACGCGTAAATGGCCTGTCGCGGATCGCCCACCAGAAAAAGCGCGGGCTCCTCCCGTTCCGCGAAGAGCCGGTGGAACATTTCATATTGCACCGGATCGGTGTCCTGGAATTCGTCGATCACGGCGACCGAGAACTTCTTGCGGATGGCGGGCGTCAGCCGGCTGTCCGGCCGGAGCACGGAATCGCGCACGCGGATCAGCAGATCGTCGAAGGTCTGGAAATTCTCGCGCTCCTTCTGCTTCCCGAGTTTCGCCTTCACGAACTCCGCCGCCGTCAGGGGCAGCGCCGCCTGATACAGATTCGTCAGCGACTTCAGGTTTTCCGCTTCCGCAAAGAAGGCGTTGCGAAGTTCCTCCGCCAGAAGCATCACATTCTCTTTTTTTCTCTTGTTCGCATACCGGGCGATTTTTTCCGGAGAACAATCCAGCAGGACTTTGAGCGTCCCGTAAAGCGAGCCGGTCCGGACCCATTTTTCAAGGTCTTTTTCCATTTCTTCGCGGACTTCCGGCGCGTATTCCTTGTTCAGTGACGCGCAGAGCCTCGTCAGCACGCCCGGACGATACAGCGCGCGGAGACGCCCGAGGCTTTCCGCAATCCGGACGCGGTATTCCTCCAGCGAGTAATTTTCCGGCAGAACCGTCTTCACATGGAGGTCGCTTCGTGCGACGATTCCCTTGACCAGAGGAAGCGCGTTTTCCACCGAGAATCCGGTATTTCTGAGCAGTTCGGAACGGAGCCCTCCGGCGTCCTCCGGATAAAATTCCATCCGTATGAAATCGGTCAGGACCGCTCGAATAAGGCCGTCCTGATCGGCCCTGATTTCCGTATTGAACAGCACTCCGCTTTCAAATGCGAACTCCGAAAGCATCCTCTGGCAGAAGCCGTGAATGGTGACGATGGTGGCCGCGTCGAAATCCAGCAAAGCATCCCGCAGACGCTTCTTCATGTTTTCTTCAGTGACCTCGTCCCGGAGCCGTCCGAGGATGTTTTCCAGACGGACCCGCTCCTCGTTTTCCATGTTTTCCGGATCTTCCAGATATGCCGAGGCGTCGTGAAGAATCCGGCGGGTGCGCTCCTTGAGTTCCGCCGTGGCCGCCTCCGTGAACGTCATCACCAGAATCGACTGCACGGGAAGGGCCCGCTCGACGATGAACCTCAGAAACAGATTCTGGATGTTGTACGTCTTGCCCGTTCCCGCCGCCGCCTCGATGACGCAGACGCCTGTCAGGGGACAGTCCGACGAATCCAGTTTCTGGAAATCCCTGCTCATATTTCAGTCCGCTCCCCTCTCCGGATGAAACCGAAAAAATCCCCCGCGATTCCGGCGAATTCACTCTGGAACTCTTCCTTCCGGAAATCCTCCGGCGAAAAGAGTTTCGGAACGGGGGCCTCCGCGAAGTCTCCGCCTTTTTTCATCACGCCCTTATCCATATAAGAAGAGTCGAAGGAATTTTCCGCCGCTTTGAACTTTTTCTCAGTATCGCCCTCCGTTTCGATATAGGACAGCGACGCTTCCGGGAAGAAGGGCAGGGGGGCTTCCAGACCTTTCCGGTA
>CAZORN010000222.1:0-5055 GCA_964581935.1 uncultured Victivallales bacterium
TTTCTGAAAATGAACAGAATTTCCTGTTTCAGGAATCCCCGCCTCCGGGCGGGATCATTCCGTAAGCCGCCTGATGTTCACGGAGAAAATCAGGCGGTATTCTTGTAGGGAGAGGAATAGGCCGGAGAATGTATTATTACTCCAATACTAGCATTTCGTAGTCCTGGGCTTTGACGGAAACACATGCAATGGAGCTGTTTTCAACAGGATAACGCCTGCCGGTCACGAGACTGTTCGCGCTTTTAAATCCCTTGATTCCGATAAGGGTAATATTACCGGTCTGATCTTTTCTGTCGATGTTCGCTATGCCTAGGAGATATTTTCCGTTTGATCTGTAAACGGAGATTTTTACCTTTTCGGAAAAACTCTCCAGCAAATCGGAATTGTTCCAGTAGGGGTGGAAAACACTGTTTTCAACCCCGAATTTTTTCAATCTCTGCAGGTAAAGGTTGACCTCGCCGCTGTCGATGAGATAGTTCATGATATTGCTGTCGTGTATCAGCAGCATTCCAAGGAGGCCGCGGCTGCGCCGCTTGAAAAATTCCTTATTGTCCGCGATCTTTTTTCCCTGCTGGTTGAAGGCACGTTCAAGTTGCGGCAGCATTACGGGGATCGATCCGAGCTGACGGGCGGTGAACTGGGCCTTCCAGACATCCAGCGGCACTGTGTCGATATAACTGTAGTCGTTGCCGGACAGCAGTCCGCCCAAGTGTTCGCCGTCGATGACAATGTCGAAAAAACTTTCACAGGGAATGGCACGCGTGCAGGAGATGTGTGCAACGACAATTTTATCCGCTCCATGCTGTTTTACCATCTTGTAGGCTCGTTTATAGAATTCCCGTGCTGCGAAGATCGGGTAGGAGCCGTATTCCTTGCCATTCTGTGCATAAGCGCATCCCTGCCTGGGGTTATTGGAATTGTAAACGATGGCACTGTCGTAGTAGATGCCGTCTAGGGCGGGCACACCGGTCAGGAGCTTGTCAAAGTGATAAAGCCAGTAATTGTGCAGTGATTTATTCGCGTAGCTCAGATACACATAAGGCACCTCCTTGTTTACACCGACGTAGTTTAATGGATAACTGCGGGCATGTCCGTTGGATTTTTCATTGGCCCACTCTTCAAGAAAATAGCGGATTTCCGGAGCCGTTCCGTCGCCGATTTGCGGCTGTGAGTACACCACTAGAGAGGAAAATCCCCTGTCGGAAAATTGCTTTGCTTCATTTTTCAATTTCTCATGGTCGTAGACAGTGGCTCGGTAAATATTGCTGTTGGGATAGTTTCCGCACCAGCCGATGACGGCGGCGGGTGAAACGGTGCTGCTGTTGTCGATGCCGCTGTAATTATATTTCCTCCAGTTTGCCGGACGAGGGCGCACCGGGGTCGCCTGAAGTCCGAAGGTGAATTCGAATCCCCCGGCGAGCATTTCAGGAATAGTGATGTAGTTGATCCTCAGAACCGCCTGTCCGTTCTTGCGGAAAATCTCGATTTCCCTGTCTTCTTTTACGTTGTTCCACCCCTTTTTGTTTTCAGCAAACCAGATGAGGCCTTTTTCCTCATCGCCGATCCAGACGAACGGGATGAATCTGCTTGACCAATGATCTGGAATTTTTCCGATCCGTTCCTGCCAGTCGCTGACATAACTGAACCCGAGTTCTTCGCCGCGCGAGGCGAAAAGATATTTGGCAATCTTTTCTTTAACGGGAATGTCCAGCGTGAAGGAGTCGATCAGTCCTTTCCCGGAGAGTTTTCCATCGACACGGATCATGCCGTCGAATTCGACCGTCATTTTCGTGGAGAGGTTGAAGTCCTCTGCAACGGCGCGTGACGAAACGACCGCACGGTCTTCCTTGCACAGCTCGAATTTTTGTTCGAGGAGACGGAAAGATTCTTTTTTCCCATTATAGCCGATTTTGAATTCCACGGGAGCGGTTAACAGTTCTGTTCCGGCGGAAACCGCTTTCCGGATCAGGCCGGGGCCATTGAAATCATAACAACGGTTCCAACAATCGACCATGAGTTTTCCATACCGGAGCGGCGTCCAGGGCGGCGGGACAGTCTCGTCTTCTCCGACGGTGCAGCGGAGAAAGGGGGCATTTTCCAGTTTGGTGAAGTTCCGGGTCCTGACGCTGATTTCCCGTCCGTTGGCATTGACCAGCGAGACGGCGACTGTCATCTCGATCATATCCGGAAGATCGGCAAGTTTGACCGGCAGTGCGGTATAGCGTCCGGTGCGGTCGAAATGGTCGAACTCGGCACGATACCGTTCTTTCCCCGCTTGATCGGTCATTATCACTCTAAATTTGCGGTCGCCTGTGAACGCATCGGCCGAATATTTCCGGACATCCAGAGTCACCAGGCCTTTGTCGCGCTCGACGATGCAATCGAAGTCGAATATATTGTTGTTGACGAGAAAGGGGACCTTTCGATTGAAAACCGTTTCTGTGCCGTTCCGGACGTTCGAGGAAAGAAAAAACACTTGCGGTTCTTTGGCAATTTCAAATTTTTTATCAAGCGCAAGCCGGAGTATTTTTTCAGAGGACTCCGCCGAATTCACGCCTTCAGTTTTTGCGAGGGAGGAAATCTCGATCTTTCCTGAAACCGCGGCCGATCGCGGATTGACGACATGGAGCCGGGAAACGATTTCTCCGATGTCAAGATTGCCCCCGAAGGCAAATTCGCAGGGCAGCGCGGCTTCCGTGAAACGCAGTTCCGCGGCGGTGTTTCCGCATATAGTGTCAACGTGCCGCGGTTTTTCCCCGACATCGAAGGCGTCTATCGGCGGATCGATATATGTTCGTGCAATATTGAATCTGATCGCTGATGGAAGTTTTTCGGCGGCAAAAGTGCAGAAGGGGATTGCCGCTTCGAAAAACCATTTGTCCGAACTGCGTGAACTTTTCACCACAAGTCCCTGAGGGATGTCTTTTGCGTGTTTTCCTGCGGCGTTGAAAGTGTAATCCAGTTCACCTAGGCGCAGTGTGATCGAGTCGTCCCTGAATACGGCCTCCCCGTTTTCTTTTGCATCAGCCTTGAGACTGCCGGAGCGGAGGTCGCTGGCGACTGCTAGATAAAGATTCCTTGAATCACGTCCAAGATAAATCTGGACCTTACGGTTGGAAAGCAGCATCCGGCTGTCGAGAAGGCCGTTGACGACAAGAGCATTTTTCCATTTTTCCGGGGTGAATTTGCCGTCCGCCACAATCGGACCGGTTACGGGCACGGCGAACACCACGCCTTCCGTTTTTTCCGCCTTGCCGGTCATTCCTTCAAGATATTGTGCGACTATTTCCTTTTCGGTGAGCGCTCGACGGTATATTTGCACATCATCGATCACTCCTTCAAAGTAATTGCGGTATGCGGGCCATACCCCGATGGTCAGATTGTCGTCGTTTTTAACGGGACGCCAATCCTCCGGCATTGGACGTTTAGCCACTTCGGCGCCGTTGAAATAGATATAGGCAAAATGGGTCTGTTGGTTGTAAACCAGCGCGGCATGGTGGAATTTGTTCATCGTCACTTCGCAGGCCGCCTGAAGTTCGCGGGCGTTTTTGCCGTCTCCAAGTCGAGCCCAGAGTTTTTTGGGATTGGTACGCGCCGTTCCCCAGGGGTCCGTACACCAGACGGCGAAGTTGAAGGGTTCCAACACTCCGTCGCCTCCGGCGTTTTTGGTGACCAGCCCCATGCTGACTTTGTCTTTCGAACCTTCTCCCGTTATTTTGAACCACAGGGAGACGGTAAAGGAGCCGTCCAGATTGTTCAGATCCGCGGAGGATTTGATACTTATGACGCTGTCTTTGCCGTTGAAGCGCGCTCCATTCCCTATCTGGCCGGCGTCGCGTTGGATATTGCCGTAGTAGACGTCTTTCCGGGGCTTGCCGTCAAAGTCCCATTTATAGATCAAATCATCGGCGGAGAAAAGAGAGAAACAAGCCGTCGTCAGGATCGCTCCGGCGCATAATATTTTCTTTACAGTCATGGATTACTCTTTTTTTTGAGTTTTGAGATTCAGTCCACCAGATTGGTGTAATAGGAGCCGCTGAAATCTTTCAGATTTGCTCCGGATGCAATGGGCAGCACCGGCAGCGGATTGGCGGAAAGAACGTGTCCGTCGGTGTAAAGCAGGTTGGTTCTTCCCGTGTGGAATTTTCCCGTGGTGTCCGATGCCGGATAGTCTCGCGGTTTGATATTGCTGATCCATCCGCAGCCGGCAGAGGCGTAACGTGCCAGATTGGAATCCCACAACAGGCCGTTTTCAGAGGAACGCCTGAGTTTGGATATCTGTATCTGTTGCGCGTTGACGGGCATGAGGCCGCTGTTGAATGTGTAGTTGGTCGGATAACTGGACAACCCTGCCGCGACTTCTCTTGCCAGTTTGACGGGATTTGACTCACAGATGAGGATCTTGAAGAGTTTGATGTTCGGATCTGAAACAGACACCGGATTTTTAGCGTAAAGCTCCGTTGCTGATAATTTTCCGCCGCAGTAGGAAAGAATCGTGTGCCCCCAGGAATAGACCGGAGAATAGGAAAGTCCGACCGGCAGGAAGTCACGGGAATCGGCATTGTACAGCGCAAGTCCGGTCCCGAGCGTTTTCAACTGATTGATACAGGTTGTCGACCGTGCTTTTTCCCTGGCTTTGTTCAGCGCGGGGAGCAGCATTCCCGCAAGAATGACGATGATGGCAGTCACGACCAGTAATTCTATCAATGTGAAATTTCTTTTTTTCATCTTTGCCTCCGTTAATGTGAAATTTCTTTTTTTCATCTTTGCCTCCGGTGGATTGAATTTTTTCCTTATCACAATTATATTGGTTCCCAATAGAAAGTAAATGTCTCGAAACACCATGAGTATGTCCAAAAACACCAACCGTTCATTTTTGCGGTATGACCTTCTTCCGCCCGACCTGAGGATCGTGCAGTATAACTATTATTGCGGGATCGAACACTGGGACAACGTCTGTCGGAAACTGCCCTTCTGGCTGTTGTTCTGGAATGAGCAAACCGGCGTCAAGATTCATATCCAGGGGAAAACGATCGAAATCCATCCCGGAATCGA
>CAZORN010000223.1:0-5037 GCA_964581935.1 uncultured Victivallales bacterium
CGTAGAAATCGCTCTTGAGAACGACGGGAATCGTTCCCGTCAGGACGTCGCGGATGATCCCACCGCCGATGGCGGTGAAGACTCCGCACAGGACGATGCCCGTGTATCCGAGATGAAATTGAAGTCCTTTCTGTGCCCCCAGCGCAGTGAAGACGCCGAGTCCGATGGCGTCCCCGATTTGAATGATGTTGCGGAAGCGCATCCAGTATTTCGCCGTGAAGAAGATCAGGAGTCCCGCCGCGATGCAGATCAGGATGTATTGTTCGTTCTGAAGCGCCGCCACCGGTACGGCTCCGATGATGCAATCCCGGATGATTCCGCCTCCGACTCCGACGCAGCAGGACAGCACCGTGACCCCGAAAACGTCCAGTCCGGCGCGGACTCCCTTCACGGCTCCGGTTACGGCGAAAACGAGCGTTCCGAACAGATCCAAAGATAAAATGACAGCGGCTTCCATATATTCTCTCTTTCAAAGAGGATAATATAGCCCGGAAACCGTATTTTTCCAGATCGCGGAAGACAAAAACCGCATGAATGCCAAAGGTATTTTCAGTCCAGTTTCAGGACAAGATAACCGTAGTTGTCCTTCACGCCGAGCCGGATTCCTTCGGGCGGAACCGTCTTTCCGCTGTGAAGAGTTACGGAGGGCGTCTGTTCGAGGACAGTTATTTTCTTTCCGGCGAAATCGGCGGGCAGCGCGATTGTTTTTTCCGCCAGTGTCTTGTGGAAATCAAGGTAGACCACGATGGAATCGCCCTGCCGGTGCCAGTAGAAGTCCGTGGCGTCCGGTTCGAGCTTCGGGTTGAAATATTGTTTGTAACAGACGGTCTCCATGGTCTTTCCCGGCTTGATGTCGGAAAGCGAATAGACATACGGATACATCTTCTTGGTTTTCCATAAATGGAAAAGCTTGTTCCGGTTTGCGCCATTGTTCGCCTTATCCGTGCAGCCCATGAACAGCGAATAGCCGAGCGCGATTCCGAGTTCGCGGTCCGTGTCGCCGACGATGCGGATGAAACGGTCGGGCATGTCTTCCGGATTCAGGCAGTCTTTTTTCTCGAGCCAGTAGTTGACCGGCATCGGCGTCGGCATCTTATAAATGGCCGAGAGATCGCAGTCGACATCCGGCGCGCCGTCCGTTCCCTTCAGTTTGACCGGTTTGAGTTTCGGAATATAGAACTCCTCGTTCTTTTTCTTCGCAATTTCTCCGCTCCAGACGAACATGATGTCCATGGAATTCACCTGCGGGAGAGGCGCATTGAAAACGGCTTTTCTGTATAATACGCTTGCGCCGCGCGGCTCGTAGCGGTAAAGGCTGCGATAGGTGACAAGAGAATCCAGCTTCATGTATTCCGCATATTTCGCGCATTCTTCTTCTGTATCCGCATAAGCCATTGCCCATTTTCCCTGAAGTTCCGGTTCGGGTTTTTTGCCCGGATTCTTCCGCACCCACGCCATGATCGCGAGCGGGGAAATGACGTCATGGGTTATGAGATGGTCGAGGAAACTGCATTTCACTTCGGTCTTGTCCGGCAGAGGTGTTTTGCCGTCCGCCAGAAATTGGTATTCCGTGATCCGGTTCAGGGGATAGAGCTGACATACTTCCGATTTCTGGAACGGGACTTCCTTTCCATCCCGGAAGAGCTTGGCGTTCTTGTGCGCCCGGAATCCGTTACGGAAAGTGTCTCCGGTCCCGTCCGGATGAATCAGAATGTGGTCCTTGTCCGGAACCTGAAGAATCCGGTAGACATAGCCGTCCTTTTCAGTCAGAGGCGTGCCGATGTCCTTATCGGTCATACCGTGATTCGGGATAAGGAGTGTTCGTGCGAAAATGGAACCGTGGTTGCCGCTGAGGAAGCCATAGCTGTCGAAAGCCGTCGCGGGGAATTCATCGCCGCCCTGATGAATCGTCCGCCCTTTGCCGGCATAGTCGGTGATTGCCGCTGTTTTCGGGATCAGATACGCGTTTTCATTGCCGACCCGGTTGATGTTGATGACCAGATCCTCCTGCGGCGAAAACTCGCTTCTTACCAGAAGATCTTTTCCGTTTCGATAGGCGGTAATGGTTTCCTGTGCGGATGCCGTCACAAGCGCCGCAGCGCAGATTGCCGTGAATGTTTTGCGCATAAACTTTTTTTCTTTCATTGATTATAAAGAAGCGGATTCCGTATCGTTTTTCATTTTCTTTGTCACAATGGTGATAAATTACTCTTTTTTGGTGATTTTGTCAAGGTTTTCCGGAGAAACTCATTTATATTTCACATTGAAAAACATGGAATATCCTGATTTCATGGCAGAATGAATTTTCGTAAAAAAGGAGGTTTCAATGACAAAATCCAGCGTCACGCTTCGTTCGATGCCCTTCTGGTGCGTCGCCAATCCCCTGAGCGATCCCTTCGGAGGACCCGTCATGGAAAAACTCGATTCAGCCGAAATCGCGGAGATCATCGGGTCCGCCCGGAAAGAAGGATTGATCGAGGCGACCAGCTATCATGACGACGATCTCGTGCCGTGGAATCCGGACGCTCCCGAGGATGATCTCAACCCGAAAAGCGCCGCATACAGAAAACTCCGCGTCCTCAAGAAAATTCTGGACGGGGCCGGGCTTTCCGTCAATGCCTCCATTTGCAATCTCCACGGACACCCGATGTTCCGCGACGGCGGCCTCTGCAATCCCGATCCCGCGATCCGTGCGCTCGCCTCGAAGAAGGTCGAACGGACCCTCCGCATCGGCCATTTTTTCGGCGCAAAATATTATGTCTACTGGGTTGCGCGCGACGGCTTTGAAGTGCCGGTCGTCACCCGTTTCGACAAGGTCTACGAATGGCTCGCGGAAGGGCTCAACCATGTGACCGACTACATCCGGTCGCAGAAGATGACCAACTATGTCGGCGCCACCGTCGAACCCAAGCCCAACGAGCCCCGCGGACACATGTTCCTGCCGACCAGCGGACACGCCGTCGGATTCATTCTCGGTAAACTCAAGGAAAAAGACTTCTGGGGCGTCAATCCGGAACTCCTCCAGCATGAAAGCATGTGCCTCATGAATGCCGTCCTGACCGTCTCCTACCTCTGTTCCATGAACAAGCTCAAATTCCTCCATTTCGGGTCCCAGATCAAGGCGCAGTTCGACAATGATTTTCCCCCGCTCACCGGGCCGGAGGGACTCAAGGAGACCATCTTTCTCTTCAAGGCTCTTCAGGACCTCGGCTGGAAGGGCGTGGTCGAGTTCGACTGTCACATGCTCCGCGCGGAAGGCTCGCCCGGCGATCCCTATGAATCCCGGCGTCAGTTCATCCGCAACTGTTCCGAAGCGCTGGACATCGCCCTCAAGCTCGCCGCCCGGATCAAGCCTCCGAAAAAGGGAATCACGCAGTCCGCCGCCGATCTTCAAAGTATCCGCGAAATGTGCGCACTGTAAGGAGCCTCCGCCATGTCACTCTACCTCGGAATCGACGCCGGAACGCAGAGCCTCAAATGCATCGTCATCGACACGGACAGCGGCGGGATTGTCGCCGAAAATTCGGTAAACTACGTCCGTGACCTTCCGCACTTCGGCGAACCGAACGGCTTCATTCCTTCCCCCGACCCGTTCGTGAAACAGTCCGATCCGATCCTTTGGATCGAAGCCCTCGAACTGGCTTTTGATCGTCTGAAGGAAGCGCGGGTTCCCCTTCGGAAAATTGCCGGAATTTCGGGCTCCGGACAGCAGCACGGATCGGTTTACCTGAACTCGGAAATTCCTCCGTTTACGCAAAATAAGCCCCTGTCCGAACAGCTCCGGCCGATCCTGTCGCGTCCTGTTTCCCCGATCTGGATGGACCGTTCGACCGAGGCGGAATGCCGCGAACTCGACGCCCGTTTCGGCGCCCGGATGCAGACCTTGACGGGCAGTCCGGCGATCGAGCGTTTCACCGGACCGCAGATCCGCAAGTTCGCAAAGAAAAATCCCGGAGCCTGGGCGAAAACGTTCCGCGTTCATCTGGTCAGTTCCTTTCTCTGTTCCGTGCTCTGCGGCAAACACGCCCCGATCGATTTCGGCGACGGCGCCGGAATGAATCTCCTGAACCTGAAAACGCTTCAGTGGGATACCGAAATCACGGACTTCACCGCGCCCGGGCTGATGGCAAAACTGCCTCCGGTCCGCCCCTCGGACACCATCGCCGGGGAACTCTCTTCATACTTTGAAAAATTCGGTTTCGCGCCTGGAATCCCGGTAACGGTCTGGTCCGGGGACAACCCGAACAGCCTCGTCGGAATCGGCGCTTCCCGTCCGGGCGTTTTCGGAATCAGCCTCGGCACCAGCGACACCCTTTTCGCCCCGATGCGGACTTTCAAAACCGATCCGAAGGGATATGGACATGTCTTCGGCAATCCCTCCGGCGGGTTCATGAGCCTGATCTGTTTCACGAACGGTTCGCTCGCTCGGGAGAAAATCAGGGAAAAAGCAGGGGCTGACCGCGAGTTTTTCGACCGCGGCGCTCTCCTTCGGACCGTTCCCGGAAACCGCGGAAAGCTCATGCTCCCCTGCTTCGAGCCGGAAAGCACGCCCCTTGTGCTGAATCCGTGCGTGAAACGCAACTATTCAGAAGCCTCGCCCGAGGAAGAAATCCGGGCCATCCTCGAATCCCAGGCGTTGAGTATGCGTCTCCACTCCGAATGGATGGGGGAACCCGTCACCCGAATCCGGCTGACCGGCGGAGCGTCAAGGTCGGAAGGCTTCCGGCGGATTCTTGCCGACGTGTTTCAGGCGCGGATCGAGACTCTCTCCGTGACGGATTCCGCCGGGCTCGGCGCAGCCATGCGGGCGGCCAACGCCGTGGAAGTCATTCCGTTTGAAACGCTGTCCGCGATGTTTTCCATACCGGAGGAGACGCTTGAACCTGACCCGTCCTGTGCGCCGGTCTATGCAAATCTTCTGAAGGATTTCAGCACGTTCCTGAGCTCTTCCATCGTTTGATTTTTTCCTTGACGAGAGATGAAAAAACGTTCCGGGAAAAGCCGTGAAAGACTTTTTCCGGAACGTCGATGAATCGG
>CAZORN010000224.1:0-4982 GCA_964581935.1 uncultured Victivallales bacterium
TACAGGACTTTTGTTTCCGGCATTTCTTTCGTCAGCCATTCCGCATAACGGGCAAATTCGGGGGACGTGAGCCCCGTTTCATACATCCCGGCTTTTCCTTCCTGCTTCATCGTCTCTTCTCCTTTTCTATTCATATCCAAAAACTTACAAATCATTAACTGACAAACTTACAATTCTTTCTCCGGCGCTTCGTTCCAATGGGCTTCCAGCATGGCGTAGGCAATCGCCTTTTCCTGCTTTTCCGGAGGCAGTCCGCAAGTGTCGAACAGACGCTTGTTGAACTCCTCCTCCATCGCCTTGAATTCGCCGGACATCTTCCAGCGTCCGAGACCGGGCCGGGACAATCCATACTTCGCCGCCGTATCTTCCAGTTTCCCGCCGTTCTTGAGTTCCAGAAAGATGCGGAAGCGGATCACGTAGGGAAGCCGGGCGGTTCGGCCCTGGCGTCCGCATTTGTTGTTTCCTTCCAGCTGGCGTGGAATCGTCATGTCACCGTTTTCCTTCCGGCTCTGTCGGATTGTTTCCTGCTCTGCGGCTCTTCCGTTCCTCATACAGAATCTTGAAAAGCTGTTCCTCGAAGACCTTGAATTCCTTTGTCTTCCGGTATCCAAACACACGAGAAACGGGGATTGCGTATTTCTTTCCGGCCTCCTCCAGGGAAAGGCCGTCCTTGAGATCGAAAAACAGGGCTACCCTGGTTTCAAACGGGAGAAAAGAAACCGCGCTCCGGGGGCCGTTATAGTTCTTCGGGAACTGTTTTTTCGCCGTCATTCCCCGACCGCCTTTCCGAGGGAAGCCGCTTCCGGATATTCCACCGGTTTTCCCACAGTTCCGGGAAACCACCGCGCCCCGTAGTCAAGTTCCCGGTCGATTGCTTCCACGAGCTTTCCGAAGATCACCCGTTTCCCCTTGAATTCATGGTCGAGTTCGGCCAGAATGCCGCGATATTCCATCGCCAGACGCTGAAGCCGTCCCATTTGCGCGGCGGTCTGGACCAGTTCGTTCAACAGGGCATCGTTACAGGCCATCCGGGAGCGAATAAAACGCTCAAGAAGAGCGTATTGAGAACCCCAATTTGAAAATGCTTCTTTCTTTGCCCATTTCCCGGCAACGTAAAAGACATCTGCGGCCAGTATCCAGCCGTCACGATCACCAATATCCTTCATCACAGCTTCCGGCGTAAGCTGCAAGTCCGCCGCCACATCCGCGACTTTGAGAAGGATGTTGTAATGTTCGTCCACCTTGGCTTCCCGTCCCTCGAACTCAAAATGTCTTTCTTTCATCGTCACGCCTCCTTTGCTGGGTTTATATCAAGATTGAACTTTTCACAGATCATCCCGATCAGAACCGCGCGCTGCATTTCATTCAGCCCGGAAACCATTTCATCGATGATTGCCTGATTCGGTGCTTTCTTCTCGTTGAAAAAGTCGATTCCAGCTTCCGGGAAGAGCCTGAAGAAAGATTTCAAGGACATCTTTTCAAGTTTCGCGTTATCCCCGAGATAATAGCAGAGTAACCCGTATTTCACGCCGGAGCCACGGCTGAGCTTCGCCTTGTTTCCCGCCTTCTGAACGGCGGCTTGAAGCGCGGTTTTTACATCCTCAAAAGTCGTTTTCACATTACCCCAGTTTCCGTTTCGTTGCTATTTTAATAGAAATATAACGGTAATGACAGTAATGTCAAGCACGAAAAGTGTTTTTTTAGAGCATTTTTCATCTTTGTGCTCGTATTTGATTGCAAAAATGCTATATTATTCAAAAAATGGGTGTACAGATTACTGGAGAATTCACCATGGCAGGCATCAAAAATCAAGAAATTGCTGCAATATTACAGGAATGGCTAGAACTTGGTCATATTTCCAATGCAGAGGCGGCCAGAACATTACATGTGTCGGCTCCAGTCTTGTGGCGTCAACTCGAAGCAAAAGACTCTATTCCGCTTTCTAGAATTGAAGAATTTGTAAAACTGTGGGCTCCATCAGACGATGAAATTACGCGTCTTGAGTCATTAATGAATGAAATTCTTGTTCCGGAGCCCAGACGAGTAGAGAAGGATTATGGTCGGTATATTGGTAAACTGGATATTATAGCTGAAATGTTGAGAAACGCAGTGATGCCCGTTGTCCCTGAAAACATGAAATCAACAGTTACAACAATGGCCGATTCCCTTAATGATATAGCTTTAGATATGAATGGGAAAAAGAAACGGGAAAAACCTCAAGTCCAATATTACAATTTACCACGAAAAAGCGTAAAAGAATGGGAAGAAATACAATTATTGAAGGATATTGGTGATATATGTTCGAGAATAGGTAGCATCTATATACACTCAGTCGACGAAGACCCCGCGGATAGAGATAAACACCAAAAAAGATTAAAGGAACTTTATAAAAAATTTGAAGAATTAAAACAAAAAGCGCACGACTTGAATCCTTCATTAGAAATACAATCTCCCATCGGGTATGGCGAATAACAGGTTTTCGCAAAAATGAAAACGGATTGTCCGAATTGTTCCTGGATAGTGGAATGCGCGGCAGTCGTAGAGGGTCACGAAAAGAATTCCGTCACCAATGATGATGAAATGTCATGGATATGATAAATAGCGAAAAAAAGATTCATCCGGAAGAGGACCCGGGTATGGTTATGGTTGGTGATGGAGAATATGTGCCGCACAGTTATATCGATGATGACGGAGATGCTCTCGAATACGACGAAAAAAGCAGCAGTTGGATTGCCAGAAATGAACAAGGTGATATAGTTAAAATAGTCCGCTGTTGACGGTATAAAAAATTTTGATTGACTTTGCAAACTGGTGAAATCCCCCATGTTCCGACTTGAAAAGAATACTCCAAAAGCGATCCCCGACTCATGGCCGTTGTGAAAGAAGGATTTCCGCTTTTAAAAACCGTCTTGACTTTTGCAAACCGTGTTATAAATTACCTATATGCTCCGGTTGATGCAGGATGTGGCATAATCTCCGGGGTAGTGATCGGCAGACATCCATGCCGGTCAAGACCTTTTTTATAATGGGCCACGGCAAGCCGCTTCCGGAATCGCGACCATTGAAAATCATAAAAGGTTTTCGCAAAAAAAGGACATGCGAGACTGGGTGCCGTCTCGCGCGAATCCCGGCAATTATGCCGCACCCGGCATTACCGAAACATACCGAACTATACTCCAATTTTGATAGAATGTCAAGCAAGAAGTCTTTTCAATGGCTCATTCCGTTGAACCCCATTTGATATTTTTGTTTTCTGGGCTATAGTAATATCACGTCCCGGATGATGCAGAATGTGGCATAATCACCGGGGTGCTGCTTGGCAGACATTCATGTCAATCAGTACCATTCCTTTTGAATCGCGGATGCTTCCGATTGGCAATTCACTCCCTGCATTCCCCTCCGTTTTGCGAAAACCTTTTACAGGTTTGACGGACTTCATGACGCCAGGGGGTGGCAAGGCCGTCACCGCCGCCGATCCGGCATGAAAACGATGAAGTGAGATTTTCCGTTCGCAGTTGCATGAATTTTCACCTTTTCCGCCCCTTTTTCGTCGATGTCGCAGCATGTCGCGTCATTGATGCCGTCCCGATGCATCACGGAATTTCAGGTTTGACGCAGTAATTCGCGGTAATGCGTATTTGCGCAAACCTTTTCCCGGTATCATGCGAAAACCTTTTCTTGTTGTATACAATGCCCGCGGCTTTTTTTATGCCGCAACCGGAATTCTTTCGTAACGTAAGGATAAAAAAAACGGCGGGCATCGCTGTCCGCCGTTTTTGAAAGAACGTCCGAATCCGTCAGATCTTGAAATGGGTTTTGATCTTCTCGAGGACGCCCGGAACCGTGAAGCCGAATTTTTCGGCCAGCACTTTGTACGGAGCGGACGCGCCGAAATGATCCAAGCCGATCGCAAGGCCTTCTTCACCGATGAACTTCTCCCAGCCGAACGTGGTGCCGGCCTCGATGGAGACGCGCTTTTTACAGCTCGGGGGAAGCACGGAATCGCGGTAGGCTTTGTCCTGCTTGAGGAAAAGTTCCCAGGAAGGCATGGAGACCACGCGGACCTTCTTGCCGGCCTTGCGGAGCTCTTCGGCGGCGTCCAGCGCGAGATTGAGCTCGGAGCCGGTGCCGATAAGGAGGTATTCGAAGCCCTCTTCGCAGGAGACCACATAAGCGCCTTTTTCGAAGGCCATCTTCTTGACCGCGGCTTCGCTCAGCGGACGGAGGTCCTGACGGGTCAGGATCAGCGCGACCGGCGCTTTCGCGGTGATGGCGTAGTTCCACGCGTGGGCGCATTCGATCGCTTCGGCGGGACGCAGCACGGTCATGTCCGGAATCGTGCGGAGCATGGCGAGCTGTTCGATGGGTTCATGGGTGGGGCCGTCCTCGCCGACGAAGAAGGAGTCGTGTGTGAAGACGTAGATCACGGGCAGCTTCTGGAGAGAGGCCAGACGGATCGCGGGCTTCATGAAGTCGGAGAACACGAAGAAGGTCGAGGAATACGCGATGGCCGCGCCGTAGAGCGCCATGCCGTTGGCGAAGAAGCCCATGCCGAGTTCGCGCACGCCAAAGTGGAAGTTGCGTCCCTCACGGTGCTCCGGAGAGAACCATTCCACGCCCTTGAGGTCGGTCTTGGTCGAGGGCGCGAGGTCGGCGGAACCGCCGTAGAGGGCGGGAACCAGCGCGGCGGCCTTCTGGAGGATCGTTCCGCTGGAGGCGCGGGTGGCGACCGGTTTATCCTTCGGCGCGGCGGCGACGAGCTCTTCGAGCAGGTTGGCGGGCGCTTCGCGATGGAGCATCTTGGAAAGGAGGGCGGCCTTCTCGGGATTGGCTTCCGTGAACTTCTGGAACCTGGCGTCCCACGCGGCGGCCTCTTTTTCGAGTTCGGCGATACGGGCGGAGATCATGGAGCGGACATCGGAGGGAACGTAGAAATCCTGTTCCGGGAAGCCGAACGCCTTTTTCGCGGCGGCGACTTCTTC
>CAZORN010000225.1:0-4970 GCA_964581935.1 uncultured Victivallales bacterium
ATTCCATCTCCTGCGATCCCACGGACGGCGGAGGCTGGTGCGAATGCGCCGAATGCGCCAAGCTCGGGAACATCACCGACCGCGCGCTGACTCTCGCCAATGAAGTCGCACGCGCCGTCGGACCGGACTGCCGGGTCGGCATGTATGCCTACAACCAGCATTCTCCGCCGCCGACCCGGGTGAAGCCCGAAAAGAACGTCGTCGTCAGCATCGCCACCCAGTTCATCCGCGAAGGCTGGACGGTGGACACCCTGATCAGCGAATGGAGCAAAACGGGCGCTGTCCTCGGCATCCGGGAATACTATTACGCGAACATCGCCCCGGGCGCCATGAGCAAGAAGAAAATCGCTGACTCCATCGACTTTTTCCATTCAAAAGGCGCCCGTTTCATGAGTGCGGAATCCACGGACGCATGGGGCCCCGGCGGACTTGTTTACTACATGGCGGCGCGTCTGCTCTGGAATCCGAAGGAAAACCGCGAAGCAATCCTCAATGATTTCTTTGCCAAGGCGTTTCCGAAGTCGGAAAAACCCATGCGCGAGTTCTATTCCCTCATCGACGGCGACAAGCCGCGTCCGCTGAGCGCCGACCTTCTCGGACGGATGTACCGCGCGCTTGCAGAGGCCCGCAAAACGGCCACCGGTCAGGAACTGGCAAGAATCAACGATCTGGTCTGTTACACGCGTTTCTGTGAACTCCTTTTCAACCATAGAAACTCTCCGACGGCGGCTTCCTACAACAATCTTCTCCGTTTCGGCGCGGCCATGCGCGATACCCGCATGGTGCATACCTACGCAATGTACCGCGACACCCGCGATCTCCTTCCCCGTTCAGTTCCGAAGGATAAGATCGAGAAAATCGACTGGCAGAAGACGCCTCCCCCGACGGAGGCCGAACTGGCCAAATTCGTTTCGGACGGGATCGCAAACAATGCCCTGCTGGATTTCGAAGCAGTCGAATTCGGTCAGGACCTCGTCCCGGTCACGGTTTCCGCCGGGAAAGAGGCAGGACAGCCCGGACCCGTGCGCGGAACCCGCGAATTCCTGATCTGGAGCGACGGCTCCCCGCTTGAACTCAAGGTCACAGGCGGGCTCATCAAGCATTACCGCGACCGCGGAAACGTGAAACTCACCCTTGTCCAGATCGGAGGCGTTTCCGAAACCGGCGAACTGGAAACCACCGTTGCGCACGATGAAAGCGTTCCGCCGGACGGAAAGGAACGCTCCGTGACGCTCCGCCCGAAACACGCGGGACTCCATCGCGTCGTCTCCTCCGACGGCGGCGACATGACCAACCTCGTTTTCCCCGCGGATTCCCTGGTTCTGTCGCCCGGCGATTCCGGAAAGCAAGCCGCCCTTTCCGGAACACGGTTCTTCTATGTCCCGAAAGGCACGGAACGCCTTGGCTTTTATGCGAAGATACCGCGCTGCACGCTTTTCGGCCCGGACGGCAAACAGGTCGCCAAACAGTCTTACAACGGCTACTATTCCATCCCCGCGAAACCGGGAGTCTGGAAGGTCGTTGGAACCGGTATTTTCCTGCCCATGACCGTTCCGTCCGGCCTTTCCTTCCGTTCCGACAGGATGCTCCTTCCCCGGGATGTCGCCGGGAAGGATTTCCGGTAATCATATAGAAAGGTAGAAAAATGTATCCGAAAAATTTACGGTGGATCCCGGAAGCGATTCAATTCGGGATCGATCCAGAAACAGGCTGCGTTGTGGAACAGCTCACAAGCGACGCGGTCCTGAGCAACAACATCTATTGCGAACAGCGCTATGCGGCGCTGGACGGCAGTGTGGCGGCTTTCATAAGAAAGCCGTTCGGCCACCCCGTCGAAATATGGGTCTGCAAGATGGACACCCTCCGCATCGCCAAGGTCGCCGAGGGCGTCCCCTGCGGGGCGAACTGTTTCCTGAATACCGTCTACTATCAGGTGTTTCAGGACGAAAAAATCGTATTCATGCGTCTGGACCTCACGACGCTCGAATCAACCAGGATGTTCGAACTGCCCGGCAACACCCCGCTGTCAGGATCCATTTCTCCCGATGAAACGCGGTTCATCTGCGGTCCGTGGCCGATTCCCGGCAAACCGCGCATGTTCGGCATGAAGTGCATCGACCTCGCCACCGGCAAGGGAGAAATCATCTGCGAGGTTGAGGACATGATCAATCCGCACGCTCAATTCAACCTCGGAAACCGCGATGAGGCAATGCTCCAGATCAATCGGGGAGGCGTCAACGATCCGTCCAAAGACATGCGTTCGTTCGTCGGTCCCCTCGGAGCCACGCTCTACCATCTGAACGTCGCCTCCGGAAAGGTCACGCCGCTGGCTGCCGGCCGCCCGTGGACGCCCGGATGCACCGGTCATGAAACATGGATCGCCCGGACCGGAGAACTCGCATTCACCGCCTGTCAGGTTTCCGTTTCCCCGAGTTCCTTCGTCTCCTACGCGGAACCGCGCCCCGGCGAGGAATGGATGCCCCGCTCGGCCATTTACGGCGTCCGCCTCGGCGATGAAAAACCGCGCATCATCGCGCAGGACCGTTTCTTCAACCATATCGCAATCTCCGATGACGGAAAATACTTCATCGCGGAAGACAATACCGACATGCGGATCTATATCGGAAACGTCTCGGACGGACGCAGCATCGGACTCTGCAACAGCTTCACGCGTCAGGGCTCCTGCCAGCACAGCCATGTGCATCCCTATATGACGCCCGACAATAAATTCGTGATTTTCAATTCGATCGTCACAGGCGTGCCTCAGGTGTATGCGGCGCGCATTCCGGAAGGATTCCTGAAACAACTCGACGGAAAGGCAACATGAAGAAATTGATTACTCTCACCCTGGCCGGAGCAGTCATGCTGGCCGGAGCCGCGGAACTGGTGCGGGACGGAAAGCCCGTCGCCACGATCGAACTCGGGTCCATGCCCGACAGCGCCGCTGTCAAGGATCTGCAATATCATTTCAAAAAGCTCTGCGGGGCCGAACTCTCCGTCGGAGAAAAAAAGGCTCCCACGCGCATCGTCCTTGAAAAATTCGACGGCGACGGTTTCCGTCTCTGCGTCAAGGGCCCGAATGTGACCATCTACGGCGAAAACGGAATCTATGAATTCCTCCGCCGCCTCGGCTGCGACTGGGTCATGCCCGGCGAAATCGGCGAAGTCATCCCGTCCGTGAAAAACCTTTCCATTCCGGATATGGACATCACGGAGCGCCCCTCGTTCGCCGTGCGTTCCCCGTGGCTTTCCGGCGGAGCGCGCTACTTCGCCGGAACTGAAAAAGCCGACTTCGAGGTCTGGAAACGCCGCATGAAACTGACTGAACGCGATACGCATCCGCTGGTCATGCAGGGCGGACACGTCTGGGGAACCATCATCAAAAACAACCAGAAGGAATTCGACGCCCACCCGGAAATGTATGCGCTGGTCCGGCAGCTCGACGGCTCCCTCAAACGGGAAGGCCCGCAGCTTGAAACCACCCACCCGCGCGTCATCGAACTCTTCTGCGACTACATCCGCGACCAGTTCCGGAAAAACAAGTGGCCGAAGGATAAGCTCGTCTGCATCGGCGTCGGACCTTCCGACGGCGGCGGATATTCGGTTTCCAAGGAAAGCATGGACGCCTCGGCGGGCAGAATCGACCCCATTTCAGGCAACGAAGACATCACCGATCTTCAGATTCTTCTCATCAACCAGATCTTCGACAAGATCGGCAAGGAATTTCCGAACCTCCACCTCGGATTCTACCTTTACAGCTGTCATGCGGATTACCCGGCCCGGTACAAAGTCCATCCGCGTACCGTGATCGTCATCGCCGACATCACCTATTCGCGGCTTCATTCCACGCTCGAACCGGTCTCCACCCGCGCCTACTACAAGAAGATTCTCGACCAATGGGCAAAAGAGCCGATCCCGAAATTCTTCCGCGGATACAACTGGAACCTGGCCGAACATTTCCTTCCTTATTCCAAACTCAAAATGTGGGCCGACGACCTGCCGCTCTACCATAAGATGGGCGTCCTCGGAGTCTATAACGAATCCATTGCCGCCGGCGCAACCCTCGCCCCCTCGAACTATTACGAGGCGATCCTGCTCTGGAACGTGAACGCGGATATGAAAGCCACGCTCGCCCAATTCTGCCGCAAGGCTTACGGCGACGGCGCGGCTCCCATGGAAAAATACTGGCTCATGCTGACCGACCGCCAGTCGAAAGCACAGGAACAATCCGGCAGTTTCCACGCATTCCCGCTGATGTACGACAAGAAGTTCGTCGCCGATTCCCTCCGTTTTATCGACGAGGCTGAAAAAGCGGCAAAACTCCCGGCGGAAAAAGAGCGCGTCCGCCTCGCCCGGATCCCGGTCGCCCAGCTCGGAGACTTCCTCGAGATGCGTCGTCTGATGAATGATTTCAAGTTCGCGGAAGCCGAAAAGATTTTCACCAGGACGCAGAAGGAAAAGGAGGATGCTTTCAAGGCCGGAACAGGCACGGTTGCCAACGGTGCAAGCCGCATGATGGTCCGCTTCTTCCAATCCCCGCTCGAAAAGTCCAGATTCTATTCCTCCGCACCTTACCGGATCGTCTTCCAATTCCCCGACCGGCTCAAAACGGTCTTCGATCCATACAGCCAGGGCAATAAATTCGGGCTGATGAATCCGGAGATGGCTGACGACGATCTCGTGACCACGCGCACCTACGAATCGACCTGGGCCAGACAGGGGCTGATCAACCTCCCCAACGGCTCCGTCTGGTACCGCGTCTGGACGCCCCCGATCAAGGAAAAGGAGGTCGGGCTCCTCATTCCGGGCGCGGACAGCGTCGTCCGTGTCTGGTGCAACGGCAAATACATCGGCATGGGGTCCGGTTTCATGAAACCGATGCCCTTCGACCTCACCGGAACCCTTTCCGCCAAACAGAAGAACCTGATCGTGATTCAGGTGGAACGCCGCGGCAACTCGGAAATCGGAAC
>CAZORN010000226.1:0-4932 GCA_964581935.1 uncultured Victivallales bacterium
GCCTCTTCCGGGAAGGCCGGAATCAGAATGTTCTGTTCGATCGTGAGACGCACGGCCGGAACGCCGAAACGGTCCAGCAGGGACGCCAGATGCCGGAATCCGGGCACGCTCAGTATGCCCTTCGGAATGAAAAGCTGGATGGATACCTCTCCCTTGAAGCGTGTTTTCCGGGTGGCGAAACGGAGCCAGCGTCGGAAACCGGAGTCTTCCTGCGGACAGTGTTCCGGCAGGGCGAAGGAGTGCGGAGTCTTCGCGTTCCAGTCGGAAGGGAATTCCGGAATGGGCGGGAATTCCCTTCCTTCGAGTTTCCGGTAGTAATCAAGGTAGAGTTTTTTGAATTTGGCTTTTCCGAGCCGTGCGGCGATATAGCGGATACGGGCGGCGGCGCGGTTGGTGCGGTCTCCGTGTTCGCTGAAGAATTCCACCATGGCCCGCGCCGCCCGCGCCAGCCGGGAGGGCGGAATGAACGGGATCAGGGGGATTCCAAGCGCTGGATTGCGTCCGAATCCGCCTCCGCCGAAGACCTTGAATCCGAATTGACCTTTCGCATTCCGGGTTTCCACGAAACCGAGGTCCTGACGCAGGGCGAGCGCGGAATCGTTTTCGGAAGCGAAGGCGAGCTTGATCTTGCGCGGAAGCCTGAACGCCTCCTCCCAGTCGAAAATGACATCGACCAGATAACGGGCGTAGGGAATCAGATCGGCGGAAACGTCCGGGGCGACCCCGGCAAAGACGGAGGTCGAAATATTGCGGAGGGAATCTCCGCCTCCGCCCCGGAAGGGAAGACCGTTTGCGGTGCAGCCGCGCACGATTTCAGAGGCGGCGGCCGGTGAGACATCGTGGATCTGGATCGCCTGACGGGTGGTGAAATGGATGTAGCCGGGTTTGGTTTTTTCCGTAAGTCCGGCAAGGAACAGCAGTTTTCCGACGGCGATTTCCCCGCCGGTGATGCGGACTCTGGTCGCCAGCAGATCGTTGCGCTGGATCAGGATTCCGAAGACCCCGCAGGCGGGTTTGACTTCCGGGATTTTGATTTCACCTGCGGCCGCTTTTCCGAGGGCTTCGAAAAGGCCTTTCTGGGATTCCATGATATGCTTGAGATCACTCATTTTCTTCTCCGGTCTCCCTCCGGTCGCAGGGGGGCTTTTTTTGGGTAGTCTACATTATGAGTAGAGAATATAATCCCGGTCGGTGAATTTCGCAACCCGTAATTCATTTTCAGCGTAAAAAAATCATGTTTTCGGTTAAAAAGAGCCACTTTTCACTGTTTTGAATTTAAAATGTCTACAAAATTAGTATATTTTTAAAATCAACCTCTTGAAAAAATTGATTTTCCCTATATAATATAAAAATCATGATATGAATGGTAATGATTAATTTCTATTTATATCGAATAAAACAAATATTAAAATGGTAGTTAATGTGAAAGCGAAAAAAACATTGATTCTCAGGGGAGCGGCGGTGGGCCTTTTTATTGCAATGTCTACCGCCGGGTGCGCATCCCTTTCGGAAAAGGGTGCGGAAGCGAAGAAAGAGGAGTCCAAACCGGTGATCCGTCCGGAGGAAAACGGCCGGGAACTGGTGGAGGCGTTTCTCCGCAACAAACCGAAGGCGTTCGTGGAAGCCCTTCCGGCGGATATGCGGAAGCAGTTCGGGGAAGCGGAATTCGACGGGGCTTATAAGAGCATCGTCGAAACCCTCGGCAAGCCGGTTTCGTATAAATACGCATTCCAGATTGAAAATCCGTTTGTGACGGTCTCCTTCTGGGCGGTACGTTTCGAGCGGAAAAGCGAGGAGGGCAGAATTCTCCATCAGGAAGCGCTGTTCCGTGTGATTTCCGGAGTGATCGACAAGCGGCCTAAAATAATCAGTTTCAACTTTCTGTGATCCCGGCATCAACTTGAAAACCAATGAAAGGAGTCTCAAAAGAAAGAACATGAACGAAAACCACGAACCTCTTCTCCGGCAAAACAACCTTTGTTTTGGACGGATCCATATTCAGATCCGATGTTGCGGCGGTTCATCCGACCGCATTCACTAACACACAGGACAAAGGATAATGATAAATGATGAAAGAGAAAAGAATTTTGTTTCTGCTGCTGGGAGCTCTGCTTCCGGCGGCCGGGTATTTGAACGCCCAGGACTCCCAGGCGGAAGTCCGGACCATCCGCCTGCTTCAGGACGACGCCCAATTGCGTCTTGCCACCAAACTGTATGAGCTCAAGTATGTCAAAGCGACAGACGTCCGGCCTTATATCGAGGCGGCGGTGAAGCGCTACCATTCGAAATCGAAAGTGGAGCGCGTCAACTATTCGGCTGCGAAAAAGAACTTCCTGATCGTTTCGACCGGGGAAAGTTTTCTGCCGTATGTGGACGACCTGATCTCCAAGATCGACCGTCCCGGCAAACTGGATCAGTATGGATCGATTCTGGAAGGCACGGGAATCACGCGTATCGCCTATACGCCGAACTACCGTGCGGCGGAAGACATCGTGCGGATCGTCAACCTTGCCATCAAGTCCGTGGAAGGTTACGCCTATCTGAACAAGGATACCAATACCATCTACTGGAAAGACGACAAGGTCCAGGCGCTTTCGATTCTGGCGTGGGTGAAGGCGCTTGACCGTCCCGTCCCGCAGGTCAATCTCCGTCTGAACTACTACGAAGTCCGCGAGAGCAAGCTCCGCGACATTGGCGTTGACTACCTTGCCTGGCGGAACGGTCCGGGCCTGAACCTGTTCGAGGCCGCCTTCAACGGAGGCGACGTCTTCTCCAACGAGGCCATCGCGCAACTGATCGGCGGCGCGACCAAATTCACGGATTTCGCCAAGAACTTCTCCAGCAGCTGGGGATACGGCGGATTCTTCACCGCTCCGCAGTTCGACCTGAGCTTCATCCGTCTTCTCCAGCAGTCGGGGAACGCGAAACTGGCGGCTCACACCAACCTGACGTTCGTCAACACGGCGATCTACGACGATCCCGCGCTGAACCAGTACCGCACATACCGCGCCACGCTGACGCCGGACTACCAGAATATCGTCAAGGACGCGGATGACCGCAGCTTTGTCGTTTCCAGTCCGAAAGCGGCCTTCGACTTCGTGCTCAACAACCCGGTCATCTGCTTCGGCGCCGAAACCGGCGAGATAGATTCGATCGGACACATTCCGTCCAATGAGGATTTCTACAGGAAAAACAACGGAGGCGTGGTTTTCAACTACCAGCTTCTCACGCGGGATGTCGTGGAACGCAACAACCGCGGCGACGAACTGGGCAACTCCAGTTACACGACCGGAAGTCTGACGCTGGGATTCAAGACTGAAAAGCTCCTCTCCACCTACACCCGTGAGACGGATGCCGAAGAAAGCATCGGGATTCCCTTCCTTGTGAAGATTCCCGTCCTCAAATATCTCTTCGGCACTACGACGACCCTCAAAGAGAAAACCTACATCATCGTGACCGCCGAGGCGAATCTGGTCCATCCGGAACTGCTTCCGCCTTCTCCGGTCAGCCGCGAAGTCATTCTGGAAGAAGAGAACTGATGAGAACGGAAGGAGTTTAACACATGAATTCATATATTGCTGCCGCATCCGCGGCATTGCTGGCCGTCGGCTTGATCGGCGCGGCTGAAGACGTCACCGTCACCCCCAAAGCGATTCCGGGCACCCTCCGGAGCGAGAACGCGGAAAACACCAAGGGCTACGGCAATTCCACCGTCCAGACCCAGCTCCGGCTGAATGTGAAGGACGAAACCAAGGCCATTCACTTCATCCGGGACAACACCGACCCGTACGTCCTCACCAAGGCGTATGTGCTCAAGAACGCCGAGCCGTATGCCCTTCGCGGCTATCTGCTCTCTGTCGTGAAGGGCACCCAGATCGCCGACAGCCCGGTTCAGGTGGAGTCCCTGAAATACAATGACGGCACCGGCATCCTTCTGGTCTCGGCCGAGGATTACCGCTTTTCCAAGACCACCAACGGCGAGAGCATCGACCGCATCATCGAGCGTCTGGACCAGCCCGGAATCGGGTTCACCTCCGGGCGCCCCAAGTTCATCTACTATCCCAAGGTGAACTCCGCGGCCAATCTCCGCGAAATGGTCAATAAGGTGGGCGCCAACGGGAACGACTTTGAATTCACCGGAGGCATTGACGTGCTCGTCGTCGACGGACAGCTCAACGCCTTGGTCGTTGCCGCTCCCTTCTGGTCCTGGAAACACATTCAGGAAATGATCGTTCAATACGACAAGCCCATGCCCGAAGTCCGCATCAGCTATCGGCTCCTCGAGGTCTATGCGGAAAACGACGACAAGATCGGCGTCGACTTCCAGAGCTGGAAGAACAATGACGGCGCGGACTTCTTCTCCACCGGCGGACGCTACCGCAACAACTGGGCGTCCACCTTTTCCGGAGGCGTCAACAATTCCGGTTCCAGCCGCACGGATTTCTTCAACTTCAATCCGAAGTGGAACTCGAAGTATCTGGACTTCCTGACCGTCACCGGAAAGGCGAAAATCCTGACGCACGGCGTTCTTCTGGCCAAAAACCGCAACAACTCCAAGCTTCAGGTCAGTTCCGGCCTTTTCTATGACGACGTTTCCAAGACGATCGCGGGTCAGACCCTGAATGAGAAAATCCCGGAAGGCGTGCCGAAAGTCCCGGGCGTCGGCGGGGAATTCTACATCCAGAACGGTAAGGAGCAGATCACGAAAGCGGACAACAGTTTCCGTTTCGATCTGGACATCACGCCCGTTGTGACCGCCAAGAGCACGACCCTGACTCTGGCCACCGCCAGCACCTCCCTGATCGGCTGGACCGGCGACGGCTTTCCCCGTCTGAGCCGTTCCACCTTCAACGCGGAGGTTCAGGTCGGCAACAGCGGCAAGGATTTCGTCATCGGCGGCATCCAGAAGGCGCAGGTCGTCCGCAGCGTGGC
>CAZORN010000227.1:0-4929 GCA_964581935.1 uncultured Victivallales bacterium
GAACTCCTCGAAAACCACGCGGTTGAGGATGATGTTCGGCATGGTGAAGGCGTTCCGGAAGAGCTTGCGGATGATCACCCGCGCCAGCAGGAAGGTGACCGGATTGAGGCGGTAGGCGACCACCAGCGGGAGTCCCGCGATTGCGCATTCCACCGTGACCGTGCCCGACGCGGCGAATCCGGCGGCGCATGTCTGGAGGCATTTCGCGGTTTCGCCGCAGGCGACCGGGATTTCCGGCAGGACGATTTCCGGGTGGTTGTCCCGGAATTCCTTCAGGTCGCGCACCACGTCGTCCGCGACTTTCCGGCGGGGCGACGCCACGACGAATTCCAGTTCCGGATGCCGTTCCTTGAGAAGGGAAACCGTCCGGAGCATCGGATACAGCAGGCGTTTTGTCTCGCTCCGTCGGCTGCCGGGCAGGAGAAGAATCCGGTTTGGGTCGCGCGTCAGCGCCGGGTCGCGGCGTTCCTGAACGATCTCCACCAGCGGATGCCCCACGAATTCCACGTCCAGCCCGCTGCCTTTGTAGACCTCGACCTCGAACGGGAAAATCACCATCATTTTCGTGCAGTAATGCGCCAGTTTCGGAATGTTGGACTTCCGCCAGACCCACACCTGCGGGCTGATGTACCAGATTACCGGAATCCCCATTTTTTTGAGGCGTTTCGCGAGACGGATGTTGAAGCCGGGATAGTCGATCAGCACCACGGCGTCCGGGCGGTTCTCCCTCGCTTTTCCGAGCAGGAAATAGAAAATCCGCATGAATTTGAAGATGGAGCCGAGCACTTCGACGAGCCCGACCACGCCGAGCTCGGAGGAATCGACCAGAATCTCGACTCCGGCCTCTTTCATTTTCACGCCGCCCATGCCGGAGAGTTTCGTCCCCGGATTGAGCTTGAGAAGATCGGTCGCGAGCTGTGCGCCGTAGAGATCGCCGGAAGCCTCCCCGGCGATCAGCCATATTTTCGGATTCGGGACCATGTCAGTGCTTTTTCCGTTTTTTCTTCGGAGGCGTGAAGTTGCTGCCGCGGCCTCCGGGCGCGCGGTAGCCGGGGGCCGCCATGGAAAGCGGGGCGTTTCCGGACATCATGCGTCCGAGGAATCCGGTCCGCTTCATCATGGTTTTCATGGTGGAGAACTGTTTGACGAGGCGTCCGACTTCCTCGATGCTGCAACCGCACCCTTTGGCGATGCGTTTCTTGCGGGAAAGATCGACGAGTTCCACGTTTTCGCGTTCGGCCTTCGTCATGGAGCAGATGATCGCCTCCATGCGTTTGAACTGTTTCGGGTCCAGGTCGGGGAGCTCGGAGAGCTTGCTTCCGCCGGGCAGGAACTTGAGGATCGTTTCGATGCCGCCCAGCTTGGACATCTGCCGGAGCTGTCCGAGAAAATCGTTCAGGTCGAATTCGTTTTTCTTGAGCTTTTCTTTCAGGCGTTCGGCTTCTTCCTGGTCGAACTTCTCGGCGGCCTTTTCCACGAGCGAAACGATGTCGCCCATGCCGAGGATCCGGGAGGCCATGCGGTCGGGATGGAAGACGTCGAGGTTCTCGAGCTTTTCTCCTAGACCCACGAACTTGATGGGGCATCCGGCGACCTTGCGGATGGAAACCGCCGCGCCGCCGCGAGCATCGCCGTCGAGCTTGGTGAGTACGAGACCGGTGAGGGCGAGCGCGTCGTTGAAGTGCTTGGCCACGGAGACCGCCTGCTGGCCGAGCGCGGCGTCAGCCACCAGCAGGACTTCGCCCGCGTTCGTGACCTGTTTGAGGCGGATCAGCTCCTGGACCATCGGGGTATCGATCTGAAGGCGTCCGGCCGTGTCCAGAATCAGGTAGTCGAAGTGTTTTTCCTTCGCGGCGGCGACCGCGTGCATCGCGATGGAGGCGACGTCCGGATTGCCGCGTTCGGAATGAACCGGAATGCCGTTGTCGCGTCCGAGGATTTCGAGCTGGTCGATGGCGGCGGGACGGTAGACGTCGCAGGCGGCCATCATCACCTTTTTATTGCGGTCCTTGAGGTAGAGCGCGAGCTTCGCACTGGTGGTCGTCTTGCCGCTTCCGTGAAGGCCGACCATCATGATGACGTTCGGGGATGCGCCGTCCACGAGCAGCGCGTCGGCCGTGCCCATGAATTCCACCAGCTTGTCGTATACGATTTTCACCGCCTGCTGGCCGGGCGATACGCTCCGGAGAACCGATTCCCCGAGACACTCGCCCGAGACCGTCCGGATGAACTCGTCCGTGACCTCCACATTCACGTCCGCATTCAGCAGCGCCTCGCGGATTTCCGCCATGGCGTCGGCTATATTCGATTCGGACAGAACCGCCTGTCCGCGGAGTTTTTTCAATGCGTCTTGAAGCTTGTTGGCAAGATTCTCAAACATTTTCCCTGTTCTCCCTGTAAAAATCAAAAGATATGCTATATTATAAGATACACCCGCAATTACAAGAAAACAATTTATTCCGCGTGAAAACTGAGCGGAAGTTGCCAGAAAAGGTGGGAAATATGAGAAGCGATATCATGAAGAAGGGCGTGGAACGCGCGCCGCACCGGGCTCTGCTGAGAGCCACAGGTCTCAAAAGAAAAGATATGGCCAAGCCTTTCATCGGCGTCTGCAACTCCTATACCGCGATTGTTCCCGGACACTGCCACCTCCAGAAAGTCGGAAAACTCATCTGCAACGAAATCCGCAAGGCGGGCGGCATTCCCTTTGAATTCAACACCATCGCCGTCTGCGACGGCATTGCCATGGGACACTCCGGCATGAAGTTCTCCCTTCCGAGCCGCGAGATTATCGCCGACGCCGTCGAAACCATGGCCAGCGCGCATCCCTTCGACGCCATGATCTGCATCCCGAACTGCGACAAGATCGTCCCCGGAATGCTCATGGCTTCCATGCGCCTGAACATCCCCACCATTTTCGCCTCGGGCGGCCCCATGGAAGCCGGAAAGGACCGCAGTGGCAACGCCTGCGACCTGATCACCATTTTCGAGGGCATCGGCAAGCACAAAGTCGGACAGATGGACGAAGCCGGTCTTGAGGACCTCGAAAAACACGCCTGTCCCACTTGCGGCTCCTGTTCCGGAATGTTCACCGCCAACAGCATGAACTGTCTGACCGAGGCCATCGGACTGGCCCTGCCGGGCAACGGCACGATCCTCGCCACCAGCCCCGAACGCAAAAAACTCTGGAAAGCCGCCGCACGCCGCGCCGTCGAAATGGCTCTCGCGGGCGGACCGCTTCCCCGCGACATTGCCGATGAAAAGGCGTTCCACAACGCCCTCGTCCTGGACGTGGCCATGGGCGGAAGCACCAACACCATTCTCCATACGCTTGCCGTCGCGACCGAGGCCGGTCTCAAGCTCGACCTCCACAAGATCGACAAGATCAGCCAGTCCACGCCCAATATCTGCAAGGTTTCCCCCTCCAGCCCCTTCCATATCGAGGACGTCGACCGCGTCGGCGGAATTCCCGCCATCCTCAAGGAAGTCGCGAAGATCAAGGGCAAACTCCATCTGACCAAGAAGACCGTTTCCGGAAAGACGCTCGGGGAGATCATCGCCGACGCTCCCGCGCCCGACGGCACGGTCATCCATACCCTCGAAAACGCCTACAACAAGCAGGGCGGCCTCGCCGTTCTCTTCGGCAATCTCGCTGAAAACGGATGCGTCGTCAAGACCGCCGGCGTTTCCCCGAAAATGCTCAAGCACAAGGGGCCCGCCATCGTCTTCGAAAGCGAAGAGGAAGCCGGAGCCGGAATCCTGGCCGGAAAGGTCAAGGCCGGAAACGTGGTCGTCGTGCGCTATGAGGGACCGAAAGGCGGACCCGGAATGCAGGAAATGCTCGCGCCCACCAGCTATATCATGGGACGCGGCCTCGGTGAAAAAGTCGCGCTCGTCACCGACGGCCGTTTCAGCGGCGGAACCCGCGGCGCGTGCATCGGACACGTCAGCCCCGAGGCCGCGGCGGGCGGGCTCATCGGTCTGGTCAAGGACGGCGACATCATCGAGATCGACATCCCCAACCGCAAGATCGAACTGAAAGTCCCCGCCAAGGAACTCGAAAAACGCCGGAAAGTGTGGAAGCCCGTCCTGAAGAAAATCACTTCTCCGTGGCTCCGCAAATACGCCATTCTCGCGACCAGCGCGGATACCGGCGGCGTCCTCCGGACCCAACTGTGAGATGACCGTTCCCTTCTTCGCGGAACCCATCGCACTTTCGGACTCGTTCACCCTCCCTTCACGGGCGATCCTTTCGCCCATGGAGGGCATCATGAACCGGGAGGCTTTTTTCATGGCCGCCCTGTCCATGAATCTGATCGATTCCTGGATGCCTCCTTTCATCGCCGTTCCGAAAGGCGCGGCTCCGTCGAAAGGCGCTTTACGGAAACGGTTCGCCTGTTTTCTGGAGTCGGGAATCCCCTTGAGCATTCAACTGCTCGGGAACGATCCAGACACCCTTGCCGAAACCGGCGCGACCCTGTTCCGGATCGGTGTCAGGTCCGTCAACCTGAATTGTGCCTGTCCCAGCAGGACCGTTCTTTCCAGCGGTTCGGGCGGGGCGCTCCTGAAAGAGCACGCCCGGATCCGCGAAATCCTTGCCGCGGTCAAATCGAAAACCCCGGAACTCTGCGTGAGCGTCAAGACCCGTTCCGGATTCCGTTCGCCGGAGGAAATTCCGTCTCTGATGGAAGCGGTCCGCGAAGGCGGCGCGGACTGGGTTCTCCATCATTTCCGGACCGTTTCGGAAAACTATGACACGATTCCTTTCCGGGAAGGGACCGCAAGACTTCGTACAGTTGTACAAGCCGCCGCGCCATTGCCCGTCTTCGCCAACGGAGACATCCTGACCGTGGAAGACGCCGAACTCGTGCGGAAGGAAACCTCCTGTGCGGGAATTGCCGTCGGACGCGGCATCATGCGGGACCCGTT
>CAZORN010000228.1:0-4922 GCA_964581935.1 uncultured Victivallales bacterium
CTCGTGGCCAACGCCATGCTGGCCGCCGGGGCGGCCGCCGCGGATTTTGCCGTGGAGAAAGAAATCCCGATGCCTTTCGCCGCGCAGAGCCCGGCGGCGGAAAAGGTGTCCGGCGACACCCTGAGCGCGATGTATGCGCTGCGGCGGACATGTTCGCCGGGCTATGTGACCACCACTCCCGAGCCTCATTCCGGGCTCGGATTGCCCGCGTATCTACGGGTGACCAGCCCGCTCCGACGTTATGTGGACCTTCTGGCGCACCAGCAGTTCCGCCGCTATCTTCGCGGAGAAGAACCGCTTTCCGGCGGCGAGCTGGAGGAACGTTTCGCTCCCGCGGAAAAAGAAGGTGTTTTCCGCCGGAAGCTGGAGCGTCAGGTCAATGAGTTCTGGACGCTTGTCTGGCTGGCGCAGCATCCCGGCTGGACCGGAAACGCCGTGGCGGTCAATCGGGTGGGGGAATCCGCCACGCTGCTGATCGAAGAGCTTGCATACGAGTTCAAGAGCCGCGCCTGCATCCATGCCGCGATGGATGAAATTCTTCCAGTCAAGCTGGTTTCCGTCGATCCGGCCCTGCTGACGTCTCATTTTTCGATTGTCCGGTAATTTATCCGGGTCCCATTCCGCAAAAAAATTCAGAAAAATATCATTTGGCGTCAAACAGCATCTTGACAAAAGAATAATTCTGACTATATTCTATTGTATATACAATGAAAGCGGCATGCGGCATGAACAAAAAAGTCACAATTCACGACCAATTGAAAAAGGTTCTGACGGAACGGGCCGCCGCCTTGCCGGAAGGAACCAAATTTTCCACGGAATATGAATTGTGCGCCGAGTTCAAGGTTTCCCGCATGACGGTCAACAAGGTCATCAATGAATTGACTGCCGAGGGACATCTTCTCCGTCTGCGTCCCAAGGGGACTTTTGTGCGCCACGCCGACACTCCCCGTCAAGTCATCACGTATTTTCTGCCGAGCGCGGGATTCATTTCGGAGGACAATGCCTCCGCGAATGTCCACCGCCGTTTCCTGAACGGCGTCTTTTCCGCGGCGCAGGAATATTCGGCTTTCGTTGAAACCAGTGTCCTTCCGGTCAGCACTTACCGCGGATATATCGACCCAAGGCTGATCAGCCATCTCGGTCCGCAAAGCAAGGTTTTCATGTCCACCACAATGGCACGGACGGTTTTCAGGGAAATTGCCGCCTCGAAGGCAAAAGTGGTCATGGTGGAGCGCCAGGAGGATTTTCTCGAAGAGGAGCGGGAAGCCATGCGCAACTGGCGGATATTCACGATCGACCGTTATCAGGCTTTGTCTCACGCAATCGAATATTTATATAAGACCGGAGCCAGAAAAATGGCTCTGGTCGCCGCATATCTGTTCATCAACAACCACCCATACAAACGAGCGTATCATGACTCCATGGAAAAATTCGGGCTTCCGGAGCACTTTCTGGATATTCCCGATCATGGAAAAACCGGCGAACTTTTCAGCCAATTTATCAGGGCGCATGACTTCGATGCAATTCTTTTCGATCCGATGGGGTTCTACCATATTCCCATCAATACCTTTCCCGAGGTGTTTTCCATTCCGAAGGGGGTACGGCTTTTCGGACTTTCCGACCCGAACATGTCCTTGAATCCGAAAATCGATATCCCGTATATTCAGATGCCTCTCGAACAAATCGGATACGATGCCATTCGATTCCTTCTTGGAAAAGAACCGGACCATAAAAAGACTGTTATTTATAAGCCGAAACTGATCATACAATCGTAGGAGGACATGCCATGAGTGGAAAGAACAGAAAAACATTTGGCCGCAAAACAAATTTTACACTGATAGAATTGCTGGTTGTCATAGCGATCATCGCGATTCTGGCGTCGATGCTGCTGCCTGCCTTGAACAAAGCAAAACAGGTCGCACAGAATGCCCAGTGTCTCGGCAATCTCAAACAGATCGGCAGTGCGCACCAGTTCTATTGTGAAGACAACAAAGGAACATTCATTCAGGGGGTCGCCGGAAAGCTCAAGCAGTCCAGTTCCGATGCAGCCTACTGGCATGCCTATCTTTCCCAGACCTACATGGGAACGGTTCCGAAAATGCTCAGTTCCTACAACACCAAGGTCTTCAGTTGTCCTTCGGAGCGGGACACCGGTTTCAACTACACGCACTACGGACTGAACACCTGGCTGACAGGAGAAGCGGAGTCGCCGAAATTTGGGCGAAACATCAACAGTCTTACTCAAGCCAGTGTTGCCACGATTGCGCTGGATAACGCAACGAAAACAACTTATTCACTGAAATATGAATCCTACGTCGGGTACCGCCATTCCAGCAAGACAAATCTGGTCTGTATGGACGGTCATGCGGAAGGTGAGAACCGGTATCAGTTCATGAAGGGGAGACCCGCTTACTATGGACATTTGCAAGTCGGTTACAAATAACCTATGGAGAGAGGATAGAGAAATATGAAGAAAGCAGTATTTGCAATCGCCGCGCTGTCCTGTGTCATGAGTCTTGCCGCACAAGTCAAAATGGTCGACTCGCCCGTCGTGCTGGACGGAAAACTGGATGAAGGAGCGTGGAAAAGTGCGCCCGTTCAGAGCGGATTCACTCATCTTGCCCGCGCCGGAAAAAGCGCCCCCGACGCCCAGACCGAATTCAAGATTCTGGCCGACAAGGAGAATCTTTATGTGGGGATTCTCTGCAAAGAGCCGCAGATGAAGAAGGTTGACACCTCGCCGAGCGGTCCGATGTGGGGGCCGGACGCGGTCGAAGTGTTCCTTCTGCCGTCCGGGCAGCCGGACGAATTTTACCAGTTCGCCGTGACGGCGGGCAACAACCGTTACAGCATGTTCTACGGTGAATCGGGCGTGATCCGGCCCGATCCCTATCTGCCGTTGTGGGAATCGAAGGTGTTTCACGGTCCGGATTTCTGGTCGGCTGAGTTCAAAATCCCCTTCAGCGGCCTTTACATGACGCGCGGCGAGAAATGGAAGCCGGAATGGCTTTTCAATGTATCCCGTTCCCGTACACCCGTACCGGAAACGACCAGCTGGAGTCCTCTCAAGAACAGTTTCCACGAGACGGTAAACTTCAACAAGGTGAAGGGACTTCCTGTGAAAAATCCGGCGGAAGATATTTTCATCAAAAACATTGTGCCGGACATCCAATCGTATAAGGACGGCGTCTATAGCGGAACGGCCACGCTTTCGGTTATGGCGTCCGCGGGCGCGGCGGGAAAATACACGCTGACCTGCGAGGAACCGGACGGCAAGTCCTGCACGGAAAAAATCACGCTCAAAAGCGGGTTGAACTCCGTGGTGCTTCCGAAGGTGGAGTTCCTGAAGAAAACGCAGGGAAAAGTTCCGCTCAAACTGACCCTGACTTCCGAAAAGACGGGTATTTCCGTAGGCCGCTATTATCCGACGGAAATCCAGTATCATCCGGCGAGCCTGACGTTCAGCCGTCCGTCCTACCGGGCGACCTTCTATCCGGGCCAGAACGCGGATCTCGTGCAGGGCGTTCTGAAGCTGAAACTGACTCCGGAACAGCGCAAGGAAGCCGCCGTGACGCTCTCCATTCAGGGGGCGGGCGTGAAGGAGCAGACAAAGACCCTCAAGCCAGCTTCGGACACCGTCGATTTTTCGTTTGACACAAAAGGTTTCAAGGTCGGCGAAAAGGCGGTCGTGAAAGCGAAGATCGTCTGCGGGAAAGAGACTTTATCCGAGGTTTCAAGCGCAATCAGTCGTCCGGCTCCGACGAAAACCGACATGGTCTGGATCGAAGATGGCATTCTTATACAGAATGGAAAACCTTACTATCCGCGCAACATTTACGCTCTCTACTACATGGGCGGAACCGCCTTCCAGAAGCGTTACGACGCCGATTCTCTGGAGATCACGCCGCTGAGCACGGTCAATCTGGAGCCGAACCGTCTCATCAAGGGAACCGAGGCGAAGGAAGCGACCAGAGACGTGAAACCCTGTGCTGAAATCTTCGAGAAAGTCCGTCAGGCCGTCGAGTCGAACCGCGATCGGAATTTCCAGTTCTACTACATCAGCGACGAGCCCGAATGCCGGAACGTTTCGCCGGTCTACCTTAAATACATCTATGACTATGTGAAGGAACTCGATCCGTTCCATCCGGTACTGACAGCCACCCGCGCGGCGGATCTGTATATCGACTGCGCCGACACATTCACGGTTCATCCCTACATCAACCCGATCGAGTCGGGCGGACAGCGCATCCTCAGCACGCCCATCCATCAGGTCCGCGATTTCCTCCGCGACGTGACGAAGTTCAACCGCAACGACAAAGTGCCGGGCTTCACCGGACAGTTCTTCAGCTACAAGATGAACAACGTCAACGCCGATTATCCCACCTGGGATGAAATGGAATGCATGAGCTGGAGCGCCATCGCCAACGGCTCACGCTTCCAGTATCCCTACGCCTATCACGACCTCGGCGACCGTCCGCAGATTTACGAGGGCTACCGCTATTTCAACACCTCCCTCAAGGCGCTGGAAAAACAGCTCCTTTCCAACCGGAAATTCGAGGTCAAGACGGACGATCCGGAAAATAAGATCGACACTCTCCTCGTCGAAGGCGACGGCGTCACGCTCCTGATCGTGGTCAACCTCAAAAACGCTCCGCTTTCCACCAATGTCTCCGCGGACCAGCTCAAGAAATTCAAACAACTGTATGAATTCCGGTCCGACAAGGTCCGGAAGGTCGAAGACGGAAAGATTTCCTTCGATCTGCGTCCCTACCAGAGCGTCGTCCTGACCTCGAAAAAGATGGATGAAGGGCTGAAAATGCGCGACCAGATCGTAAAGGAGGTCCTCGCCGCGGACAAGGCGCGTGGAGAACGCGGCAATCTGCTGTTCGAGAAAGGCGCGACATTCGAGGTCGATTCCTCCA
>CAZORN010000229.1:0-4898 GCA_964581935.1 uncultured Victivallales bacterium
ATCCTGTAATTCATGTCGTAGGACATCAGGTTGATCCAGTCCGGAAGCGCGAGCGGAGCCGGTTCAAGGTGACGCAGGAACCATTCGCCGCCCATGAGGGTGACGCTGAAATAATATTTCCGGTGAGCTGAGGCGGAAACGGCGTCCAGACCGCTCCGGATGGCGCGGATCAGCATTCCGCAGCGTCTGCCGTTTTCCGCATTCATCCCGCCCTCCCAATCCAGATCGACGCCGTCATACCCGTTGTCGACGGCATAACCGACGATCTTCCGGGCCAGAGATTCCGTTTCTTCCGGTGTTTTGCAGAGTTCGGGGAAAAGCCCGAAGCGTCCGCCGCCGATACTGATCATGATCCGGCTTTTTCCGTCCGCCCGTGCGGCTTTCAGGAGAGGTTTCGGGTCCAGCTTCGGATCGGGTTTCAGGGAACCGTTCTTCTCAAAGCGCAGAAAGGACTGATAGACGACATCATACAGCTTGAAATCGATTTTGTCCGGAGGAAGCTGGCGCAAGGCGGCTTCATGCGACGGATAGTAGCCGCCCACGGAAAACGGCGTCTCCTGTGCGCCGAGTCCGGCGGCGAGAAAAGAGAATGTCAGGAGCGTAAGGGCGATCAGTCGGGTCATGGTCATGGTGTTTCTCCGTATTGAAGGTGCGGCCGGCGGAGTCCGCGGCAGAAACCGATCCGGGGGGGGAGGAACGGACCGGATTCACGCAGACTCCGCGCATAGCCGGTTTTTACTGAACGATGGTTTTCTGTATCTGCGCGCCGTTGAAATTCACGGTAATGGCGCTGATTTTCTGAATCTCCGCGGTGGAGGTGCTGATCTTGGCGGTCTTGACGTCGCGGATGATCTGGATTTCATCGTTGCCGGAAGCATGCCCGTCCATGAAGAGGATGTTGGCCCGGTTGGAGTGCTGGAGATAGATGGTGGAATAGTTGGCGGCGGTCGTGTGCGCCATCTTGAAAGTCGGACGCTGCTTGTCATACTCGCGGCAGTCGGAAATCAGCGAAATCTTGGAAGCTCCGGCTTTCAGAAGGCGGCTGTCCTTGAGGGAGAGCGCGCTCCGGGCGGTATCCGTGTTGATGCAGGAGCCGTTGGCATACCAGGCGCCGTAGGTATTCCAGAGTCCGAGCGTCGGGTTTGGAATGTCCGCGGTGTCCGGACAGAACAGGACGCTGCTGCGGTAATTGTTCTGGTTGTAGCGCAGATAGCCGCTCCGGACCAGGGAACAGCCCCAAGCCCAAACCTGGGGTTCGACGGCAACCGTGGGATCGGCCACCGAGGAGTCGCCGGAACGGAACCAGTCGCCGTAATCGTGGAAATACATCATCAGCGCCACGCCTATCTGTTTCTGATTTCCCAGACACTTGATGGTGCGCGCCTTTTCCCGGGCGTTCTTGAGCGCCGGAAGAAGCATGGATGCCAGAATGGCAATGATGGCTATCACAACCAGCAATTCTATCAATGTGAATTTCTTTTCCTTTCCGAACTTCATTTTCTACCTCCTGTGGTGATTCGGTTTCTATTGGATAAATGCCGTTTTTCTTTTTTTGAAGACAGCCGGGACGCGGACAATCTGGGAGAAGCGGTTTTCTTCCGGAGACTCCAGGACGCGCATGAGGAGGCGGACCGCCGCCTCGCCGTATTCCCGGTAACAGGTGCCCGCGCCGGTAATGGTCGGCTCGTCGAAGGGCTGGTAACCGGAATCCTCAAGATTCCCGAGACTCGCCAGCTGAGTTTCTTTTCCGAGTTCGACGCCCGTCTTGCGCAACACCCGGATCAGCCCCGAAGCCATCACGTCGCCGCAGGAATAGATGAATTTTCGATGACAGCGGCGGCTGATGTCCTCCCAGATCGGATAGTTCATTTCCACTTCGTGATGGGCGGCCTTGACCAGCTCGATTTCCGAGTCCTTGAAGCCCGCCTGATGCGCCAGCTCCAGCGCCACGTCGCGGCGGTAAAGACAATTCTCATGATTTTCGTAGACGATGATCAGACCGTCGAACTGATCGCGGCGGATCCGGCGGAACACTTCGAACGCGGCTCCGTAAATATCCGGAAGAACCTGATGGAACGGAGTGTTCAGCACAAAATCATAACGTCCGAGCACCACCGGAATTTTCGTTTTCTTCATGCGGTCCATGGTTTCGTTGTCCCAGCCGCCATAGTAGCAGAGGATCCCGTCGAACTCGCGTTCGAGAACGGCGTCCACGATTTCCTTTTCGGTCAGGAAACGGACCTGGCAATCCTTCTCGTAGAGCCTCCGGATGCAGGTGTCGCGATACAGTCCGCAACTGGCCTGAATCTCGGCGCGGAACACGTTGATGTTGTCGACGAACCCGATCTTGAAAGTTTCGGACCTGAGGTTTTTCCGGACGAAACTTCCGCTGCGGTCGCTCCGGACAATCAGGTTTTCGTCCGCGAGCTGGGTCAGCGCCTTGTTGGCGGTCACCAGAGATACCTCGAAATGGCGGCTGAGTTCCCGCGCCGACATGATTTTCGTGCCGGGCTTCAGGACCCCCGAGCCGATCTGATTCCGCAGGGTCTCCGTGATGCTGCCGGCTTTCCGGCCGCTTTTCGATTTCAGGGCGATCTCCATTTTTCGCGCTCCCTGCCGTCTGGTTATTCCTTCGCTTCTCTGCAAATGATTATACAACAAATTCAGATTTTTGTCAAATCAATATATCAGAAATGATACTGAAAGATAAAACTTTTTTTAAATCTGTTATATATTCTGTAATAAAATCAATTATTTCCGTCAAAAGACAGGAAGTCCCGCGGATTGCATCGTCCTGTGCGAAAAATCCCGAATCCGGCTTCAAGAAGCCCTCAGGCATTCGCCGGTGCTTCTTCACAAATGAGCTTGTAAATTCGGAGGCCGGGTGTATAGGTAAATGAAGAAAGTTTTCCAAAGCCCTGCAAATTTTCTTTCACGATACTTGGCACAACAGATCAAGGAGCCCCTCCTCAAATCCAGTTCGACGCTTCTGCCTAAGAAAGAGTCGGAAACAACGGTCCTGGAACCCCTCTCCCCGCTGGTCAAGGGGAATGCGCGGAAGGTCTATGTGAAAGTTCCGGAAAACATTCAAGCTTGAAAGAAGATCTTGTCTGGACGCACGAATTCGACAATGTTTTACAGTTTGAAGAGGCTTTGAAACGATGGACGAAAGCCTATAATGAAGAGTTTCCGCATTCTTCACTGGGATATATGACTCCCTATGAATATGAGAGGTGGTTTCATGCAGCGACAGCATCCTGAAAATCGAATCGTTCGGCATTGCGTCTCTCCCTTGAAATGTTCCGTAACATTTTTTGCCGTTTATACGTAATGCCGCCCTTGAAAAACGGGGAGCATTACAAGGTATTGAACCCATTGGAATCAAACCTGCTGAAGTAATGAAACTTCAGCAGGTTTTCTGAAAAAGGGTGTGATAAAACGCAATACCCGTCGATTTTCAGAGGCCTTTTACGGGGAAAGAGAACAGACTTCAATATGTGATGAAAGCATCAGCACAAGAAGGAAATAGTTGTTCTGAAATTGAATTCATTTTCAAATTGAAGATGATTTGTCGACGGCGGTTCTTATTTTTTTCAATTCTTTACTTGCAATCCGCTTGTCTTGAAACTATATTTCAAAAGAAATAGTGGTAGCAAACTTTGCTATTATCGTTGTGTTGTTTGAAAACCGTTACTTTTCAGCAAAACTCTTCGAAACCGACCAAGTAAAAAAGTCTTTTGCTATGTTCGTAGGTGAAATGTATCCGGTGAGACTATGCCATAATGTCTTACCGGGCGCTTCTTTGCATGAACATAGCAGGCTCTTTGTCGGGCCTCGAAGAGTTGTGCTTGGAAGCGTTCGGTTCTTTTACGAATGTTTTCAAGCACTGCTGGATTTCGCAGCGAAAATTGTGGAGTCCGCAGTTCGACCAAATTAAAGGAAATTGTCGATAATGAACCTGATAACTGCGACAGCGAAGAACATGCCGATGCATGGCATAATGTCATCCTTGTTCGTAAAATCGACAATTCCAACAACTGTCCTTCATGTCCATAAAGGACAGGCTTGCGCCGAACGAAGTGAGGAGCAAGCATCCTATTTACTCTTAGTAAATAGGTGCTTACTTCTATCCGAACGGAACTTTTCAGCCTACTTGTCCAGGATTCATTCAGACAAGTTTTTTGAATATAGACTTATCCAATTTTTATTCGAATGTTTGTCGATTACTGACTTCCTGTTAATTTTTGTCGATAGAAGAATTCTGTCTCTATTGGCAGAAAAGAATTTTCAAGCCGCGATTTCCAGCATTGTTACTGGAGGTCGCGGCTTTGTTTTTTTGCAGGGGAAACCTGCCATATAGAGTTATATTGCTGTTAATCAGCATGATGAAGAGCATTGTAAACCAGAAAAAAGTTTGGTTTGCAATGCTATGGTGTGTCCGGATGTCATCTTTTAAGTGCTTTTTCCGACTCGAAGACAAATATAAATTTCAATCAGAAACAATGGAATTCATGGAGAAATTCGAAATCTCGAATGAGCCTATTTTGAAGATCGGCGATCGGATTTGGTATCCAGTTTGGACGCTTGCCCGAAATGAAGTTAAGATGGAGAATTACTTTGCTTCGCGCAGCATCCCACACTATTTACCAAGGAATCGAGTCCTGAAGAAGAATTCGGTAGTCAATGCCTATGGAAAGCGTTATGATTACGCGAAACCAATGCATGCGCCGATGTTTCCCGGATACATTTTCGCTGCGCTGGAAACCGAAGAAAAAAAGGCCCTGGGCTACGAACGGTCTGTAATTCAGGTCATAGACAGACAACCGGCTTTGGAAGGTTTATTAATTGATGAATTGAACATTATTAAAAGGATCGAACGGGAGGCCGCGACCCATGAA
>CAZORN010000230.1:0-4892 GCA_964581935.1 uncultured Victivallales bacterium
CGAGAGCTCCGGGCGTCCCGCGTCTTTCCCCAAAAGCAGTGTCATGGGAGCGGCGGCTCTCGCTCCTTCGTCGCTCGTCCTTTGGCGGTGGAACCGCCGCCACAAACAAAAAGAGCAGGAGGGCTCCGCGCCCTCCAACTCCGCGGCAGGGAAAATTTCCCTGCACCCCGACAAACGAGTTTGCCGTCTTTGAAGGGGCCAACGGACCTTTTTGAATTTTCCTCAGGCTTCCTGCTTGAAAGAATACCGTTTTGGTGTGATATTAATAAGTTCAAAAAAATCTGAATCGGAGGCTTGCTCACATGAAAATGTCACAGATGCTCGGCCGACGGATCAAAGAGGATCCGAAGGACGCGAAAACCATCAGCCATAAATTTCTGGTCCGCGGCGGCTACATCCGTCCGGTTTCCGCCGGAATCTATTCCATTCTCCCGATCGGGATGCGGATCCTCGAAAAGATCGAGGCGGTCATCCGCGAGGAAATGAACCGCATCGACGGCCAGGAGGTCAAGATGCCGGTCGTCCTGCCCGCGGAACTGTGGGAGGAATCCGGGCGTTACCAGTCGGTCGGCGGCGAGCTTCTCCGCTTCAAGGACCGCAACGGCAAAGCGATGCTTCTGGGGATGACCCACGAAGAGGCGGTCGTGCATCTGGTCCGCACGGAGATCACCAGCTACAAACAGCTCCCGGTCATGGCCTATCAGATCCAGACGAAATACCGCGACGAGGCGCGTCCGCGCGCCGGGCTGATCCGCGTCCGCGAATTCACGATGAAGGACGCCTACAGTTTTCACACCAGCCAGGAGTGTCTGGAAAAATATTATGAGCGCGCCCATGAGGCTTACGAGCGGATTTTCCAGCGCGTGGGTCTCCGGAATGTGGTTTCGATCAAGGCCAACTCCGGCATGATGGGCGGGAATATCTCCCATGAATTCATGTCCGTGGCCGAATGCGGCGAAGACACGATTTTCCTGTCGCCCGACATGAAGAGCTACAAGGCCAACCGTGAAATCGCGGTTTCCGCGCTCAAATTCGAGAAATCCGGCGCGGAACTTCCACTCGAAAAGGTGCATACGCCCGGACAAAAGACCATCGAAGAGGTCGCGGGCTTCCTCGGGGTCAAACCGGAAAACACCGGAAAGGCCGTCTTCTACGCCGATCAGGAAGGAAAACTGATCTTCGTGATGATCCGCGGCGATTTCGAGGTCAACGAAAGCAAGCTCCAGAATCATCTCGGCGTTCTGGAACTGAAGTTCGCCAACGACCAGCAGATTCAGGCGGCGGGCGCGGTTCCGGGCTTCGCCTCTCCGCTCGGGCTGGATCCGGCGAAGGTGCGCATCGTGGTGGACCCCTCGGTCGCCGGCACCTCGAATCTGGTGGTGGGCGCGAACGAGACGGACTACCACTTCAAGAACTTCAACTACGGACGCGACCTCAAGGACGCCGACGTGACGGATATCGCGACGGTCCGCGAGGGCGATCCCTGTCCGGTGACCGGACAGCCGCTGATGATGAAGCGCGGCATCGAGGTGGGCAACATTTTCCAGCTCGGGACGAAATATTCCAAGCCTATGATGTGCAACTATCTGGACAAGGACGGCAAGTCCCATCCGATGATCATGGGCTGCTACGGAATCGGCGTCGGGAGGACGATGGCGTCCGTGGTGGAGGATTCGCACGACGACTACGGGCCGGTCTGGCCGATGTCGATCACGCCGTATCAGGTCCATCTCTGCGCGCTGAATCCCGACAAGGGCGGCGTGGGCGAAGCGGCGGAAAAGCTCTACAACGAGCTCCGCGCGCTGGGCGTGGAAGTGCTGTTCGACGACCGCGGCGAAAAAGCCGGATTCATGTTCAGCGACGCCGATCTCATCGGAATCCCCTTCCGCGCGATCGTTTCGCCCAAGAGTCTGGAACAGGGAAAAGTGGAGTTCAAGCTGCGGACATCCCGCGACGCCGAACTACTGCCCGTCGCGGAAACCGCGAAAATCCTTGCGGACAAAATCCGGGAGGAACTCAAAAAGTTCGAGATTTAACCGATAAACCGGCCCCAAGCTGTTTTTAAGGAAAGGAAGCGCATCATGTGGAAATACACCCCGAAAGTCATGGATCATTTTCTGAATCCCCGCAACGTGGGAGAGATCGATAACGCCGACGCGGTCGCGGAGGTGGGAAACCTGAGCTGCGGCGACGCATTGAAAATTTTCCTGAAGCTGGACAAGGACGGCAAGATCACCGACGTCAAGTTCAAGACCTTCGGCTGCGCCAGCGCCATCGCGTCCTCCTCCGCCCTCACGGAAATCGTGAAGGGAAAAACGCTGGACGAAGCCGCAAAAATCACCAACAAGGACATCGTCTCCGTGCTGGGCGAACTCCCCGAGGAGAAGATGCACTGTTCCGTGATGGGCATGGAAGCCCTTCAGGCCGCCATCGCGGACTACAAACATAAGCACGGCGAGGCCTACGAGGAGGTCGAATCCGACACGGACCACGAAGGGCGGATCGTCTGCAAGTGCTTCGGCGTCACCGACACCAAAATCCGCAAGGTGGCTCTGGAGAACAACCTCCACACCACCGCCCAGATCACGGACTACACCAAGGCGGGCGGCGCCTGCGGACGGTGTCTGGACCAGATTCAGGAAATTCTGGACAGCATCTGGCGCGAACACTCCGCGGAAAAGCCGGAGTCCCGCAGCACCAAGGCCGGGGAATTCGCCGCGCTGTCCGTGGTCAAGAAAGTCATCCGCATCCAGGAAGTGATCGACAAGGAAATCCGTCCCGCCCTCGAAAAGGACGGCGGAAGCATCGAACTGGTGGACATCGAAGGCAATCTTGTGAAGGTCCGCCTGAAAGGGATGTGCGCCTCCTGCCCGAACTCGCAGCTGACCCTCAAGAAGCTGGTCCAGAGCAAACTCAATGAATTCGTCTCCGAAGAACTCACCGTGGTGGAGGTGCCCGCATGAGCACACCTGAAAAAGTGATCTATTTCGACAACAACGCGACGACCGCGGTCGCCCCGGAAGTCTTCGAGGCGATGCGTCCGTACCTGACGGAACTCTACGGCAACCCGTCGAGCATCCATCACTTCGGCGGACAGGTCGCGGCGCATATCGAAACCGCCCGGGAACAGCTCGCCAAACTGATCGGGGCCGCGTCCACCGAAGTGATCTTCACCTCCTGCGGGACGGAAAGCGACAGCGCGGCGATCCACAGCGCCCTGAATCTTTGCCCGAAACGGAACAAGCTGGTCATCTCCAAGGTGGAACATCCGGCCGTGCTGAACCTCGGAAAGGATCTCGAACGGCGCGGCTACCGCGTCAGCCTGATCCCTGTCGACGGCAAGGGGCGTCTGGACATGGAACGCGCGGCGGAGCTGATCGATGACGACACGGCGGTGGTCTCGGTCATGTGGGCCAACAACGAAACCGGCAACATCTATCCCGTCGCGGAACTGGCCGAACTGGCGCATAAGAACGGCGCCCTTTTCCACACCGACGCGGTCCAGGCCGTCGGCAAGATTCCGATGAATCTGGACGATCTGTCCATCGATTTTCTGAGTCTTTCCGGACACAAGCTCCATGCGCCCAAGGGAGTGGGCGCGCTCTACGTCAAGCGCGGAGTGCGGTTCCGTCCCTTCATCGTGGGAGGGCATCAGGAAACCGGACGGCGCGCGGGCACTGAAAACGTGGCGTCCATCGTGGGTCTCGGCAAGGCTGCCGAACTGGCTTCCGCGCACATTTCCGAAGAAACGACAGCGGTTGGAAAGCTGCGGGACAAACTGGAAAAAACCATTCTCGAAACCATCCCGAGCGTCCGCGTCAACGGCGACCCGGAGCACCGTCTTCCGAACACGACGAACATCTCCTTTGAATATATCGAAGGAGAGTCCATCCTGATGCTGCTGGACATGTTCGGGATCTGCGCCTCCAGCGGAAGCGCCTGTACCACAGGGAGTTTGGAACCCTCCCACGTTCTCCGCGCCATGGGGATTCCCTACACGGCGGCCCACGGGGCGATCCGATTCAGCCTTTCGCGTTACAACACCATGAAGGAAGTGGACTTCGTTCTGGAAAAACTTCCGCCGGTGATTGCGCGTCTCAGGGAAATTTCTCCTTATTGGAAAAAATCCTGACGAAACAGGCAGAATTTGCTGTAAATATCGTATCGGAAAGGCATTTTCCCGGGAAAAATTTCCGATTTTGCATGACATACGCTTGAAAAAAAACATTTGAGGTCTATTATTAGAAGATACTGTAAAAGAAGGAGTTTTTTTTCATGGCCGGCGTAGTAATCAGTGATGTCTGCAAAGTGTATGACGGCGGTGTCTATGCCGTGAATAAAATCAATTTGACAATCCGGGACCGCGAATTCATGGTTCTGGTCGGCCCCTCCGGCTGCGGAAAATCAACAACGCTGCGAATGATTGCCGGACTGGAAGAGATCAGTGCGGGAACCATCAGCATCGGGACGCGTGTCGTGAACAACGTCCCTCCGAAGGACCGCGACATCGCCATGGTCTTCCAGAACTATGCCCTGTATCCCCATAAGACGGTCTACGAGAATATGGCGTTTGGTCTCCGTCTCCGAAAATTCCCGAAAGCGGATATTGACAAGCGCGTCCGCAACGCCGCGGAAATCCTTGGCATTCAGGACTATCTGAACCGGAAACCGAAAGCTCTCTCCGGCGGACAGCGTCAGCGTGTCGCGGTCGGACGCGCCATCGTGCGGAAACCGGAAGTCTTCCTTTTCGACGAACCGCTGTCCAACCTCGACGCCAAAATGCGCGTCCAGATGCGTACCGAAATCAGTAAATTGCATACCCGTCTGGAAACGACGATGATCTACGTGACTCACGACCAGATCGAAGCCATGACCATGGGCGACCGCATCTG
>CAZORN010000231.1:0-4853 GCA_964581935.1 uncultured Victivallales bacterium
AATCGAGGTAGTCGGCGGGGATCACGAGCACGTTGGAACAGTTATGGTCGCGGGAAGCCCTGGCCACCTTGGCGGAGTGGGCGACCACGGCGCGGACGCCGTGGAAACGGTTGGCGTCGATGCCCATTCCGACGCCGGAGCGGCAAAGGAGGATTCCGCAGGGGAGTTCGCCCTTGGAGACCGCAAAAGACATCGGAGAGCCGAAATCGGGATAGTCGTCGGCGGGATCGAAACAGCACGGGCCGAAATCCTTCGGCTGAAAACCCAGGGTGGAAAGGAAGGTAACGATTTGTTTTTTGAGTTCAAAACCGCCGTGGTCGGACGCAATTCCGATGGCTCCCTTGGGAGCGGTTTGCCAGTCAATGATTTTCTGCATGATTTTTTTCCTCAGTAGTTATTATTTTGCATTCAAAGATAGAAATAGATTATCGAGGGCCTGCTTCATGGTCCGGAAACAGGATTCATAAGTCTGGAGAGAGCCGCCGAAAGGGTCCGGCACGTCTGCGCCGGGCCGATCGGCGTATTCCAGGAGGAGGTGGGCCTTGTCCGCGGCTCCGGGAAAGGAGGCCCGCAGGTTTTTGAGGTGCGAAGCGGTCATGGCGAGAATGAGATCCGCCCGGGACACCGCCGAAGCATCGACCGTCCGGGATGCATGTCCGGAAATATCCGCGCCGTATTGGCGCATGATTTCGAGGGCATGAGGGCTGGCGGGGTCGCCCGGGTGTGCGGAAAGACCCGCGGAGGCCGCATGTATATCCGTCCGTCCGCTTTTTCCGCACAAGCTGCGCAGATACCCTTCGCACATGGGGCTTCTGCATGTATTCCCCGTGCACACGAAAAGCACATTCATTTGCCGAAATCCCGTTTTTCAGACAATCCTGATTGAAGTCCGTCTCCTGAGAGGCTATTTTAAATAAGTCAGGCAGTTAATATACACGCTGGAAAGGAAATTTCATCAGGGATTATGGAGAATTTTGAGAAAACATTGGAGGAAATCCATATTTTGACGGGCCGGTACGTGCTGTTTTCCGAAGTCTGCGAACTTCCGGAAGGAGTTCGGGTGGAGCTGGATCTCGGGTGCGGGAAAGGCGGTTTCACGGCGGCGATGGCCGAAGCTTTCCCGGACCGCCTGATCCTTGCGGCGGACATCATGCTCGGACGGATGCGCAAGGTCCGCAAGAAGGTCGATAAAAAAGAGGCCTCGAATGTCCGGTATCTCCGGGTGGACGCCCGCTATCTGATGGGAATCTGCCTGCCGGACCGTTCCATCGACCGCGTGCATATCCTGTGTCCGGACCCGTGGCCGAAGCTCCGCCACCGCGGACACCGTCTGCTCTGTTCCGACTTTGTCATGCCGATCAACCGCGTACTCAAGGAGGGCGGCATTTTCCATTTTTCGACGGATGACCCGGAATATATGGGGGCGGTCAGGAAGCTGGTGGAGGATTCCGGTCTTTTCGAGTGTGCCGGATCGGAAACGATCGCGGATGTCTCCGGGTTCAAAACGGAGTTCGAGCGCGACTGGCTGGCCGAGGGGAAAGAGGTTCCCCACATTGCCTGGCGCGCGCTGAAACCCGTCTTTACCGGAGCGCATTGATTCCCCGTGTATGCCGTATCGTGTCAAATCTTCCAAGACGGCAAACGAGTTTGCCGGGGTGCAGGGAATTTTTTCCTGCCGGGGAGTTTGAGGGCGGGTCCCCCGCTGACGGACGAGCTCCGAGAGGAGCGAGAGCCGCCGCTCCCATGAGTTTGGCATCCGAAGACGCCCGGATGCTCTCGAGCTTGCCGTTCCGGCAAATTCTCGTCCATGAGCGGGCGGAACCGCTCCGGGCGGGGATTTCGTGCTCTGCACGCCCAACTTATGCCGTTGGATCGCAGCAATACGGAGAGGATTGCATGACACTTTTTCAGGAAAAGAAAATGTTCACGGCTCCGATCTTATTCCACGAGGTCGATCACGTTGACCCATTCGGAATCGGGGTCTGCTGAAATCGCGGCGATTTTGAATTCGAGCTGATCCCAGAGTTTCTCATAATCCAGCGTTTCGTAGGAATGACCCCAGAAATAGAAGACGCCGGTCTTTTTCGCGGCCTCGAAACGGTCCCAGAAATCGTTGTCCTGAAAATGGCAGGAGGGACAGAGAGCCATGGTGTCTTTGCACGGGATCACGGCGTCGGTGCGTCCGACGATCCGTCCGTAGGCGAAACCGGCCTCGCGCAGGGCTTTCATGGTGGCGGGCGTGTAACCGCTGCACGGCCAGGCGAATCCGCGGCAATCCTTCTGGAAGACATCCTCCAGATATTTCCGGGCGTCGACGGCGCCCTTGAGGAACTGATCGTCGGGGACTTTTCCGGCGACTTCATGGTGCATGCAATGCGAAGCGACCTGAAAACCGCCGTAGATTTCGGACAGTTCCTTTCTGCCGATATGTCCGCCCAGAAACCCTTTGTGGCTCCATCCTTTTTCCTGCGGGGCAACCCATCTCGGGGAAACGCGCTCCTGTTTCAGGAGTCCCGGACAGAGATTGAAGGTGGCCTTCGCCTTGTATTTACGGAGAATCGAGGTCAGGCGGATATCGGTGACGACCCCGTCATCCCAGCATTGAGCGACTTTCAGCATGATGAAAAGATCCTTCCGGAAAATTGACTGTTGGTTGCGGTTGACGTCCAACAATGTACAATGAACCGGCGGATTTGCAAGCGGCGTGTTTCCGTTCGTGCGCGTGCCGTCTTTTTTTCTTTCCTCCAAATCATGGGAAATCCATTGAAAAACGTTGGAAAGGATGTATTTTACAAAAAGCAAAAACATGATCTCAAACCGAACAGACAGGGGTGGCCTATGGGTTCCGCGTTTCTTCGTTTATTTTTCATTCCGCTTTTCCTGACGGGACTCGTGCTCTGGCCCGGATGCCGGAAAGAAGTCAAAAAAGAGACCCGTCCCCCCGCCGTAGTGGCCGAACCGGTCAAGGAAATGAATTACGCGGATTCGATTGAGGAAATCGGGGAGGTGGAGGCATACGACGCGGTCGATCTTGTGGCTAACGTGTCTGGGTTCCTCACCGAGGCGAACTTCAAGGAAGGGGCCGAGGTGAAAAAAGGGACGAAGCTGTTCCAGATCGACCCGGCGGTCTATACCGCGGCGGTCTACAAGGCGGAAGCCGACGTAAACAAGGCGAAGGCGGAATCCATCAACAGCGACATCGAATACAACCGTCAGAAGCAGCTGGTGGAAAAAGACGCCACCGCCCGGCGCAATTTCGACAATGCCGAAATGAAGAAGCGCACCGCCGCGGCGGAAGTCAAGTCGGCGGAAGCGATTCTGGACCAGAGGAAAGTCGATCTGGGATATACGCAGATTCTGGCTCCGTTCGACGGGTGCATGAGTTTCAAGAGATACAGCGTCGGTAACATGGTGGGACCCTCCAGCGGGGCGCTGGCCCGGATCACCCGCTCAGGGGACGTGAAAATTTATTTTTCCGTGGACGAGCTCAACCTGCTGAAACTGCTGCGGGTTTATCCGCAGCTCGACCGTGAATCGAGGACCCGCTCCTCGGACAAGGGCCCCTCCAGAAACGGTCCGAGAGTGGCGATTTTCTTTCAGGACGGCGTCCGCTACAATCATGACGCCTGGCTCAACGCCTGGGACAACTCGGTCCGGGACGGCACCTTCCGGATTCAGGCGGTCTGCGAGAATCCGGACGGGCTTCTCGTTCCGGGAATGTATGTGAAGGTCAAGGTCCAGATCGCCCCGCCGGCCCAGTATCTTGCGGTGAGGGACGAATCCATCATGCGCGAACAGCTCGGCAATTTCGTGTTCGTGGTCGGCAGGGACAATGTGATCGAACGGAGAAAAATCCAGCTGGGCGGACGTTCCGGAGAATGGTACGTGGCGACCTCCGGGCTGAAGGCGGGCGAACTGGTCGTGACCTCCGGCCTTCAGAAGGCCTCGCCCGGCGACAAGGTCCAGGTGGTGACCCCGAAAGACGCGATCCCCGGAGATTCCCCCGCGAACAGCGCCGGGAAGGCTTCCGCCGCAAAGACCGGGTCCGAACCCGCCCCCGTGAACATACCGGCGAAATGACGGGGGAAACGCAAATATGATCAGTCAATTTTTCATCAACCGGCCCCGGTTCGCGATCGTCATTTCCATCCTGTTCCTGTTTACCGGAATGATCGCGCTGTTTACGCTGCCCGTGGCGCTCTATCCGAACATCACGCCCTCGCTGATCACCGTGTCCGCCAAATATCCGGGCGCGGACGCCCGGACGGTGATGGACACGGTCGTGCAGCCGCTCGAATCCCAGATCAACGGGGTGAAGAACATGATCTACATGTCTTCCACGGCGACCGACGACGGCTCGGCGGCGATCAAGGTTTTCTTCGACATCGGGACCGACGGCGACATGAACACGGTCAACACGCAGAACCGTGTCAACTGGGCGCAGGCGCAGCTTCCCCAGGACGTGATCCGGCAGGGCATCATCACCAAGGAAACGTCCAGCAACATGCTGGCGGTGGTGACGCTCTATTCCCCGAAGCGCACATACGACGCGATCGAGCTGAGCAATTTCATGTCCATTTCCATCAAGGATGAGATCGCGCGGATTCCGGGCGTCGGGGATGTGGTGCCTTTCGGCGAAATGACTTACGCCATGCGGGTCTGGCTCGACCCCATGCGCATGGCTTCCCTCAAGATCACCGTGGACGACGTCAAGAGCGCCATTGTCGCCCAGAACGTCCAGATTTCGGCCGGGGCGCTCGGCGACGCCCCCTCCTCGTCCGACCAGAAGACCCGTTTCACCATTTCCGCGCAGGGACGCCTGACCACGCCGGAGGAATTCGGCGCCATCGTCA
>CAZORN010000232.1:0-4813 GCA_964581935.1 uncultured Victivallales bacterium
TTATTGAACTCCTGGTTGTTATTGCAATCATCGCAATATTGGCCGGAATGCTGCTTCCGGCCCTGAATGCCGCGCGGGCAAAAGCCAGAACCGCCACCTGTACCAACAATCAAAAACAGCTTTTGCTCGGCATGGCTTCCTATGCCGACACTTATCTCGGCTGGATGCCGATCAAAGGAGGCGGCACCAATACCGAATCATGGGCGGCCGTCTTTTATTTCAATAAGTTCGCAGGGGACAAAACCATGTTATGCCCGGAAGCAGCGAACTGGCCTTATCAGGGGGCGATTCCCAATCCCGGAAGCACTCATTTCAGCTGGGGATACATCACTATCGGCACCAATCCCTATCTGTTCGACAGCCGGTCAACCTACACGGGGGCTATGGAAGTCAGCACCGTCGTCAGATACACCAACAGCAAATGTCCCGGCAGCACTGTGGCCATTGGAGATATCGACGGTTCAGCCATCGGAACTGCCTCGCGCGGCTCCCTCTCGTACCGCCGCCCCTTGAATCAGATTCCTGCCGGAGGCACCTACAGCGACCGCCGGATTTCCACCCGTCACCAGGGGAATACCTCGGTCATGGGGTGGGTCGACGGACATGCCTCGACCGTCAAAAATGCTTATTACACGCTGATGAAAGGAACCAAAGACGAATACTTTGATCCCCGCCTGAACAACCAATTCTAAGGATTTGCCATGAAAAAAACTCTTATCATACTCGCAGCCGTGTCCATGCCTGTTATATCCCGGGGAGCACCGTTCACTGCGGATGAAAACACACTGCTTCTCTCCAATTTCGAACAAAGCACCCGCCATGCCGATTACAGTCTCGGCTGGAATAAATTCGCCGGCAGCGGCGCCCGCCTGACCGAAGGCTATTACGGCAAGGGAATCGACCTCCGCGGGTATTCATATTCCCCGGAAAACCTCGGGACGGACGACTACACGGCCTATTATACCGGATGGGGATTCTATCCGGACGGCAATATCAATTACCGGCAGGGAACGTTTGAATGCTGGGTCAAGCTCAACGCACGCGGAGATAACTTCCTCAATGCGTTCATCACCCGGACGGTCAAGCACGAAAAAGGCCACTACACCGGAACCAGAATCGGACTGAACACCAGTAATCTGAACTTTTTGATTCCTTTTTTCAACGGAGAATACCGTGAAGGACGAATCAACTTCAAGCAGGTGAAGGGATTCCGCAAAAATCTGTCGGAAAACTGGCACCATTTCGCGCTTTGCTGGTCGCCCGGCGAAGCCTCAATCTATCTGGACGGACGCATCGTCGCCGCCTGGGATATGACCGGCAAACAGGGCATGGCCATCGTCGCCAATCCGGTGCGCTATCTGCAAATGGCAGACTGTGTGATCGATGACCTGAGAATCTCGGATATTGTCCGTTATCCGAAGGATTTTGAACCGAATTGGCGGGATGGCAAGCGTCCGGCAGACGCCTTCACCGGGGTATCGGACGTTCAGCGCTTCCCTCAGAAAACCGAGGCGCCCTTCCGTTTGACTCCGCAGACGCTGAACGCCGCCAAGAGCGTTAAATTCCAGAATATTCCGGGCGGGTTCGATCAAGCCACGGGGCGTCTGACCGACCGCAATGAGGCATTCGGCCTGAGACTGTTCGAAGGGCTGGACCGCAAAGAATTTGCCGCCCCGGTCTGCGAAAACTTCAAAGCCGGTGAAAAACAGCTGGAATTCACGCAGAAATTTGGCCCTGTCACGGCTGCAAACAAGATCAAAGCAAAGAATTCGGATGTTGCAGAATGGGAGATCACGCTCGAAAACCGGAGCAAGCGGGAACAGTGGCTGGAAGCAGCCGTCACGATTCCGGTATCCTTCCAGGTCAAGGAAATTTTCGACGGCACCGAAATCCGTCAGGACTTGCGCTTCCAGCGCTACCGCGATACGTACCGCTGTACCCTGCCTCTGACCGCCGCCGCCAGCGACAAAGAATTCATTTCCGTGGGGCTCGATCCTTCCTGGCCGTACAACGACCTGATCAATATCTGGCAGCCGGGCGCATCCGCCGCCATCGCTCAGGGAACCCGAGTTGCGCTTTCGCCCGGAGAAAAATTCACCATGAAGTTTCTCATCTCCCGGGGGAACGGCAAGTTCGGAGTCCTGGAAGCCGTCGACCGCTATCACCAGCTGTTTCCGCAATTCTACCGGCTGAATCCGCAAGTCACCAAATACAGTTATCTGCCCGCCACCCAATACCTCACGTCGTCGCCTTATATCAACATGCAGCGCCGCGGCTATGCCGGCGGTTACTGGGGACACGGACCGTCCCATACCAAAGGGGACGAATACGGCACCGAGAAATTCTGGGGCATGACAAAACATGAGCAGGAAAAATCCTGGGACCACGCCGCCCGAATGGAAAAGATGTGGGGCAGCCTGCAGGGACTGCGCGAGTGTATCCTGTACGATAACAAGCATTCGTTCGACCAGGGATATGCCGTACGCCGTTTCCACACCAATCCGGACCAGATGCCCGAATGGCTGGTGAAGGAACTGTGGCCGGAGTGCAAACCCAATGACGACCCGCTTTGTTTCGGCCAGTACTACATGCCGATCATCGGATTGCTGACCATCAATGAATACAACACGCCGCTTGGCAAACATATTAACGACCAGATGCTGAAGTATTTCAACCACGGCATGAAAAATTATTCGCCGGGCTGGATCAACGACATGGGCACCAGCGGCGCTCTCTTCCGCTTCAACGACGCCATCGCGCAGAAGACCAATGGCCGCTCTTTCTCCGCCGATCTCGGCACCTTTGTCCGCAGCCCGATGGGACGTCAGCAGCGTTACCAGATCATCAACGATCTGGACTCAAACGGGTACAAGGCCTCCATCTGGTCGGACGGCGCGTGGTTTTCCTATACCGTCCAGGCGTTCTCCTCCGCACTGGCGGTGGAAGGCTCCGTTTTCTTCGAGAACCTCACCGGCAACGGCGCGGCGCTCGAACATTCGCGGAATATGCTCGGCGAAAAACCAATCACCGCCATGAGCGACCTCAATCAATACGGCATGGAACGGCTCGGCGTTCCGCCGGAAGTCCTCAAAGATCCCAAAGCGTTCCGGGACTTCCTCCGTTTCCACTGCGACCAGTTGATTCTGTATGCGCTGGAACAGGGCATACAGCTCGATCCCGGGTCATACCTGTGGGGCAAACAGAAAATGCTTGAACTTCAGCCTCTGCTGATCGACAGCACGGTCAACGGACGCAAACTGATCGCCGGAGGTGTCATCAATCAACCGCTGTGGCTGAAACGCGGCGGCAGCGGTTTCGATACCGTCCTGATGGCAGGCAACTACCGGAATCGGCCGGAAAACGCGAAAATGGTTTTTTACCCGCAGTATTTCGGCGGCGCATTCATTCCGGTGAATTACTTCGGCGGCAAATGCAGTTCAGAAATCAGCACCGACGGCGTTCATCTTGCCGCTGTGGTCGGCCCGCGCGATGTCGCGGCCTGGAAGATTGCGGCTTTCTGGGAGGGCAACGGAAAAGTGAAAAACACCAGCAGTTTCGAGGGCGACGGATTATCCATGTCCCTGGTTCTGCAGATCGAAAACACCGAACCGGGCACCCTGCGCCTGAATCCATTTGCGCCGCTCTATGAAGTGGGGCTCCTCGAACTGGACGGCGTCAAAGCAAATGGCACCGAAGTGAAAATACCTGCCGGAAAACACGTTGTCAAAGCGTCTTATCGGAATCAGGTATTGAAGTTCACAAGTGCCGCATGGAACCAGGTGGAACTGTTCAAGGGCAGTAACACCAACTTCAAATTGATCGCCAGCAAGGGACACATCCACAAGGCCGCCATCCGCACATGGCAGCTGGGATTTGAACGCGGCACCGCCGATTTCTTTACCGATTTCGCCCGGCAGTATGACTGGGAAGACGGCGTCCGCGGCAATACCCGGCTTCCCGAATTCATCGATCATTACGATCCGTCTTATGCGGGATGGCAAATCGCGCTGGAAAGCAATTCGGACGTCAACGGCTGTTTCATCCAGCCGGAAAAACGTCTGATTTCAATCAAAGGCCGGACGCAGGGAGAAGTTCGCCGGGCGGCAGTGGTGCTGTTGCGTCTTGTCGACCGCAAATATCCGATGGCCGGCCCCCTGATTCCGCTGGAAGGACACGGCGGACCGTTCAATCGAGGCACCGCGCTTCCGTTCGAGAAAATCCTGCGCGGCACCGGCAACGCGGTTCTGTTCAAGAATCTCAATGATCCTGATTTTCTTCTGAAGCCACTCTTGAACCCCGAACACGAAGCGCTTTATTCCGGGAATGATTTCACCGGCAAATACAGCGTCAAAAACTCGCCGTTCCTTTTCGAACCGACCTACAACGATAATTTCGTTTACGGCTACTCCGGCAAAGGCGACTAATAAAGCTGAAAGCCGACATCAAAAACGCTCAGTTTTTGAAAAAAATTCATAAAATCCCCTTACTATTGCCGCACTCCAGCCTTGAAGGCTGGTTGTGCGGAGTATGAAGTCCCGCCAGGAGCGTTTCGACTTGCTCATAGGCGGGCTTTTTTTAGTAACGCCACCTTGAGCGTTTCTCAAAAAACATATCGGCAATCAGGTTGCCGCCTTCAGATATTTCAGCGGTATCATATTCCCTCATTGTTTCGGTACCCTATCTGAAGATTCCCATCGTCACAGCCTTATCCAAGGGAATAAATCATTCTGTTTGAGATCAGAGTAATGACGTAATTAGGTACGTATACACATAGTCAGCCCCATCTGGCATTCTTGAAATGAGCGTGATAAAT
>CAZORN010000233.1:0-2256 GCA_964581935.1 uncultured Victivallales bacterium
GTCCGGAGAGGTGCAAGGAGGCTTTTTTGAGTTTCATCGTGCCAAAAAAACGGTTTCTCTCCACCCTCGTTCTGGCGGGATTCTCAGGATTGACGGGGAATGCGCAGAATCTTGCGGATTCCCCCGCTGCACCGCCCCCCGCCGTTCAGGAAAAGGAAAATCCAGCCAAACGCGCAGGGGACGAAGCCTTCGCCGCCAAAGATTACGCGGTCGCGGTCAGTTTCTACACAAAGCTTCTGGAAGAATGCATCCAGAAAAAAGATCCGCAGGCGATACGCGACGCTTATGAACGCCTGCTGGACGCCCTCGTCCTCGGAAAAATGCCCGATCTGGCCGCGACCTATCTGGAACGCTACCGTGCCGATTTTCCGAACGCCAGCACCCTCGCGCTCGCCATGTGGAACGGGGATATCCTGACCCAGAAAGGCGAGTTAGAGAACGCCAAGAAGCTCTATGAACGCATTCTCCCGGATCTCGGAACCCAGGACCCCAGACGTCTGAGAACCCTTTTCTCCTACGGCACGGTGCTCGAGAAACTCCGGGACTACACCGCCGCCGCCAAAATCTTCGACTCCATCCGCCAGCAGGCCGGAACCTCGCCCATCGGCAAGTCCGCTTTCGAGCAGATGATCCTTTGCATCGCCTCCAACAACCGTCCCGAAAGAGCCCTTGAGCTGCTGATGGAGAATCCCCCCGATTCTGCCGCGCAATCCGCCTCCTACAATCTGCTGACCGCATACATCCTCCTCAAGCGCGACGGCGTGGAAACCACCGGCGGCGCATGGATGAGCGTCATGAACTCCCTCAAGGATGAACGCGATCCTCTGACCTATCTGGTCGCCTCCTCTTACGGAGACGCCTTCCTCGAAGCCAAGGAGTATTCCCTTGCCCTCGAATCCTACCGCGCCGCCTTCCGCGCCGCCTCCGAAAAACAGGAGCTGTTCGACACCCTCACCCGCATGATCTCCGTGATCTCCGCCGTCGGGGACAAGAACAAGGCCGCGGCTCTGGCCATGAGCCAGCTGGAGCTCTTCAAGAACTCGCTCCTCACGCCCGAAGTCAAACTCCGCACCGCCCGGCTCCTTCAGGAATCCGGCAACCCGAAAGGCGCTCTCGAACTCTACGAATCCGTTTTCGCCAACATGAATTCCACGGAAGCCGAAAAAGTCGAAGCCCTCCGCGAATATGCTCTCCTGATGGGCCGCCTCGACCGTTTTCATGAAGCCGCAAAAACGGTCCGGACCCATTTCCGCAACAACAGCGAGCCCTCCGGAGAATTCCTTCTGGGAGAGGTTCTGGTCACCCTCGAAAACTCCGAACAGTTCATCCCGCTTTATGAGGAAATTGCGAAACGGTGGCCCGACCGCGCGCCGAAAGCCCTCTTCCTGGCCGCGTCCGCCTGCCTCGACGCGCGCGAATCCAGAAAAGCGCTGGATTTCGTCGCCCGTCTCCAGAAACTTCCGCTGGACGCAAAAACCTCGGCCGACCTCCTCTACATCGAAGCGGCCGCACGCAGCGCCTCGGAGAAAACCCCGGAAGTCCTTCAAATCTACGACGATTTCATCCGCAAGGCTCCCAAAGACGATCCGCTGGTTCCCAAAGCCCTTTACCACTCCGGCGCTCTGGCAATGTCCATGAAGGACATGAAGTCGGCCTCAAGACGCTTCAGCCGGATGGTTCACGATTTTCCGGACGATCCCCTCGCCCCGCAGGCCTCCTACTGGCTGATCCATACGTATTACTGCCAGAACGACGAAATCTCCGCCGAACGCGAAACATGGCTTCTGGCCGAACGTTTCCCCAACTCCCTTTTCGCGGTCGACGCCATGTTCAAGCTGGCCACGCACTATGCGGACGCCGGAGTCGGCACCAAGGCCGAAGCCGCCCTCGGACGCCTCGCCAAAGACAGCCGTTATCCCCGCGTCCAGGCGCGGGCCCTCTACGAACTGGCCCTTCAGTCTTACCGCAAGGGCGATTCCGCCGCCGCGCTCAAGAGACTGGACGAGCTTTACGAGAAATTCCCGGAAACGCCTTCCATCGCCGACGCCTATTATCTTCACGGGGACATTCTCCGGGCGCGTTCCGATTTCCAGGCGGCCATCCCGTTCTACCGCAAAGCCGCGGAAGCGCGTCCAGACTCCCCCATCGCCTGGGCCGCAACCGGCTCCGTAGGGGACTGCCTGCTGGCCATCGCCTCCCCGGACCGCAGCAACTCCAAGAACGAACTTCTCAGCGCCATCCGGGCTTACCACGACC
>CAZORN010000233.1:2356-4802 GCA_964581935.1 uncultured Victivallales bacterium
GACCGCAGCAACTCCAAGAACGAACTTCTCAGCGCCATCCGGGCTTACCACGACCTGATGGACTCTCCGCGCTGTCCCCCGCAATTCGAGGCCATGGCGCTCTACCGCACCGGACGGTGTTTCGAGCTGCTCGACAAACAGGATTCCGCCGTGGAACAGTATAAGAAGCTTCTTTACCGGTTCCCCGCCGCCCGGGCCGCCCACCACCCCACGGAAACCGTCTGGTGCGTCCGCGCCGCGGAAGCCCTCATCGATATTGCCGCGCGACACCCGCTCCGGCCCGCGATGGAGGACGCCCGTTTCGCCCTTCACTGGCTCAGCGAGGCCGGACTGACCACGCGGTCTGCCGCCGCCGAACGTTTCGAGAAACTCAAAAAAGTCAAATTCAATCCTTAATACGGAGGTCAATATGTCTTACTGGAATATGGTTGTCGCCGCAGGGCCCGTCATGTGGCTCATTCTCTTCTGCAGCCTGCTTGCTTTGTTTATCTTCATTGGAAAATGGTTCCAGTTCCACCGCGCCCAGGTCAATGTGCGCGAACTGGTCAGCGGTCTGGTCAACGTGCTCCGCCGCGACGGCATGACCGAGGCCATGACGCTCTGCGACAACACCCCCGGGCCCGTCGCCCGGATCCTGACCGCCGCCATTCAAGCCTACCAGAACGAAGACGACATTCCCCGCGCCATCGACGACGCCGTCCTCGTCGAACTGCCCCGTCTGGAAAGCCGCCTCAACGTCCTCGCCACCATCGCGAAGGTCGCTCCCCTGCTCGGACTCCTCGGCACCGTCATCGGCATGATGGAAACCTTCCTCACGATGCAGGTCAAGCAGGGCATCTCCCTGACTCTCGCCGATCTCTCCGGAGGCATCAGCACCGCCCTGATCACCACCGCCGCCGGACTCTGTCTGGCCATTCCCGCCATGATCGCCTACAATTATCTGGTTTCCCGCGTGGAAACCTTCTGCATCGAGATGGAAAAAGCCTCTTCCGAAATCATCTACTTCTTCCATCACAAAGACGACGAGAGGAAAAGCAATGACTCCGAAGCCTGATTTCGTCCGGCGGATCCGGCCCCATTCGAAGATCATCCAGGGAAATCCGGACCTTCTTCCGTTCATCAACGTCTTCTTCCTGCTCCTCATTTTCTTCATGATGGGCAGTTCCTTCGTGCCTGTTTCCGGAATCCCGGTCAACCTCCCGGAAGCCTCTTTCGTCGGCACCTACAGCGTTAAAAAATACATCGTCACGCTTGACAAGAACGGAAAAATCTACTTCAACGACGCGGTCATCGACAACCTCAACCAGCTCAAAGGGAAGCTTCTTTCCGACGTCGTGGGGAATCCCGACGGAGAAAAGGGCGCCATCGTCCTGCGCGCCGACATCGCCAACGCCTTCGAGACGGTCGCCCAGATCATGTCCATCGCCGATGAACTCAAAATCAACGTATTCATCCTAGCGCGTCCCGTTCAGAACGCTTCCAGGCAGACCATCTTCACGGACACCGAAAAATGATTCGCGACCCCATCACAGCCGTATCCTCCAAACATGCCGACTCCTGGTGGACTCTGGCCTTGATATTGCTGGTCGCTCTCTCCCTTCATGCGATCCTGTTTTCCCTTTTTGTCCCGATCCCCAGAAATATCCGGGAACGCGCACAGGAGTCCCGCTTCACCATCCTCTGCTCCCCGGACGATGTCAACGCCCGCGACCCCTACCAGCTCCGCTACTGGATCCGGTTCACCGACCCCGAATCATTCCTCAAACCGGATCCCGTGAGCGGGTTCAGTCTCATCCGGAACATGAGGACGCTCTCCCCGCCGAATCCCGAGGATTTCCAGCACGATCTCTTCGCACTGTTTTCCGTATCCGGTTCAAGGACGATCCCCGTCCCCGCCTCCCGCTCCCTGAAGGACTTCGACAGCGGATTTTCCATGCCTGTCGTGCGCCGTCCGCTTCCCGCGAAAATCCCCGCGGCGGAACCCGCCTATCCCGTCTGGACCGATGAGAACGGACAGATCACCATCGGGCTATTCCTCCCGGACGATGATTCTTTGAAGGTGCTTTCCCGCCAGAAATCGGAGAATCCGACCATTCTTCAGGCAACGCAACAGAAAGATCTGCCTCCGGAAGTCAGAGTTCTGAAATCCTCCGGGAACCGCATCCTTGATCTGCTGGCGCGGCGTCAGCTCGCCGCATTCCTCGGCAACAATCCGTCTTCCGATGCGGAAAAATACTACTCCGTCTCGTGGGAAGCGCCCGCAGTCCAGAAAGACGACGGAGGTCTCAAATGATCCCGATTCCGTCCGTCTACATCTTTTTCATTTATCTCTATCTCTGGTTCATCATTCTTGTCGTGCTCTGGCTGCGCGAAGAACTCCGCCAGCGCAAAGCCTACGGCTGGTCCGCCGTCAAGAAACGCCTCTATTTCTGTGACAACTGTCATC
>CAZORN010000234.1:0-4790 GCA_964581935.1 uncultured Victivallales bacterium
GACTCAAGGTCCACTGCAAGGCGCTGATGGTCATCCGCCGCGAGGAAGACGGCATTCACCGTTATGTTCACCTCAGCACCGGAAACTACAACGACAAAACCGCCCGGCTTTACACCGACATCGGATATTTCAGCGACAATCCGCTACTGGCGCGCGACGTCTCCGCGCTGTTCAACGTCATCACCGGCTTCTCCTCTCCTCCGGATTGGAACAAGCTCATCGTCGCCCCCTTCAACCTCCTCGAAAAAATTCTTTTCCTGATCGACCGCGAAGCCAGGATGTCCACCCGTGAAAATCCGGGGCACATCGTCATGAAGCTCAACGCCCTGATCGACTACGAAGTGATCGAACACCTCTACCGCGCCGCCGAAAAACATGTCAAAATCGATCTTGTCGTGCGCGGCGCATGCGCGCTCACCCCCTATTCCCTCGCTCCGGAAGCCGCCGCGAACATCCGCATTGTGAGCATTCTGGACCGTTTCCTCGAACACGCCCGGATCTATTTCTTCGCCAACAACGGCTCGCCCGAATATTATCTCGGAAGCGCCGACCTCATGCCCCGGAACCTCCGCAGGCGCATCGAAACCCTGTTCCCGGTGGACTCTCCGGCCATCCGCGCGGAGCTGGACTTCATCCTCGGTGCGGCCCTCGCCGACCGCCGGAAAGGACGCGCCGTCGTGGGAATCAACCAGTATTCCAAGACCATGAACAAGGGGGATTTCGAGCCCACCCGGAGTCAGATCGTCCTGTATGAGCACTACCGGAGAGAACTCCTGAAAACTTCCGAGAAAAACAAGCCCTCCAACGGCAATATCACCGTTTTCCGCAAGGTGAAGGAATAAAGAAACCCGTTCGGGGCTTCCCCTTCGGCGGACTCCCGTTTTTTCTTCGTTCTTTTGTCTGAAAAACGGTTTGAATTGCTTGAAAACCTTTTGATCTGTGCTATTTTATCGGATTCATATTTTCAGTTTTATTACGCGGACACGCCTCGTCATAAATCCTGAAAGACAACCCCTTGTGAAGTATTTATGAAACTGCCATCTCTGAAAATAAGAAATCTGGAAACGAAATATCCCGTCATTCAGGCCGGAATGGGTGTCCGCATCGGAATGGCCGAACTTTCTTCGGCCGTCGTCAACTGCGGCGGATACGGAACCATCGCCAGCGTCGGAATCGGCGACATCGAACGCGGCAAGTTCCGCTTCGTGGATGAATGCAACGAAAATTTCGCCCTCGAACTGAAAAAAGCGCGTGAGCTCTGCGGCGGCAAAAAACCTCTCGGCGTCAACGTGATGGTGGCCCTTTCCAACTACGAGGAAATCGTCCGCACCGCCGTGGCGGGAGGTGTCGATTTCATCATCTCCGGCGCGGGTCTGCCCCTTCCCCTCCCTGAATACGTGGGCGATGCCGATGTCGCCCTGATCCCCGTCATCTCCAGCGGACGCGCGTTTGAAGTCGTGGTCAAAACCTGGCTCCGCAAATACAACCGCAAGCCCGACGCCGTCATCGTGGAAGGGCCCAAGTGCGGCGGACACCTCGGCTTCACCATGGAAATGATCGAACATCCCGAGACCTGCTCGATGGAGATCCTCCTGAAAGAAGTTCAGGATGTCATCGCCCGCTACAATCTGGAAGGCCTTCCCATCATCGCCGCCGAAGAAGTGGCCTGCCGCGCCGACATCGAACGGTTCCTCAAAATGGGATACAACGGCGTTCAGATCGGCACCTATTTCATCACCGCCGAGGAAGCCGGAATCGACGCCAGGAGCAAACAGGTCTTCATCGACGCCAAAACCGAGGATGTGGTCGTGATCAAAAGCCCGGTCGGACTCCCGGTCCGTGTCCTGAAATCCCCTATGGTCCAGAGAATTCTGACCGGCGGACGCGAAAAGTTCACCTGTCCCTACCGCTGTCTGCGCTCCTGCAATCCGGCCAAATCGCTCTTCTGCATCGCCAAGGCGCTTCTCGCCACCTGGCGCGGAGATACCGAAAACGGACTCTACATGGTCGGATGCAACATCGAGTCCGTCAAGAAGATTTATCCCGTCAAGGAATTCTTCGACTCCCTTGATCAGGAATAATACCAATTTGCATTCTCAGGGATATTTGAGCTCACACATTTTCTGCATTGCAACGTTTCGGGCAGATTCGGCAGTTCCCTGCCGAACTGAAGGGAAAAGATTCAGTTCGCGACGGAGTCACGAACCTACCTCGGTTTATGCCTGACCGGACAGTCGTGCAAAAGACAGGAACGCTTCCATAAGAAAAGACTTCTCATGCGTTCAATACAAGTAAAGGGTCACCACCCTTACAGTATAAGTTACGGAAGAAGAGACAAAGCGCGTCCGGGGCAGAGTGATACTCAGCGCGGCGCGCCTCCGCCCGCGATGAATTTGATTTCCCGGCATTCGTTTTTCCCGATGACCGCCTGCACTTTTTCCAGCAGCTCGTTTTTGATCCTCGGCGTATCCAGCGCGATCCGGTAGGCGGGATGGAAGACTTCCACATACAGCACGCCTTCGTTCAGGCGCGCAATCCGGCAGCGGCGCGCGGTTTCCTTTCCGGCGACGCTTTCCCACGATTCCTTCACTTGCGCGAGCTTCCATTCCCAGGGAGGGAGAACCTGCGCCACGACATGTCCCAGCGTTTCGGAAATCGGGACCGGCTCGGGAATGTAGCGGACCATTTCCGCTTTTCCCCTTTCCCTGCCGTACCATTCCTCGAGGAGGGATTCCATGAATGTATTTTTGCGTGATCTTTGCATGGTCTGTACACAGTACGGGCGTAAGGTCCCTACACGCCGACTCCAAACGGAGAGACAGGCAGCAGAATTGCATAGAATGCTATTTTAAAAGGAGCGATGATGCCGTATCCCATATTTTTGATACCGCCGGAGAAGTTCTTGCCGAAAGGCCACAGCAGAAAAGTCTGCACCACCCCCAGGGGCAATCGCAGGATGTTGAGCATTTCCTTGCCCATCTTGATTCCCATTTTTCCCATGTTGATGAGACCCTTGACGATGTAAGGCATCATGGTCTTCGCCACCTGGATGGCGATCGGGGCGAGAATGGCGATCGTCACGGGGTCCATCGCCCGGGCTTCCTGCTGGGGATAGAAGAATGCGAACAGCGCCACAAGCAGCGTGAAGATCATTGCATGTTTTCTCATATTCGCATCTATCCCGATTTGATTACCATTCGTCAAGCAAAGTAGCATACCTTCCGGATTTTTGCAACCCGTGCACGCAAGAAAGAGTCATTTCCGGCTGAAAATATCCTCTTCTCCGATGAAACGCACCGCCTTGTCCGACTTCAGGCGCTCCACCGCCATGTCCGGCGCGTCGAAACGCAGGATGATGACCGCGCGTCCGTTGATCGGAGAGACGAAGGCGTAAAGGTATTCGACATTGATGGAATACTTGTCCAGAGTGTCGAGAATCTCGCAAAGTCCGCCGGGACGGTTCTCCACCTCCACGGCCACGACGCTGGTCACCGTGACGGCCACGCCGGCCGCACTCAGGATCTCCTTCGCCTTCTCCCACTCCTTGACGATCAGGCGGAGAATCCCGAAGTCCTTCGTGTCGGCGAGGGAAAGCGTGGAGATGTCAATACGGTTTTCGGCGAGCAGACGGCAGACGTTTTTCAGGGCGCCGGGCTTGTTCTCGACGAAAATCGACAACTGATTGAGTTTCTTCATGATGCATCTCCTGAATTAGAGGTTGCGCTTGTCTATGACGCGTTTGGCCTTACCTTCGCTGCGGGGGACGGAATTGGGCGGCAGCATCTTCACCAGAACCCGGAGGTTGATGATCTTTTCGATCGCCCGGGAAAAACGCTGCGTCAGTTCCTCCATGACGCTGACCTTGTCGCTGAACATCTCCGGCGTGACTTCAATGTCGACCTCGATGTTGTCGAGTCCGTGGTTCCGCGTCAGGATGATCTGGTAGTGCGGCAGGTTCTTTTCCTCGTTCAGGATCGCGGTCTCGATCTGGGACGGGAAAACGTTCACTCCGCGGATGATGAACATGTCGTCGCTGCGGTGTGCAATCTTGGAAATCCGGCGGATCGTGCGTCCGCAGGCGCATTTTTCCGTCATGAGGGAAGTCAGGTCGCGCGTCCGGTAGCGGATCATCGGCATGGCCATCTTGGAAAGCGTGGTCAACACCAGTTCGCCCTGTTTTCCGTCGGGCAGGACCTCCAGAGTGTCCGGATCGATGATCTCCGGATAGAAATGGTCCTCGAAAATGTGGAGTCCGTCCTGACATTCGCATTCGGAACCCACGCCCGGCCCGGTGATCTCGGACAGTCCGTAGATGTCGAAAGCCCTGATTCCGGCCGCTTCCTCGATGTGGCGGCGCATTTCAAAAGTCCACGGCTCCGCGCCGAAAACGCCGATGCGGAGCGGCAGCTTGCGCATGTCCACACCCATTTTTCCGGCTTCCTCGATCATGTGGACGAAATAGCTTGGCGTGCTGCAGATCACGGTCACGCCGAAATCCTTCATCAGCATGATCTGGCGTTCCGTGTTGCCGCCCGACGCCGGAATCACGGTGGCGCCGAGACCTTCCGCCCCATAGTGCGCGCCCAGACCGCCGGTGAAAAGGCCGTAGCCGAAAGAGTTCTGGACAATATCCCCGTTGGTGATTCCGGCCGCCGCCATGGTGCGCATCATGGCTTCCTCCCAGACTGCAAGGTCCTCCTTCGTGTAGGCCACCACGATGGGCTTCCCGGTAGTCCCGCTGGACGCGTGGAGACGCACGATCTCCTTCAGGGGACTTGCGAAAAGCCCGA
>CAZORN010000235.1:0-4788 GCA_964581935.1 uncultured Victivallales bacterium
TTTCTTCCCCCGGCGCCAGCATGCCGTTGATCAAGTCCGGAAGCGGAACGGTCGGCAGCATGGAGGCCGTGCCGCGCGACTTCTTTTCGCCGTTCGGACCGCCCCGTCCCGTATTCTTGTCGCCATCGCCTTCCTTCTCGCCTTCGCCCAGTTCACGGCTGGCCGGAGGCGAATTGTCCGCCAGAAGCGGCTGCGCGCCGTTCAACGCCGACTCCGAATTGTGACGGACTTGCTTCTGGCGCTTGGCCTGGGGCTTCTTGTCGAAACCCGTCCCGTGTTTCCCGGTCAGCACATGCGCCGGACTTTTCGCGGCCTCCGATTCCGACCATACGTCGGCTTCCGACGAGGACTGGTCCGATCCCGCCTTGCCCGTCGAAGGTTCACTGCTCCGGCTGGATTCGTCGCCGTTTTTCTTCTCCGAGGGCTTCGAAGACGATACGGACGGCTCCTCCGAACCCGCGTTGCCGTTTCCGCCCCGACGGAAAAACGCCAGTCCCGGCGAATTCCGTTTCCACGCGTTCCCCTTGGAATCTTTCCCGGTCTCTTCCGCGGAAAGCGACTCGTTTCCCGTTTCAGGGACAGAAGCCGCCTGCCGGGGTCCGGACATCTCCGTCCCTGAACCCGCCGGTGCGGCAATGCCGCGCGCATCCGACACATTCCCACCCAGTTTTACACATTCACTGCTCTCCGGCCAGAAACGGATGCCGAACGCCAGCAGAACCGCCAGCAGGGGCAGAAAAAACAGTTTCCATCTGAAATCAAACCTCTCCACCGGAGAACGTCCGGAAAACTCTCCTTCGGCGAGAACCGCGATCCCGTCCCTGACAGCATACAGCGCGAACTCGGAATCCGCATTTTTCTCCGCCAGCTCCCAGGCGTTGGTCACCCGGCTGTTCGTATTGAAATGCAGATCGAAGTTCCGTGCGCACGCAAGAAGATCCGGATAACCGCGTAACACGCGCACAATCACCCAGACCGCCGCGGCGGCGAATGCCAATCCCAGAGCGACATGCCATGTCTGCCGCAAACCGAAGCCGACGACAATCAGGACCGGCGCAGAAACCGGGATCGACTCCAGCAGTGCCTTCTGAAATTGTTTCAGAGCCAGACCTCGCTGTATTCCGCGAAGCCGGGCGTTCAGTTCCGCACGGAGCGCGGCGGCTGAATGCCCGACGTCTGATGGTTCTTCCTGATTCGATCTCACTTGAAACTCAGTACTTCGTTCCATGTCATCACATATCCTGCAACGGTTGCACCATTGACCCCGGCCCAATTCAGGTTCTTCGGACGGTACGGATCATAGTAATAGTGCGGGTTTTGCGTTCCACCGGTGATATTGCTGCTGTTTGCCGTCAGATTCCCGGTCGCGGCAGGAATGTACATATGGTTGTCATAGACCACAATCGTACGATCGATCTTCTGCCGCGTGTAGGAGGAACTGTCAACAGCCGTTCTTCCGCGGGTATCCGCCAGCGTCTGGAAATATTTGGGGAAGTAAGCGTATGAGTTCTTATATTCCAGCGCACGCTGGTTGCTGGGGCAGATCCAAACCTTTCCCTGTCCGGCGCCATATGGCTGCAATGCCGCCGCGGGACCGTAAATTTCCGGGCCGCCCCCTGCGCCATCGTCTTCCCCCAATCCACGACGAGCGGAATTGGAGGCATTGGCACTTCCGTCCGCCTTGGCCGAACCGATCGCATACGCGGAAGGCCAGCTTCCTTTGAAGTCACCGGCATACGACTGGCAGGAAAGAACGATCTGCCGGAGGTTGTTTTTGCAGTAGGAATTCTGCGCGGTTCCTCTCGCCCGGTTCAACGAGGGCAGCAGCAAGCTCGCCAGAATTGCAATAATCGCGACAACAACAAGAAGTTCTATCAAAGTAAATTTTCGCATATTTTTTCCCTTTCGTTTCTCAGTCCGCATTGTCATTATTTACTCGGCCTGTTTCGTTTTTCACATCAGACTTTCGGCTGTTCAAACACCCCGACTTCATTTTTTTACAGTCTATGACAACCTCCTCCCCGCATTGAGCGGGACCGTCGGCTTTTTCATGCACACAACGAATCAATGATTCTCAAGTTTTCTTCCTCAGTCTGCCGTATTCTTCAGAGAAAGGATCTTGAAACCGTCATTTTGACGGCTCAGAAGGACCGCCACCTGATTCCCCGATGGAAACCCTGCATACAGAACGATATCCGCAGGTTTCTGCGCAGATGCGCTTCCCTGATAGACATATTCAGCCCCGCCCATCAGTCGCACATACTCAGCCCGGGTCGACGCATCCGGCAGCTTCACCCAGTAAGGCGCAGTGGCATCCCAGCCGGACTTCTGTCCGACCTTCAGCATTCCATCCAGCGCCGACAATGCTTTCTCCTGATCCGCCTTGTCAACGGCTTGAGGCAGCCTTTCCCTCGACAACCCTTGCCATGTGAGGATTCCAGCCAGCGCCACCAGCAGGACAACCAAAATCTTGAGTTTTTTCCGCTCTTTCATCATTCACTCCTCATTTTTGCTATTTTCATCCATGTTGTCTTTTTTATTTTAATACCGGGGTTCCTTCTTCCAATTCAAGTTCGACACAGATCCGGAGCCAGACTTCCTCTCGAAAAGAGGAGAATATCCCTTGACCGATGAAACGGACCGTCGCATACTCCATCCGAGCGATAACCGACATCCTGCCGTTCCGGCGTCTTCCATCTCATGTAATTTCCGCACTGCTTCATATATTACACCCAAACAATGTAGTCTTTATTTCTTTTCAACCACAAACATGTCGTGTTTATGATAAAAAAAGCACATTCTATCTCGAGTAAATCACTACTATCTAAGTTATGTTTGCAAATAAAATATCATTTTAAATTAAATTGTCAAGCCTTTTTTATAAAATCTTCCAAAAAAGTCATCTTTTTTATTTTTCATGGCTTTATCCTTTGCCATCTTACTTAAAGAACAGGCCCCTCGTCACATTTCTGAAAATCAGTATCAAGTCATTATTATCGCTCCTGGCAAACGGAAAAAGCGCCACAAGAATTAGTCTCATCTAACTAAAAAAAGTAAAACGCAAACCATCAAAGAACATCCGCAACAGGTTCGGGAAAATTTCCTTTATGCAGCCTTAAGTATCGCGATGATCGAAAAAGCACTACCTGATAAGTTTAAGAAGAGTGGGATGAATTGAAATATTAGAAAGAGCTAAGTGTTTTTTTCTGAAAAAAGTCGGGTTTCACAAGAAACCGACCGATTTTCCGATCAACAGTGAATAATATACCACTGTTTCCGGCGCTGTCAATTAGGAATAACTAATTTTTTGTCTTTTTTTTCGATTTTCCGATGTCCGGAATACGTTTTGCTTTATCCTCAATGGAATGAGCGCCTCTGTCGCCGCTACGGGAAAGGAAGTTTCATTAATTCAAGATTCCGTTCTTTACTTCATGAAAAAAAGATGTATTGTTACCGAAAAAAATATACTATGGAAAGAGGAAGATCGTGAAAAACTGGAACCGTCCTAAAACCCTGCCGCAAAAAGAAACGAACACTCCGATTTCGGAACCCACATTTGCCGAAATTGTCTGCCGTGAATGTTCCGTCCTGATGCCTGGACAGGTCATCGATCCCCGTCATCCGGAGGCACTGTCCGCATTCGATTACGGAAAGGAACTCGAAATCAAGAATTCCGCTGTACGGATGCTTCTTTCGTCATTGAATCCCGGACAGAAATTACAGGAGATTGTTCCCTCCCCGAAACCCCGTCATTACCGGACAACGAGCAAGAGACGGTGGATCAGCGCCCGATCCCGCGCCTCGTTCGTCATGGCGAACGGACAGAGCATCCGCTCCCTGCTGGATCCCGAACTTCACACCCGCATCTACGAATTCGCCGCAAATCAGCTGTCCCTGCCGAAAAACAGGGCGCTGTCCGCCGCTTTAAGCTATCTGATCATCCGGGGCGACTACAGCCGTTTTTCACTCATCTTCAACCTGAACGCCGTTGACGGAGCCATCGTGCGCAACCTGAGGTTTTTCGCCGACACCCTTCGCGCGGAATTCTCCGGAATCGTCAGCTGTTTCATGTATCTTGACGAGAAGAATTCCGATTATTATCTGGAACGCGAACGCCCCGAAAAAAAGGTCGCCATCAAGAAAATATTCGGCTCCGAACTCATGGATGTGACCCTCGACGGCAAAAAGATGCTATATCCGGTCACAGCCTTTTCCCAGATCAACCTTTCCATGCTGGAAACCTTCACGGGCACAGCCTTCCGGATGCTCGACCTCAAGGCCGGGGATACCCTGCTTGACCTCTATTGCGGCTACGGACTCTTCGGACTTACCGCCGCAGACAAATGCGCGCGCGTTCTGGGAATCGATTATGCCGGAGAAGCCATCCAGAGCGCTGAAAAAATCGCCGCACACCTCTACCCGGGAAAACCGGTCCGCTTCATACGCGGCGACATTACGCCGGAACTCCTCAAGAGCCGACTTCCAGCCCCCTCCCCCGGCGACAGAATCATCCTGGATCCGCCTCGTTCCGGCTGCCTGCCCGGTATCATCGAAACGCTGGCAAGCCGCAAAGCCGGACGCATCCTTCACATCTTCTGCGGAACCGACACCATGAAAAAGGAACTGTCCATCTGGCTGAACAACGGTTGGAAGATCGACCGGATCGTTCCTCTCGATCTTTTTCCTGGAACCATCAATCTTGAAACTCTGGTTCTCCTGAAAAGATAAATTGATTCTTCGACGGAATAAACTGTAGATGAGTTAAAAAAGGGGGGAAAAGAGAAAGAA
>CAZORN010000236.1:0-4733 GCA_964581935.1 uncultured Victivallales bacterium
GAGGCTCCGAAACTCCTTTCGACGGATACCTGTTCGGATCTCAGAATGCTCACGGTCCTTCTGGTCGACGATGTTTCCTCCAACCTTCAGGTCATGGAAGCCATGATGAAAAAAATCGGCTGCAAATGCCGGGGCGTCCATTCCGGCAGGGAGGCATTGGAGGAAATAGAAGCGTTTACTCCGGATTTCGTGTTTACGGACATCTGGATGCCGGACATGAGCGGAGCCGAGCTGGCTTCCCGGATCCGTTCCAATCCCGCCTGCGCTTCGACCAAAATCATTGCCGTGACCGCCGATGTGGAAATGAACCATAACTTTGATTCCTCTGTCTTCGACAGTTTCCTTTTCAAGCCGGTTTCTCTGGACAAGCTCAAGGCGCTCATGCGCGTATTCCCGACTTTCTGCCGTTTCTGACTTCTCTCTGTGAATTTCCGCAGGAAGGGTTGCATTCATACCGACACGGGAGTATATTAATTATGCTTTAATTTAATTTTAATGGGGAATATAAATTTTTTGGGGAAAAACATGAATCAGGGTAACGAATCTCAGGATAAAAGTAATTTTCTGGAAGACTTTTTTTGCTTGACCAATATTCTTGATACGGTATTGCGCTATTGGAAAATATGGGTGTTTTCAGCGATTCTCGGCCTTGCCTGTTCTTTCATCGCCACCAAATATTTTATTTCTCCCGTATATTTGGCTCAGACTACGATCTATGCATGGATCTCCAATACCGGCGGGCTCAACAACGATCCCCCGAAAGAAATTTCCATCACCCAGTTTTCCCAGAGCATCATGATGAACTCCCTCCTGGTGAACGACTACAAGATGCTGCTTGTCAGCGAGCGGGTCCAGGACAAGGTCCGTCAGAAGATGGCTGAAACTTTCCCGACTCCCTCCCGGACGGACAACGTTCCCTGGTTTTCCGTGGATGCCCAATATCATCGGAATACCCGTATTATCACGATCATTGCCTATGCCCATACTCCGGAACAGGCTCAGTACGCGGCCAATGTCACCGGCGAAACGTTCGCCCGTACCGTGCAGGACGTTCTTTGTCTGGATAACGTGAAGATCATCGATCCGGCGAAGCTCCCTGAGCATAAATACAGGCCGAAACTCCAACTGAATCTGCTTCTGGGGTTCATCTCGGGATTGTTTCTGGGCGGGCTCATTGCCTTTTCGCTGGCTTTCATGGACCAGACCATCAAGAATCCGGATCAGGTGGAATCCTATCTGCGGCAACCCCAGCTCGGCACCATTCCCTGGGTCATTGACCAGGATAAGAACAATGCCTTGTATAAATGTCTGGAAGACCGCTCCTGTTATGATTTCACAGAAGCGCTGCGCCTGATTCGCGCCAACCTTCCTTATCTGGTTCCGGTTCGCGATGTCTCCGCCAATGTCCACAGCTGCCGTGTCTTTCTGGTCACCAGCACCCTGAGCGGAGAAGGAAAGTCGGGCTGTACCTCTTCCATTGCAATTCTGACGGCCAAAACCGGAAAGAAAGTTCTTCTTCTGGATGCCGACCTCCGGAAGTCCACCGTGGAACGCATTTTCGATCTGTCTCCCAAAGTCGGGCTGGCTCAGATTCTGGCCGGAGAAGCCACATTGGAAGAATCCATCATAACGGGAGTGCTCGAACCGACCTTTGACATCCTTCCCTGCGGACCGATTCCCCCGAACCCGGCCGAACTTCTGGTCTCGGAAAGCTTCGGGCCCATCATGAAGAAACTCCGGGAAGACTATGATTACGTCTTCATCGATTCACCCCCCGCGCTGTTCCTGGCCGACCCCTTGAGCATCGCTCATTTCGCGGACGCAGTTCTGTTTGTCCTTGCCTGTCACATGGCGAAGATCGGATTGATCCGGAAGACCATCCGGCAGATATCCCGCGTTTCTTCGTCTCCCCTTTCCGTGATCGTCAACCGTTTCAACCGGAACGACATCAGCTGCAAATACCGCTACTCCCGCTATGGAAGCTATGGAGGATACGGGAATTATCGATATTCCTATCGTCCCTATACGCAGGACTCCAACTCCAGCTCGGAGTGAGGTTGCTCCGTTTTCTCTCCTCGCGCGAAAAAGCAGAGTCCGGGACTTCCCCCCTGTCGGCGGGATTGCGGAAATCCTTCTGGACTTTTTGCCGTTTGGGGTGTATATTGTTCCGATGCAGTGCCCGGTTTTGTTCCGGGCGTTGTTTTTTCAGTGGCTGGTGATTCCTCATACGGCGTTTTTTTCCAATGCAACCAATGTCATAAGGATCAATGGACCGGATTATGAAAAAGAATAACAATCTCTTCCTCATTCTGATTTTGCTTTCCGTCGTTCTCGGTTTGTTTACGGGATTGTTCTTCGGGGAGCGCTGCCGTCATCTGGCGATTGTCGGGAATGCTTTTATCGCGATCATGCAGATCAGCGTCCTGCCGTATATTCTGGTTTCTCTGGTTCAAAGCATCGGAAGTCTGGAACCGGTGCAGGCCCGCTCCGTGGCGAAACGCGGCATGATTCTGATAGTCGCCCTGTGGGGGATCGTGTTTTTTCTCATGTCCCTGATACCCTTGTGCTTTCCGGCGTGGAAATCCTCCACCTTTTTCACTCCGAGTCTCCTGGATTCCCGTGAGACGGTGGACTATATTCAGCTTTTCATTCCCGCCAATCCGTTCAATTCCCTTGCCAACAACGTGGTGCCGGCCGTCACGATTTTCAGCATCCTGTGCGGCGTTGTCCTGATGTCGGTCCCGAAAAAGGAAAATCTCCTGAATCTGCTGGAAGTGACCTCGGAAGTGCTGGCGAACCTGACACTGATGCTGGTCCGTCTTTCCCCGATCGGCATTTTCGCATTGATCGCGAATGCGGCGGGCACCATGTATCCGGCGGAAATCCTTCGTCTGGAGGTATATCTGATCAGCTATCTGGTAATGGGGGGACTGCTCTTTTTCCTGATCATGCCGTTGATCCTGACCATGTTTACCCATTTTCGCTATCTGGAGATCATGCGCATCAGCCGTACCGCGATGCTGACCGTGCTCCTGACCGGAAACCTTTTCATCGTCCTTCCCCTGCTGGTGGAAAATATCAAGAAACTTTTCCAGCAGCACCATCTGGAGAGCGAGGAAAGCGACAATATGGCTAAGATCATTGTTCCGATCACTTTCATCGTTCCTTGCGCGGGGCAGCTCATCGACCTTCTGTTCGTCCTTTTCGCCGCATGGTTCCGGAACCAGAGTCTGGGCCTCAACGGGTATCTGGAGCTGTACGGAGCCGGTCTCCTGACTCAGTTCGGCAGTTCCAAAGTTGCGATTCCGTTCCTGCTGTCCATGTTCAAGCTGCCTTCGGATCTGTTCCAGCTTTTCATCGTCGCCAGCGTGATTACCGACAACGTGAAATTCGCCGTGGAGGCCTTCGCCATTTTCGTTCTGTCCGCTTTCTTCACCGCATGGATGATCGGGAAGGTCCGCTGGAAATTGCATGAAGCCGCATCCCGCCTGCTGGTCATCGCCATCGGAACGGCCGTCACGCTGTGGGGGTTGAACATCGGATTCCGCTTCCTCCTCAAGAATCCCAGCGACGAACGTCATACGCTGGACTGCATGAAAATCAACCAGCCCGTGGAGTCCGGGGTGTTCGACAAACTTCCCGACAAACGTCTGCCGGCCGGAAACAACCGGCTTCAGGCGATCAAAAAGAACGGGGTCCTGAGGGTCGGCTACAACGCGAATGTCATGCCCTTCGCATTTTTCAACAGTCGCCGCCAGCTGCTCGGCTTCGATGTCGAAATGGCCGGCATGCTTGCCCATGAGCTCGGATGCAAAAAAGTGGAATTCTATCCGGTCAGCTATGACAATCTGGCGGCTCCGCTCAACAACAACCAGGTGGACATCATCATGAGCGAAGTTTCCATAACGGAAAAGCGCCTGGGAACCATGTCTTTTTCCAGGCATTATCTGGAGCTCTCCATGGCGCTGCTGGTTCCCGACTATGTGAAGGAGAAACTCCTCGAAAATCCTGACCTCATCGATTCCAGGGACTTCACCATCGCCGCCATGGACGGTGCCGATTTCGACCGTCTCCGCCAGCTTGGACTGAAGGGGAAGCAGGTGGCACTGACCAACTATGAGGATTTCTTCCGTGGAAAGGTCAAGGCCGATGCCATCCTGATGACGGCGGAAAAAGGATCGGCCTGGACCATTCTTTATCCGGATTACGCTCTTTTCATCCCCGAAAAACAGTATAAGGACCTGATCGCATACGCTCTCCCTCAGGACGATTTGCTGTTCCTGGAATATGTCAATTTCTGGCTGACCCTGAAAAAGATCAACGGCGACATCGACCGCCTGTATGAATACTGGATCAGGGGAGTCAATGTCACCCAGCGCCTTCCCCGCTGGTGTATTCTGGACAATGTCCTTCTGAAAAAGGACTGACGTTTCCCGGTTCCGTCTGAATTCGCGCGGAGCCTCCGCTGTTTCTTTTACGGACGTTTTGCAATGTTGTTTCGCACGGGCGGATCTCCCTCCCTGCGCATCTTCCTGTTTGCATGAGCTGTGCCAAAGTTAAGATCATAAACCTTTTATTAGAAATTCATCATTCAGGCTTGATTTTTCCAAAAGAATTGATATAATAGATGGCAACACAGGCGTTTTGCCGAATGCAATTCCACATTTTTTTTTGTTCTACTTGTGGCGCGGCGTCCTCTTACTTTGTACATCCCAACAATGAAGGAGATGAGC
>CAZORN010000237.1:0-4730 GCA_964581935.1 uncultured Victivallales bacterium
TCACGGCCCGCATGAGGGAAACCTGGAAAGCCTTCCAGAAGGTCTATCCGCCCGCCGCCCCGCCCCAGCATCAGCACTGAGAAATTCCGGATTCATTGAACGGGAGAAAAGTGAGCCTTCCCTTTCTCCCGTTTTTTCGTACGGTTCCGCTTATTTTTTCTCCACAAGGAAACCGTAGGTCTGCCCGGACTCCGCATTCCATTTCTGGCCGGAGGCAAACGTCCCTTTCAGCGGTCCGGCGATCGCCCGCATCCGTGTGCCCGGAGGCAGGATGACGGATTTCTCTCCGCCCGTTTTCGCATGGAGGAACACCACGTCGTTTCCAATGTGCATCGGGTCGCCGCAGACCGTATTATAAATATGAACTCCGGCCCGTGCCGCGATTGTCCGGAGAACCGGAGGCGGCAAATACATCAGTGTGCTGAAATAATGACGGACGCCGGTCTTCTCCCAGGAGACCAGCGCGGGCGCGCCGTCCGGCATTCTTCCGATTACTTCGCCGAATCCGTTCTGGGGGAAAAACCAGGGACCCGAAACATTCGGATTGAGGGCGGACATCACTCCCCAGCCGTCTTGCAAGGTAATGGCAGGCGCCATGTTTTTCACCTCCATTTTCATCCCGATTCCAAGGAGATTTTCAACATTGGAGGCTGAGGGGCCGTTCTCCGGAAAAAATGCGCCCGGAGCATACAGCCAGAGGACCGTCGCTTTTTCTTTCTCGAACCGCGCAAGCAATTCTTTGCGGTCGGAGGAGGAAAGCATCAGGAGATTGGTGACGATATAGAATTTCTGGGGGGGAACCAGATCCTTCTGGAGAAGGTCCGCCAGCAGGACGTGCCGGAACGGAACGGCCGTTTCGTTGAAACGCCGTGTCAGTTCTCCAATCAAGGCGAGATGTGCGCCGTCGCCTGCATTGTGCTTCGCGTAGTATGCGCTTTTCGTATCGCTGACGATACAGACTTCCGCGGGCGTAATTCCCTGAACGGGCGGCAGGCTGCGATAGGTTTTCTGCTGTTCGGCGAGGAGATCGATGATCACCTTTTCGCGGAACCAGCTTTCATACATTTCCATCCAGTGGGTGCCGAGGCCGCGGGACAGCGCCATGCCGAAGGCGCGATTGATGCCGCTGACGCTCTGTTCGACGGTATTGAGCTTCCCGTTTCTCGATTCATACTGGCTGTTCTCGCTGAAAGTGCGGATATCCTGTTCCACGATCACCAGTTTTCCGTGAAGAGTGAAGGAGTCCGCCGCCTGCATCGGGCTGTCGCTCATTCCCATGAACCGCCATGTATAGAAGGAGGGGCCCCAAACCAGATCCACGTAAGGCGACCGCGCAACCGCTTCGATGCCGAGGTGTCCGACGCTCTGGAGCCGGTTGTAGATATTGCTGAAGGCGATCAGATACCCATAGTATGCGCCGGTCAGCCACTTTCCCTGCGTTTCGTCCTTGACCACCTTGCAGAGAGCGATGATCGCCTCGGAAACCGCGCGGTTGCGGAACTCGAACCAATCGATTTTCGGAATATCCTTTGCGGGATCGAGCAGGGAAAGGACACTTCCCGCGTCCTGTTCTGCAGGCGTCGGCATCGTAATCGTTTCGAAGGTCAGCCCCGGACGGTTCCAGGCTTTGGCAAGCGCGGCATCCGTTTTATATTTTTCACGCAGATAACTCCGGAACGTGGCGAAATCCGCCTTGGAAAAACCGCTCCGGGCCGGCTGGCTGACTCCGTCCGCATAACTCCAGAACCACTCGGAGTTCCACCCCTCGGAAATCCCCATTCCGAACACTTTTCCCGAGTAAGGAGATTCCTTGAGGTGACGGACCAGCGCCTTGATTCCGACGGCGGCGTCCCCCAGATACTTTCTGGAGGCCAGCGCCTGGCGATCCTTCTGCGGATGGATCGGGCGGTTCCCGAAGTAGGCGGTCACTTCATCCGGGTTTTTCTTCATCCACCATTGCGGCATTCCGCATTTCACGATCAGAATCGTCTTGAGTTCCGGCACATTCAGGGAAAGCACTTCCAGACAGCGGTCCAAGCCGGAAAAGTCGAACGTATTTTCCGCAGTCCAGAAATCATCCATATCCACGCCGAAACGGATCACCTGCACCCCGGACGCCGCCGCGTTGCGGACCAGGAAATCGCGATCCGCCGGATTCGTTCGGAATGTCCCCGGCAGATCGTAGTAGAAAGGGGAGTGACGTTTGCCGTCGATCACGAACCATGCTCGTTTTCCGGCTCCTTCGATCCGGGCGGAAGCCAGATGTCCCGCATCCTTCTTTCCCATACGGAGAGTTCCCGCGGAGGCGTGATTCCTCACCCGGATGAAGTCGGTGTCCAGATACGCTTTCATCCCCGGATCGAATTCTTCCTGCAGACGGTATTTCACAGTGACGGTATCTCCCGTTTTCCATTCCGCCGTGGAAGGATCGATTTTTCCCTGAATGCGTTTTCCGACGCCGTTCCCTGCGACGACCTTGAAATAGAGCTTATCCGTCTCCACCGCCGGAGCCTTGATGACCCGCGCGGTAAAGTTCTCGAGTCCGGACTTCAGGATTTCGATCTCGCCGACGGGTCCGACATATGCATAATTCACACGGGTTCCCCACGGAGCGACGGGCGGTTTTCCAAGAATCATGGCCGGAGAGGAAAATTGTTCCGGAATCTTATCTCCGCCCACGTGACAAAGCCATTTTTCGTCGCTGGGAAAGTAGAGAGTTTTTCCGTCCGCATGTACATAGAGCTCGCAGATCAATCCACCCCATGCTTGAAAATTGAACACTCTTACTATAATTGAATTGTCGCCTTTCTTCAGTTCTTGCGTTACTTCGAAACGGCCGGGTTTAGACCAATCATTAACGCCGCCGATCCGTTTTCCGTTCACGAAAAGTTCAAAAGAATCATCGCCGGCCGCGACAAAAAAAGCTTCCTCCGGCACATTGTCCAGCCGGATTTTACGCTCGAACCAGACATTGGTGTTGTCCGGCCCGAAACCGTTCTGGCTCCATATCCAGCTTCCACGCCAATAGGACGGAGGCGAATTCAGATGTGAAAGATTTTTCAGATGAAGAGAAGGAAATCCATGCGACTTGCCGGCGATGCTCAAGAGAGCCGTCACTGTCATATCGGGCGCGGTGAATTCCATAGTGCTTTTTCCCGCAGCCAGTGAACGGGTCTCCAGAACGCCTCCGTTCCGGTCCAGAAAACGGATTTCAAGACCGGGATTCGATCCGTTTTTCCAGCCGAGAATATATTCGCCGCGAGGACGCAGATTATCCAGTTTGAGCGTCTTTCCGGCGACCGCCTCTTCCGCAAACGGAACAAGGTTCGCCTCCGGCAGAGCCTCCACTCCGGCAAGAGCAATTCGACTTCTCGCGGCAACCCACGTCAGAGAAATCTGCGTAATGACCCCTTTCCATGCGGGGTCTTCGCCCACTGGAAAGATCAGATCATGCCATTCGCCGTCGGGAAAGGAAGACGCCCCGAGAGAAGAGGCGTAATCCTTTCCGTTGAAGACGGATTTGAAGTCAAGACGCAGGTATCCGCCCTCGTCGAAGGCTTTGAACCGCACCTGAATCATTTTCACATCGGCGGCCTTCCAGTCCATATCCCGACAGACGAACCCGCACCACGCATTCCCTTCGAACTCGGGAAAGGATGAAGAATCGACTGTCCTCATGACTCCGAACGGACGCCAATACTTTTTCAGGTCGCGTCTCCTGAAAGAGTGCTGCGTCACTTTTTTCGCGGCATTCAGGGAATTCATTTCAGTCTCGGAAATCTTCTTGACAGCCAACTTGCCGATCCAAACCTTCCCTTCCCCCTTGACGATCAGGTGCGGACGGAGAAGTTTTTCGTCCGGACGCGCGGTGAATACATAGGTAAGCGTTTCCGTTTCCCCCGTCCCTTCCTCGGACTGGACCGTCGGATACGGAGTCCGCTTTCCGCCCGGCATGGAAAGCATCATGCTTGCAGTCACCCCCGGAGAAAGTTTCCGTACTTCCATCTGAACCTGATAGTGGGCGCCGGGAACAATCGGAAGATCCTTTTCGGGGACAAACGCGAGATAGCCCTGTCCGCCGGTTTTCTGAATCTCCCATGCGTTCCCGCTGCGGGTCATGGTTCCCGAAGAACCCTCGATTTTACGCAAAACCCACTCCACGGAAGGACGTTCCAGCAGATTTTCCGCCAGAACCGTTTCTTCAAGGGAAACGGAACGGACGATCGCCTTTCCCTGTCCTTTCAGGCAGAAATGGATACGGACGCGGCTTTCTCCTTCCAGGGCGGTAAAATCCAGAAAAATTTTTCCAAAGGCGTCCGGGGAACTTTTCGAAGTGCTGACGGGGAACGGCGTCCGCGGTTTTGCCGCACCGGGCATGGAAAGCATCAGATATGCCTGAACTCCACTCTCAAGGGTTTTGAAATCGGCGGAGACCGTATAGTTTTTCCCGGGAACAATCACGGGTTCGTCTTTGCCGCAATAAAGAAACACCACGCCTTTATTATTGGTTTTGTCGACTTCAATACTGCCGTCGGACAGCTTCTTCATGGTTCCTGCCGCGCCTTCGACCGGAAGGAAAGTCCACTGTTTTTCAGCAAGCAGTTCTCCGGCAGAAGCCGAGGACAGCACACAGGCGGCGAGACAGAAAGTCATCCATTGAAAATACTTCATCTTGCATTCTCCTATGATAAAATTCCACTCCGGTTCGGAGTTTTTCTTAAGTTTTTGCT
>CAZORN010000238.1:0-4725 GCA_964581935.1 uncultured Victivallales bacterium
TTCAGGTGCTTCTTGATCTGGGCGGGAAGATTCCGGTGGCGTCCCTCGGAAATGTTGAAACGTTCGCATACCGCGGAAATCAGCCACGCGGTATGGTCCACCAATCCGCTGGCAAGGTTTACGGCGGAATCGTTCTTCCGGACCTTGATCTCCGGGATGCGGCAAACGAAATCACCCGGTGCGCTGCCGGGGAAAATCAGCTTGAGATTTTCCGCGTTGTTCAGGAGAAAGGCGAACTGAAGCGTCTCCTCGTTGAAGCCGAATGAAGTGTAGAGATGAGCGGAAAAATACATGGCTTCGGCAAGGAAAGTCAGCAGGAGTTCATAGGGAATCGAACGGGATTTCGAAGGAACGATCAGACGCTGGAACTGGAAGAATCCAGAACGGTAGAGCTGCCAGGAATGTTTCTTCGAGGCGAAACGGAAACAGACGTTGGTGAAATACGCCTCCTTGAGTTCGTTGATGGAAATGAAGGGGGTATTCGGGAAGAATTCGCAGGCGTCCTCCGTGTGGGAACGCAGCTCGGACAGCGTGAAGCGTTCCGCGATGTAGTCCCCCGGCGCAACACTGAATTCGAGGCTGACGGCACCGGGTTCGGACCGTGTGAACTTGTTGAAGAAGATCCGGGAATGATTGAGCTCTTCGATGAAATGACTCTGGCTTTCGGCGCCGGGAGTGACCGTGTGATTCTCGTAAAGGAGTCCTCTGATCATGCGTCCGAGAAGCTCCCGCTGGTTCCGCATGGCGCGCTGGATGATGCCGTGAATCTCACTGGAGCGGTAGGCCGGACGGCTGGCGGCGTCGGCCGTCCGGATGTAGAAGACTCCTTGAATGAGTTCATGTTCGCAACTGCATGTGCACACATGCGGAAGAAGGGAAAAGCGGCGGATCACAAACACCACGTAGCGATTTCCGTCCACGGTCGGACGTTCGATCGTGAATTCGACCTGCGGGTCGGCAAAACGGTTGACGAAATTGCCGACTTCGGTCGGATCGAACGACTGGGATTCCTCCTCGGTGAGGCCGGTGTAGAGCGCGGGCTTGCCGGAAGCGTCCTCCCCCACGCCGACGACCACATAGCCGCCTTTGGTATTGGCCATCGCCATGCAGTGCCGGGCGAACTTGGCGCGTCCGGAACGCGGAAGCTTATGCCAGTTCTGGGCGGCCTTATAGTCAAGTTCGTCGGATTCGATTCCGCGCCTGATGATGCTTTCCCATTCCATGTCGGGTCTCCATGGTTCGGTTGAAATTCATGATACTGTAGCATACCCACCGGATTTTTCCAACCGGTCCGCCGATTTTATTTCCTTCCGGGTTGATTTTTACCGAATCCGATTGTATTGTTATCAAACCGTTCATACAATCCGGGGAGAAGAAGATCATCATGGGACGCACACGCGAAGAAGCGCTGAAAGATGTGATTTACGATGAAATTAAAGTTCCAGACTACACCCTGCCGTCGCCGCTGATCCGGAAGGACGGCACCCGCGTGGAAACCGCTTTCGACTGGGTCAATTTCCGCCGCGGGGAAATCCTGGACCTTTACAGAAAAGAGGTCTACGGAAACATTCCGCCACGTCCGGACAGTGTCCATGCCGAAGTGATCTCCGTCCGGAACGACGCTCTCGAAAACACCGCGATCCGTAAGGAGATCCGCATTCATTTCGGCATGAACAGCGGACGGAAACATTTCATGGATCTGCTGCTGTATCTCCCGAAGGCGGCAGGAAAACCGGTTCCCGCTTTTCTCGGGCTCTGCTTCAAGGGAAACCACGTCACGACCGATGAAAAGGATATCCGCATGACCGGAGGCAATCTGGCGGGCAATCCTGATTTCCGGGAGGAATCGCGCGGAATCCAGACCGAACGCTGGAGCCACCGTGAACTGATCCGGCGCGGATACGCATCTGCTGTCGTCTGCTACCATGACCTTTTCCCGGACTGCAAGGACGGCTGGAACAAAAGCATTTACGGTCTTTTTTATGAGAATCCCGCGGCTCCCTCCGTGCATGAAAAGCACAGTGCGATCGGAGCATGGGCGTGGGGACTCTCCCGCGCGCTGGACCATCTGGAAACCGAACCCGCCGTAAACGCCTCGAGGGTGGCGGTCCACGGACATTCCCGTCTCGGCAAGACCGCGCTCTGGGCGGGCGCCACCGACCGCCGCTTCCGTCTGGTGATCTCCAACGATTCCGGCTGCGGCGGCGCGGCCCTTTTCAAACGCTGCTTCGGGGAAGTCGTGGAAGTGATTCTGGGCAGCTTCCCCCACTGGTTCGTGACTTCTTTCGAACAATATTCCCGCAACGAGGCGGCCATGCCTTTCGACCAGCACTTCCTGATTTCGCTGATCGCGCCGCGTCCGGTTTGCATCGCAAGCGCGACCGAGGACCTCTGGGCGGACCCGAAGGGAGAGTTCCTTTCCGGCGTACATGCCGCGGAAGTCTATGCCCTCTTCGGAGCAAAGGGACTGGGCACGGACGTCATGCCGCCCGCGGACACTCCGGTCACCGGTGAAATCAGCTACCATCTCCGTACGGGAAAACACGATCAGACCGCCGCAGACTGGGCGCACTATCTGGCGCTGGCCGATCTCTATTTATAAATCGCGTCGGAGACTCTCTCAAAGAAACCGTTTAAACGTCCCAAGGAGGGCGCATCCATGAAAATCCTGATTCTGAACGGAAGTCCGCGGCTGGACGGCAATACCCGGACTGCCCTGAACGAGATCGCAAACGGGATACGCTCCCATGTGTCCGGTGCTGAAATCGAGTTCATCGACGTCGCCCAGCGCAAACTCAGCCCCTGCATCGCCTGCGACGCATGCAAGCAGAACGGCGGGACTTGCGTCATGCCCGACGAAACCCCCGCACTGGTCCAGAAAGTCTTCGATTCGGATGTGGTGATCTTTGGCACGCCCGTCTACTGGTGGGGCGTTTCCGCCCAGCTGAAAATGGTCATCGACAAATTCTACTCCAAGGACACCGCGTTCGGCAAACAGAAAAAACGGATCGGACTGGTGACGGTCGGCGCGGCCGGCCTCGAAGACAAGGAATATGAACTGATCCGCGGACAATTCGAGTGCATCTGCAACTACCTCGGCTGGGATTTTCTCTTCACTGAATCCATCTCCGCGTGGAACGTCGGCGACCTTGCCAAAAACACACAGAGAATGGCCGAACTCGGCGAGGTCTGGAAGAAGATCTGAAAAATCCTCCACCACCGTACAAAATTTCCCCGGCTGAAATTCCTTTTCCCAAAGGTCTTTCAGCTTTTTTATGTTTCCGCCGCATAGCGTCCGTCGAAGTTATCAAAGACGCCCACCCACCGCCCGGAGGGGCGGGAAAAATTTCCATTGCCTGCTTGAAACTTCCCGAAACCCGTGATATAGTGTGTCAAAATTACCCGTTTTAAAACTCTCAGAAAAGGTGTGACATTTATGCCCAGAAATGAGTTTTTCAGCAAATTCGCCACCAAGCTGGACTCCATGGACACGGGGTCCATCAATTCCTATATCCATCTCCTCGCGCGCAAACACGGATTCATGGAGTCGGTCTTCAACTCCATCCGCGAGGGAATCGTTGTGATCGACGCCTCCTATCGGCTCGTCTACCATAACGCCGTCGCCAAGGAAATGTTCGGAATCCCCGACGACTTTTCCCATATCCGGATCACGCGTCTCGTCCGAGGCATCGACCTGGAGGATTTCTTCAGTTCCGCCACGGAAGAACATACCGCCTATCATGAAATCGAAATTCTTTATCCGAAACGGCGCGTGCTCAACTTCTATATCGTCCCGGGCCAGACCTCCGGAAGCCGCGAATACGCCACGCTCATTTTCAACGACATCACCGAAACCTACGACCGCCTCAGCTCCTTCGCCGAAAGCGAACGCACCGCCCTGATCACCAATCTGGCGGCGGAAGTCGCCCACGAAATCGGCAATCCGCTCAACAGTCTCTACCTCAACCTCCAGCTCCTCCAGCGGAGCCTCGATTCCGGCAAATTCACTCCCGCCGAAGGCAAGGAAATGATCGCGGAATCCAAAAGCGAGGTGGAACGTCTGGACAACATTATCCACCAGTTCCTCCACGCGCTCCGCCCGAGCAAACCGGTCATGCACATCATCGACCTCAAAACGCTGGTGCTGGAAGCGCTCACTTTCATGCGCCACGAAATCGAAGGCCGCGGCGTCACCGTCAACTGTCTCTGGAGCGATTCCCTCCCGAAAATCCGCGGCGACGCCGACCAGCTCAAGCAGGCCTTCTACAACCTCATCAAAAATGCCGTTCAGGCTATGCCCCAGGGCGGAAACCTGACCATTTCCTGTTCCAGCGACGAGCATTCCGTGTTCGCGGACATCGCCGACCGCGGACGCGGAATCAGGCAGCAGGACGCCGCACGCCTTTTCACCCCGTATTTCACCACAAAAACAGACGGCAACGGGCTCGGCCTGATGGTCGTCGAACGGGTCGTCCGCGAACACGGCGGACGCCTCTCCTTCGAAAGCACACCCGGCGAGGGAACCACCTTCCGTCTCGCCTTCCCCCGCATCGGCGGACGCATCCGGGTCCTCCCTCCCCCGAAGGACGCCGTCTCCCCCGCCGGCATCCTTCCCCCCGGAACCGGAAACCCCAAGGAACAGGAGTAATTTTTCATGTCGCTTACCCATAAAAAAAATGAACGCCCGGCCATCCTCATCGTCGACGACGAACGCGGCACCCGCGA
>CAZORN010000239.1:0-1274 GCA_964581935.1 uncultured Victivallales bacterium
CGTACCGGCAGACAACAGACGTTTCATGGTGGGAAGCCTTTCTGTGGATTGGTAACAGTTAACAACCTCCTGAAAAACAAAGGCTGTCCGTTTCTTTCATTATTTTGACACTCCTTACAATATAGTCCCGGTGGATGAAAATACAAATAAAGAGGGATCCGGGCATGGCCCCCGGAAGGAGAAAGGAAAGCGGATTCTTCTTCCGGCAAAGAAATCATCGGAAGCTGCCACGCACAAGTTTCCAAAAAAAATATAAATTCGGGTTTTTCAAACTTGAGATTTTGAAAATACTGGCTATATTGCTGGATATTATTGTTGTTCAACGGGCCGGGTTCGTGTGATTCGGGAAAAGGTGTGAGCTGGACCTTGCGTAATGAAAGAATTATGAAATGAAATATGCGATACTGAGCGACATCCACGGAAATCTGGAAGCCCTGAAGGTTGTCCTGGCGAAATGCGCGGAAATGCAGGTGGACGAATATATTTCCCTCGGAGATATCGTCGGCTACAATGCGAATCCCAAGGAATGCCTGGATCTGGTCCGGGGCCTGAGGCTGGTGGGCGCGGTCAAAGGAAACCACGACGAATACGCGGCCAGCAACGACAACACGATGGAAGGCTTCAACCCCCACGCGAGGACGGCGGTGATCTGGACGAAATCCCAGCTTCCCCCCGAGGACCGCGCATGGCTGGCCTCCCTGCCGATGCGTCTGACGATCAAGGGAACGCTGATCACGGCGGTTCACGCGACGCTCGACAGCCCGGACACCTGGGGCTACATTTTCGACGTTCATCACGCGGCGGACAATTTCGCCTATCAGTTCACGCCGCTCTGTTTCATCGGCCATTCGCATGTGCCGGTGGCCTTCTGCAAGAAGCCGATCGCCCTTTATTCCGAACGGATGATCACCGAAATCGAGGAGTGGGTGGACAAGAATCCCTCGCAGGCCTCGTTCCTCAGGGGGGACTCCGTTTCGATCGACCTCGAACCCGGATTCAAGTATCTTCTGAATGTCGGAAGCGTCGGACAGCCCCGCAACAAGGACCCGCGCGCTTCTTTCGCAATCTATGACTCCGATATCAAAGTGGTCACGCGCTACCGTCTGCCCTATGATATTCGGACAGCTCAGGAAAAGATCATCGCCAGCGGGCTGCCGGAACGGCTGGCATCCCGTCTGGAACGCGGAACATGATCCGGGGTTTCCCGTTCAGACCGGATCGGAGCGGATCATGAAACGATTTCTGATTGTCAAGCCCAGCAGCATGGGGGATAT
>CAZORN010000239.1:1374-3387 GCA_964581935.1 uncultured Victivallales bacterium
CTCTGCTATACAAAAAGAATCGACATCCCGGACGGCATCATCCACGCGGTGGACAGGAACTGCGCCCTTGTCCGCTGTCTCCCCGGTGTGACCGATATTTCGGGCGAATATGTTCTTCCGGCGGTCGGGAAACACCGCAACTCCGCGCTGGAAATCCTGAAAAAGAACGGGATCCGCGCGGAGACTCCGTTCGCCGTCGTCAGCCCGGGCGCGCGGTGGGCCACCAAGCAATGGCCGGGCGCGTTTTTCGCCGACGTCATCGGGCGGATCGAATCGGCGCGTCCGGAATTCTCCTTCGTGATTCTCGGGGCGCCCTCTGAAAAAGAGCTCGGCGCAGAAGTCGTGAAGCATCTGAAACGTAAGGAAAACACGGTCGACCTGACCGGACTGACCGGAGTCGGTTCGATGATCGAGATCATCCGGATGGCGTCCTTGATGATCTGCAACGACAGCGGTCCGATGCACGCCGCGGCCTCGGCGGGAACGCCGGTGGCGGCCCTCTTCGGACCGACGGACCCGGCGCTGACCGGTCCCTATTGTCCCGAGAAACGCATTTTTCAGCCGGACGTCGAGTGCATCCGGTGTTTTCGGAAGACGTGCGACAGGGGATACTGCCATACCTCGGTCGATCCCGCGGCGGTTGCGGCAGGAGCCCTGGAATTATTTGAACACAGGAGGAAACAGTCATGAGAGGCAACTTCACCATCGCGGGCATCCTCGGATGCCTCGGCCTGTTTTTCGGAATGTTTCACGCGGAGGCGCAAGTGGCTCTCTCGGCGGAAATGACCCAGCTCCACTATCTCCAGTATGAACCGGTTTACGTCCGGGTCACCATGCGGAACATCAGCGGACATCCCCTTGCGTTCGGGGAAAACCAGGGACTCCGCGGCGAACTCCGGTTCGAGATCGACACCCCGACTTCGGGACGCTATGCCCCGCTGCTCACCAAGGAGACGCCGCCCATGCGCGGGATCATTCTCCAGCCGGGTACCTCGCGCACCTTCACCTACAACGTCACCGCCTTCTACGATGTGAGAAGACCGGGCCCCTATACCCTGAAAGCGGTCCTTTCGCATCCCCAGCTCAAATCGGCGTATGAATCCAATACGGTGCAGTTCACCATCGTGAGCGGCACCACGATCTGGGAATCGGTCGTCGGCGTCCCCAAATATCTCCAGAAACCGGACGACACCTCTTCCGTGATCGCCACGCGCCGCTACAGGATCGTTTCCTACAATACCGGAGAGAATTTCCTGTATATCCTCATCATCGAGGACAAGGACAAGATTTACATGGTCCGCCGGCTCGGCCTGGACCTCGGGCCGAACCTCCGGCCGATGTGCGCGGTGGACGACCTCAGCCGCCTGAACGTCCTTGTGGCCGCCAGCCCGAAGGTATACGCCTACTATCAGTATGACGTGACCGGCAAGCTCGAGAAAAAGGAAGTCCGCATGAAATCCGACACCACGCCCCGCCTGGTCGTCAACAAAGACCTCGGAACGGTCGTCCTCAACGGCGGCCGGAGCGCGCGCCGCGACCTGGACTACGAGGAAATCAAGGACCTGCCTTTCATCGCCTCCGCCATGGATGAAAACCTGAAGGACATCACGGAAGGAAAGAGCATCATCGATGAATCCAACGACAAGGATTGACACCGTTTCCTGGCTGACCGCGGACGGGACTGTCCATTTTTCTCCGGACCCCGGGGCTTTCCTGCCGGGAGGCAGACTCCGGATCATCGACCAGAGACTTCTGCCCGGACGTCTGGAATATCTTGAAATCGACACGCTCGAAGACGCCTGCGAAGCGATCCGGACCCTTGCCGTGCGGGGAGCTCCCGCCATCGGCTGCGCCGCCGCGCTGGCGCTGGCGGCCATCACGGGAAAATCCGCGACCGTGAATCCGGAAGTCCTCCTCGCGGAAATCATGAAAAATGCGCGCGTCCTGATGGATTCGCGCCCGACCGCCGTCAACCTTTCCTGGGCGGTCAACCGCTGCACCGCCCGGATCGTC
>CAZORN010000239.1:3487-4662 GCA_964581935.1 uncultured Victivallales bacterium
GCCGGCGTGGACGTCACCGTCCTCTGCGACAACATGGCGGCGCAGCTCATGCGGGAAGGCCGGATTCAGGCGGTCATCGTGGGAGCCGACCGCATTGCCGCCAACGGCGACACCGCCAACAAGATCGGCACCTATTCCGTGGCCATCGCGGCCCGCTATCACGGGATTCCCTTCTATGTGGCGACTCCCTATTCGACCTTCGACATGACGCTCCCTTCCGGGGACCGGATTCCCATCGAACAGAGATCGTCAGGGGAAGTCACCTCTTTTGCGGGCGTGAAAACCGCCCCGGACGGCGTTTCCGTCCGCAACCCGGCCTTCGACGTCACCCCGAACGCCCTGATAGACGCCTTCATCACCGACCGGGGAATCATCCGTCCCCCGTTCCGGGAAAATCTGCTTGTTTTCCAATCCATTCAACTATAGAAAAACCTTTTTAAAAGAAGGAGTATCCATCATGAAAAAAACATTGATCGCAGCCTCTCTTGCCCTTTGCGTTTTCACCCCGGCCGTCCACGCGCAGAACCGAATCGTATTCAGGACCCCGCAGGAAGCGGTCCAGTATTATGAGGAGCTGGTCGGCACCCTGACGAAACAGGTGAAGCAGATGCAGGACGACAACGCCATCCTGTCGGCCAACACGCAGGAGCTGAAAGGAAAAGTGGACAGGCTGGAGAAGGAGACGCAGGACCTCGCCGCCGAGATGTCCTCGCTCCGGAAACAGATCTCCGCCGACGCCGAAGTCCGGAAGACCCAGCTCAACAAACTGGCCGACAAGCTTTCCGCGCCTCCCCCGGCGCCCGCTCCGCAGCCGCGCAGTTCATCTCCGGCCGCTTCCGCCCAGCCCTCCGGCGGCGGTGAATTCGTGGAACACACCGTGGAACCCGGCACCACTCTTTCGGCTCTGGCGAAAGCCTACGGGGTGTCCGTTTCCGACATCGTCAAGGCCAACAAACTCTCCAAGGACACGATTTTCGTGGGCCAGAAGCTGCTGATTCCTGCCAATAAGAAACACTGACCTCAACATCCGGAGACCCCGCCACCATGGTATTGAATGAAACCTATACGCGGCGAATCCTTCCGCTGGTTTTCGCCCAGTTTTTCGGAGTCTTCAACGACAACGCCTTCAAGATGTTCGTCGTGCTTGCCATGTTCCACGGGCTTCCGGATTATTT
>CAZORN010000240.1:0-4646 GCA_964581935.1 uncultured Victivallales bacterium
TCGTATTCGGTGCAGGAACAGCAAAACAAAAGAAGCAGGGCAGCCAGAAGACAGAGAGCAAACCACATTCCGGCGATTTTCCACCCGGAGGGAGAACTTTCCGGCGCATGCTCAGAACATCGCATAGCACTTCATCTCAAGCACCTGCATGACGATTACCCCCAGCATGCAGAGGAGTGTCAGGATGGAGGTGGCTGTGAAAATAGGAGATGAAAACATATCCGTTTTCCTTATTGCTTGGCAGTGGACTTCTTGGCATTTCCCTGAAGGGCGGCATTGATATCGTCATCCGAGAAGAAAACCGTGTCGCCGACTTTGAAATCGGCAGGCTTTCCGCCCATCAGGTTGCAGATGGCGGAGTTGTCGTCCACTTTAGTGACGAAAACTTTTCCGACAAACACGGGCTGGTTCGTGTTCAATCCGCGGGCGACCGTCAGAATCTTTCCGGCCGTCAGGGGGAACGCGACTTTGTTGTCCTTGATGCCGTAACGCTGGGTGAATGTATAATTCTTTCCAATATCAATGGTTACGAAACCGAAGTCGTTGTCGATGTATTCGATGGTTCCCTTCACATACTTGTAGCATTCGGGCTCCTTGCCCGTCAACAGAACCTGCGGAAGCTGAATGCTGCCGTCCTTGGTAAGGATGTTCGTGAGCTCATCGATCTTATTCTTCTGGTTCCGGATGTTCGTCAGATGGGCGACAATCGTTTTCTTGTGAGTTTCCACTTCGCCGGAAAGCCGGTCGGCTCGGCTCTTTTCGGCACTCAGCTGGCTCTTGGTTTCAGCGAATTCCTGACGGTAGGCCTGAACGGATTTCAGTGTCTTGGCGAATTCCTGAGGATAATCCTTGTCGGTCAGACGGGGCGCCTGAATGCCGATGGTCCGGACAACCTGGGCGACATAGTTGGCGAAGTCGTTCCGGCGCTTTACCGTGTCCTGAACGGCGGAACTGGCCTTTTCGATGGCGGCGCTGTAGGTGGTCGGGCCGTTGAATTCGGAAGCATTCACGTCGCTTCCGGCAATTTTAGCGGTGTCGGCAAAACCTTCTGAAACCTTGTCGCGAACGGAACGGAATTCCTGAACCTTGGAGTTGAACACTCTCTCCTTATCCTGATAGGATGCGATATTCTTAAGATCCTTGCCTTCGATGCCTTGAATGGAAAGGGTGGTGGCAGCCTGCTGCACGGAATCCGCCAGCGCATTGCGCTGTGCCACGATCTTCTCGGCATTTTCCTTGAGTTTCGGAAGAATCTGGGGAAGCTGATCGTAGTTGGTGTGTTTGAGCTTCTCATCGGCCAGTTCCAGCCCGGCCTTGGTTCCGGATGCGCCCCCGGCGTCAATGGTTTTCGCGGTGGCGGAGATGGCCTTCGCCATCTGGTCCCAGCCGTTGACCAGTTTTTCCCGTTTGCTGAAAAGCATATAGGAAAAAACAACGGCCGCTATCGCCGCGAGCAAAATCAGGATATTGATAATCCGGTTCAGAATACGCATTCCTTTGTCTCCTATTCCGATAAGATTTCCACACTGGAAAGACTTTCCAGAAAAAATTTACCCTTTACACTACATTCATAAATCTTCTTGTCAAATCGAAAAAGCCGTTTCTTTGTGTATTTTCAGCCATTTTTTGGTGTATTTCCCCATGAAGGAGGGGCGGTTACGGAGGTTCAGACTCTTTTCACAAACAGAAAACGCGACGACCCGAGTTCCCGGAGCGCAGCGAGTTTCCACTCTTTCGGGAAAACCTTCAGGGAGGGTCGGGTGTCCGGAAGTTCCCAGATCAAGGTGGACGGTACGGCCCAGTTCCGGAAGGATTCGTTCTCCAGCAGGGCGGCGAGCAGTTCCGCCGACTCCGCATACGGGGGGTCGGCGAAAATCAGATCCGGAGCCGGAAGACGCACGGCAATCTGACGGAAACAGTCGGGGACTTTTCCGGGAATTACGCTGAAAAGGCAGGCAGGACAGAATTTCTCCACCTTCGCAACATTGGCGCGGATGGCCGAAAGCGCACCGGAGGAGGTTTCCACAAAATCCGCGCGGACCGCTCCCCGGCTGGCGGCTTCCAGTCCGAGCGCACCGCTTCCGGCGAAAATATCCATCACTGAACGGCCCCGGAGGTCGCCGAGCATGTCGAAGAGTGCGCGCCGCGAACGCACCGCGGTGGGGCGCACGTTCATTCCGGAAGGAACCTTCAGGGGAGTTCCTTTTGCAAGACCTCCGAGAATTTCCATTCAGCGCACTCCGGTTATTCCCATTCGATCGTTCCCGGCGGCTTCGACGTAATGTCGTACACCATCCGGTTGACGCCGTCGACTTCGTTCACCACGCGGCTGGAGATATGTCCAAGCAGGTCGTAGGGCAGCTTCACCCAGTCCGCGGTCATGCCGTCGCGACTGTCCACGGCGCGGAGCGCGATCACGCTTTCGTAGGTGCGTTCGTCGCCCATCACCCCGACCGTCTTGACCGGAATGAAGACCGCGAAGGTCTGCCATGTCTTGTAGTAAAGGTCGGCTTTCATCATCTCTTCGACGATGATGGCGTCGGCGTTGCGCAGAATTTCCAGATCGCGGCGGTTCACCGGGCCGACGATGCGGACCGCGAGTCCGGGACCCGGGAACGGCTGGCGCATCACCATTTCCTCCGGCAGGCCGAGCTGACGGCCCACTTCGCGGACTTCGTCCTTGAACAGACGGCTCAGCGGTTCGAGGAGTTTCAGGTTCATCTTGGCGGGCAGGCCGCCCACATTGTGATGGCTCTTGATCATGGAACTCGGGTTGCCGTCGATCGAAACGCTTTCAATGACGTCGGGGTAAGTGGTCCCCTGGGCCAGGAATTTCACATCCCTGATTTCGGAAGCCGCTTCGTCGAACACCTCGATGAACTCGTGTCCGATGATTTTGCGTTTCTTCTCCGGTTCGGTCACATCGGCCAGCTTGTCCAGAAAACGGTCCGTGGCGTCCACATATTTGAGAGGAATGTGGAATGCGCCCCCGAAGAGGTCGCGGACCTGTTCGGCCTCGCCTTTGCGGAGAACTCCGTTGTTGACGAAAATACAGGTGAGCTTGTCGCCGATGGCCTTGTAGATCAGGGCCGCGGCCACAGAGGAATCGACTCCGCCGCTGAGCCCGAGGATCACTTTTTGGCCGTTTGTCTTTTCCCTGATTTCACGCACGGCCGTCTCGATGAAAGAAGCCATGTTCCAGTTGCCTTCGCACTTGCACACAAGACGGCAGAAATTCGAGAGGATCTGCTGTCCGCAGGGGGTATGAACCACTTCCGGATGGAACTGGATGCCGTAAATGGAACGTTCGGGATTCTGAATCCCGGCGAATTCCGTATTGGAGGTGGAGGCAAACGGGGTGAACCCGGCGGGAATCTCGGTCACTTTGTCGCCGTGCGACATCCAGACCTGGGTTTTTGCGGGGACGTCGGCGAAAAGCGGGGATTTCGCGGTCGTTTGGACTTCGGCCTTGCCGTATTCGCGGGCTTTGCCGCGTGCGACTTTGCCGCCGAGGGTCTGGACGATCAGCTGCATGCCGTAGCAGATGCCGAGAATGGGCAGTCCCAGTTCCAGAATGGCCGGGTCGCAGTGGGGTGCGCCATTCTGATATACGCTGGCCGGACCGCCGCTCAGGATGATTCCGACCGGAGCTTCTTTCCGGATCTCCTCCGCCGTGATCCGGAACGGAACGATTCGGCTGTACACATTGCATTCCCGGATCCGGCGGGCAATCAGCTGACTGTATTGCGAACCGAAGTCCAGAACCAGAATTGTTTCGGGTTTTTTCATAAGTAGTATGCTCTGCTTTGTAGTGTTGGTGAAACGGGAGGTCCCGGCGGTACCTTCCAAACCCATACAATACCATCGCTTCCCTGTTTTTCCAGTCCGTTCCCCATGAAATCGGATTTTTTTCCGGGTTTCGCCTCTCCCGCACGGCTTGTTTCCGGATTATTGTTTTCATTGATCTGGAACATTGATTTTATCAATATGAAATAAATAAATATTGATGATAAATTAATGATCGGAAACCAAAACAAGGAGACCCGCCATGAAACAGGAAAACCTTCTTCCGATTTCTCCGCTTCAGAGTATTTCACAGCGGAAAACCGAAGACGCCTCCCGTTTCTTCGAGATTGTCATCCTCAACCGGAGATGGATCATGAATCGCAAGAAAACCGCCGTCGCGTTCCTGGTGTTGCTCGCCCTCTGCACTGCTTTCTATCTTTACGGGAAGGAGTTCAGGAGGAGTTCCAGCCGTTGTTCCGTCGAACCGGACTACCACTATGAATCGCTTTATACCGTCCGGAAAGCGAATGATTTCTGTTATTTTCTGAACTGAGATTTCAGCAGACCGTATCCGGGTGCGATTTGCAATGAGGGAATATTTTCAGTGCGTCCCTTTCTTTTGGGCCGGGATGGAATATGGTATATCCTGTTGAGAAACAAGGAGGGAAAGCAATGCCGGTCAATATCTTCTATTTCAAAGGGTCCGAAGTCCCGGATGATGCTTCTGGAATTCCGGATACGATTTTTTCAGGATTGCGCACGGGACTTCTGGATGGTCGGATCGTGACGCTGTCCTATACGAACGCCGAGTCCGAGGACAGCCGGAGAGACGTCCTGCCTGAAGCCGTATACCGCTGGAA
>CAZORN010000241.1:0-4644 GCA_964581935.1 uncultured Victivallales bacterium
CCCACCGGTTCCATCACATGGGAATGACCCGGAAACGCGCGGTCCTGCTGGTGCACCTGCTGGCGATCATCGCGGGGCTCGGCGCCATGCCGCTTCTCTGGGGGGATGAACGCTCCTGCTTCATCCTCCTCGCCCAGGGCGTGGCGATTCTGCTTCTCCTGACGATTCTTCAGTATTCGGGTTCGCTTCCCGGACCCGCCGGAACGGACAAAAAAGGACAGTCCTGATGAAGCACGGCACGCAATTTGAAAGAGTCGGGGGTTCATTCCAGCCGATTGTACGCAGTGCGGCCGATCTGGACAATCTCGTCAATCTCGCCCCCGCTCTCTGGTCCGTCACCAGTATTTCAATCGACGCGGTGGCCATGGACAAGGTTTTTCTCTCTTTCATGGATGACGACGGAAACGGAAAAATCCGCGTGGACGAGGTGAAACGGGCGATTCAATGGATTCAGGCAAGGCTCAGGAACTTCGAGGGCGCCGAAAAAGGAAGCTCCACGCTGAATTTCACCGATCTCAATCCGGAAGATCCCGAAGCCATGGAAATTCTGGCTTCCGCGAAACTGGCCGTTTGCAACGTCGGGGAAAACCGTTCCGACAGCATATCCCTCGAAGAGATCCGCAACCGCGAAAAAATCATCGCCGCCGGATTGAGCAACGGAGACGGCGTCATCCCGCTCGCTCTGATCGAAGATCCCGCTCTCCTCGCCTTCGCAAAAATCATCATCGACACCTGCGGACTGGCGAAAGACAGTTCCGGGCTGGACGGCCTGGACGCGGACGCCCTCAAGAAATTCGTTGCCGAAGCCGCCGCTTATCTCCAATGGCTGGACGAACCGGAAAAATCTCCCGCGATTCAGCCTTTCGGGGCGTCCACCTCCGAATTCTTCCAGGAGTTTTCAGCCATTGCCACGGTCATGGACGATTATTTCAGGTTCTGCGGCGCCCTCCGCTTCTCGGGTCCCGGAGTTTCCCAGCCCGTCCTCCCCGACATGATGAACGCCGAAGCCATCAACCTTTATCTTTCCAAAGCTCCGGTTGCGGATCCCTCCGCCGACGGAGTCCTTTCCCTCCGGGCGGACATGAATCCGCTCTGGAAAGACAAGGTCGTCAGCTGTTTCGCGAAGGTTCTTCCCGGTGCGGACTCCGTTTCGGAAAGAGACTGGAATTCGCTCAAAAAGACTTTTTCTGCCCATGCCGCGTGGCTTTTGAAGAAGCCGAACACGCTGTTCGACAAAAACGACATCACGCTGCTGCGCAACGGCTTCCGCGACGATCTGCCCGGAAAGATCCGGACCATGATCGACAACGATCTGGCCCATGCGGGCGAAATCGAACACATCTCCAAGGTGGAAAAGCTGATCCTTTTCCAGACGAACCTGTTCGAGTTCCTGAACAACTACGCTTCGCTCCGGGTTCTCTTCAACCCGTCCGTCACTTCGATTCTCCAGGCGGGGACGCTGGTCATGGACGGACGCTGTTTCCGGCTTGCGATCCGGGTGACCTCCATTCCGGAACACAAGGCGATCGCGGAACGGAGCAACATCTGCACCATGTATGTCGATCTTCAGACGGGCCGGAAGGACGCGCTGAAAAACCAGCTGGCGGCCGTGGCGGTCACTTCGGGCGACATGTATAACCTTTTCGTGGGCAAGTCCGGCGTGTTTTTCTCACCGGACGGCACCGTCTGGGACGCCAAAGTCGTGGATTACATCCAGCAGCCCGTTTCGTTCTCCGAGGCGCTCCGGATGCCTTTCTACCGCTTCGGGACTTTCATCGGCAGGCAGGTCGACAAGTTCTTCTCCGCCCGCAGCAAGGAGTTCGAGCAGGGAATCGACACGACACTCTCCCAGAAGCTCGCAGCAAAGCCGGTCGCGGCTCCCCAGCAGACGCCCGCGGTCAGCGGCTCCATGATGCTCATGGGCGGAGGCGTCGGGCTGGCGGCCCTCGGCAGCGCAATTGCGTTCATCGCGCAGGCTTTGCACAATGTTTCGCCCTGGAATGTGCTGGCGGTCTTCCTCGGAGTCATGCTCCTCTTCGGAGGTCCTATGGTGATCATCTCCCTCGTGAAACTCTACCGCCGCAACATCGCGGTGTTTCTGGAAGCCGGGGGACTGGCTCTCAACAAGCGCATGCGTCTTTCCCGGGCGATGGGGCTGATCTTCACGGAACAGCCCGGAATCCCCGGAAAAAATCTCTCCCTGAAAGTGGACGTGGTCCGCGAATTCCTCAAGAAGGAGCTTGAACTTCAGGAGAGGGAATTTGAAAAGAGGACTCCCTTCTTCAAGCGTCTTTTCTATTGGCTCGTCTGCATTGCGGCGGGAGCTTCCATCGGGTTCACGCTCTGGTATTTCTTCCTGCGCTGACATAAACGTTCCTTCCGGAACGGAGGTTCCCGCGGAAACCTGTTTTTTCCTAAAAGAGAGAGGGATCACATGAAAAAATTCAAGCCGTCGCCCCGAGAAAAATCCGAAACAGCCGTCGGCATTTTTTCTTCGACTGCTTCGGGCTTCGGTTTTGTTTCGCGCGGGGACGGAAAACCGGACATATTCATCCCGGCCCGGCAGGTGGAAAACGCCGTTGACGGCGACAAGGTTTCGGTCGAAATCACCGATCCGAGCGGGCACAACAATCTGGGACCCGTCGGGCGCATCACACAGATTCTCTCCCGCGAACGCCGCTTCGTGGTCGGAGAATTCCTCGACGGACGCCTTATCAAGCCTCTCGATTCCCGTTTCAACGGAACCATCCGGATCACCGGCTCGGTCAAGGGGGTGGAAATCGGCGAATGGGTCAAGGTTCGTCTTCTGGACAGCGGTTCCAAGTTCACGGAAGCGCTGCGGGGAACCATCGAGGAACGGTACGGCATGTCGGGCAATATCGGTGCCGACCTTCAGGCCGTCGCCGCGGAATTCGACCTCTGCAAACCCTATACGGAGGCGGAAAACCAGGCCGCCGCGAAGATCCGCCCGGCGGACATCGAGCGCACGGACCTCACCAACCACTACGCCATGACCATCGATCCGGCGGACGCCAAGGATTTCGACGACGCCATCTCGATCATGCCCGGCGAAAAGAAAGGCGAGGTCATTCTCGGCGTCCACATCGCCGACGTCGCCGCCTGGGTCCGCGCAGGAACCAAACTCGACAAGGGAGCCGCCAGACGCGCCTTTTCCTCGTATCTGCCCGGCATGTTCCTCCCGATGCTTCCGAAGCCCCTGACGGCTCTGATCAGCCTCCGCGAAGGGGTCGAATCGAATGCCCACACCATCCTTTTCACGATCCGCGAATCCGATGGAAAAATCCTCGGCTCAAAACGACTCCATTCCAACATCCGGGTGGTAGCTCGTCTGAATTACGATGAAGTCCAGAAATTCATCGAGGACCCCAAATCCGCCCCGAAGAAATGGACCGCCGTTCTGAAAAAGAACCTGACCGCGCTGGTCGAACTGGTCCGGAAAATGCGCCGCAACCGCGAGCAGTCCGAACATTTCCTGAAAATCGAAACGTCGGAAGTGCGCGTGCTGTGCGACAGCGCCACACTGGAGATCACCGGACTCGAACGCAAAGTCCAGCGAGAAGCCGACCAGATGGTGGAAGAATGCATGCTGGCCGCCAATTCGGCGGTTGCCAATGAACTCATCGAACGCCATATCCCCGGAATTTTCCGGGTCCATCAGGAACCCGATCCGGAAAAACTCGCCGACTATTCCTCCATGATGGAAAGTCTGTTCCACCTCCGGACCGGCGACCTGACCGAACGCGCCAACAGCGAACATTTCCTGGAAAATCTTCCCGACGATCACCGCAAACCCGTGATCCTGTCCTATTTCCTGCGGTCGCTTCCGCGCGCCTGCTATTCCTCAGAACCCGCCCTCCACTACGGCCTCGGGAAATACCGCTACGCTCATTTCACCAGCCCGATCCGGCGTTATCCGGACCTGCTGGTCCACCGGCAGCTCTGGGCCATGGACACCGGCGGAAAGGGTTTGAAATCAAAAGCGTTACTCGAGGAAGCCGCGCTGGATTGTTCCGCCCGCGAAGAACGCAACGACAACGCCTACTTCGCCGCGAACGACCGCCTGAAGCTCCACTATCTCCACCGGGCCGACTCCTCCGACGACGGTCTTCCGCCCGTTTATGAAGCGGTCATCACGAAAACCTCCCCCGCCGGACTCCTCTGCGACATCACGGAACTTGGATTCTACGGATTCGTGCCTTCCGCGAAACTGTCCGGCTCCTCCATGCACTTCAACAAGCATTCGCGCCGCCTCAAGGCAAACCGCGGACACACCCAGTACAAAAGCGGAGACATCATTTTCCTCACGCTGGACTCGCTGGATTTCGCCCAGGGACGCGCCCTCTTCCGTCCCGCCTGACAACCGCTCCGCTCATGCGCAAAAAAAAGATCAGAGGGAAGAAAAACCTTGAAAAGGCTCTTCTTCCCTCTGAATATTCACCCCCGTGTGGGTTCCTTACACTTCTGAAATGGCCTGGGTCAGGGTATGGGATTCACCCGCTCCCAGCTCGATGCGGTCGGTGGAGCAATTCGCCGCCTCCACGCAGACCATGACATGATATTCCTCGTCCCCGAAGCCGGTCATCTTCTTGGACTTTTCGATCCAGGGATTCCAGACAACGGTCG
>CAZORN010000242.1:0-4643 GCA_964581935.1 uncultured Victivallales bacterium
GATTGCTCCCGCGGCGGTTTTCAAGACCGCTGCCTTAAACCACTCGACCATCTCTCCGAATAAACCCCCGAAGGGGCTATAATATTGCCCGGAATTCATCGTTTTTCAAGCGGACTCATGAAAAAACCGGAAGAACGATGTCCGGAAAAGGAATCGGAAAATTATGGGGTCTGCGAATAGACGATCAACGCTTTGGCGAAAGAGCACTTCCCCGCAAGGGAAACCCGGTGCGGAAGATTCGCCTTCATGTAAAGGGTGTCGCCCGCATGCATGAGACGGCAGGTTTTCTCATCCATCAGCCGGTATTCGACTTCGCCTTCCAGCAGAAGAAAGAACTCCTCGGTGTCGTGCATCATGAAAGCGCGTTCTTCGGAAGCGGGCGTATACTCGACGATGAACGGATTCATGAGGCGTCCGATCTGACGGTAGGCAAGGGCGAAATAACGGATGCCGTAACGGAGATTGTCGTCACGGAGAAGTTCTTCACCTCCGTCGATACGCCCGAAGGAATATTCCGGAGCGGGACTTTCCGTCTGGAAAAGGTCCGCGATCCGCAAACCGAGGGCGTCGGCGATCTTGTTGAGGGAATTCAGCGAAGGGGTGACGCGGAAATTTTCCACCTGGGAGATGAAGCCCTTGCTGAACCCGCTCCGGGCGGCCAGCTGTTCGACGGTCATCCCCTGCGAGAGGCGGACGGAACGGATGTTCTGGGATATGTGGAGGAGATCCATGCGGGCTTACCTCGGCGGATTCAGAATGTCGCGGAGGGCCGCGGCGCAGTTGCTGGTGATGGAATCGACGCCCATTTCGATGAACCGGCGGGCCTGTCCGGGATGGTCGACCGTCCAGACGGCGAAAAAGAATCCGGCGGCATGCACGTTACGCACGTATCCGGCATCGATGACTCCTTCGTCGCAATAAGCGTCCACACCGTCGACGTTCAATTCGCGGAGGATGGCGATGAGTTCATCGGCATCGGGATGAGGCCTTCCGTTTTCCCGGGTGAATCCGGTGAGCCACAGGGTGCGGACTTCGGGCATCTCTTTCTTACTGAGGGCGAGAAGATGTTTATCGAAAGAGATGATGACGATCTGACAGCAGGGGACGCCGGACTTCATCAGGACGTCCCGGACGGCGGGGACAAGGTCGGGACATCCGGGTTTGAGCTCGATATAGTATTCGCGGTCCTTCCCGAGAAATTGGAGAGTGGATGCGAGCGTGGGGATCCGCTCCTTCGGAAAATTGATTTTGGAGCCGGAGACATTGACTTCCGCAAGTTCGGCGAAGGTGGAATCTTCGATGATCCTGACGAGGTCGCCCATGCGTGCCGTGCTGCTGTCGTGCGCGACGGCGACCACATGATCCTTCGTCAGATGGACGTCGCATTCCATGCCGTCGGTTCCCCGTTCAAGGGACAGCTTGAAGGCGGCCAATGTATTTTCCGGGGCATCCAGCGATTCTCCGCGATGGGAAATCCATTTCACGTTCATGGAATGTTTAACTCCTTGTTCAGTTATGATAAATGTAATCTCAAATCGGAAGGAATGCAAGAGATCATGGACGGAAAAAGCGCGGAAATAAAAACGCGCGATTCCCGGGTGTGAGAAAGCTTCCGAAAAGAAATGAAACAGAGGTTCCGTCTATTGCAAAAAGGTTTTTTCCATGGTATATTCCCGGTGCAAGAAACCAAACCCATGAGGTGAATTCATGTCAGATTGCGCAATTGCCGGACAGCTGGCCAAATACAAGATCATTCCCGTTCTGGTGCTCAACGACGTCGAGAGCGGACTGAAACGCTGCGAGCTTCTCTGCAAGAACGGTCTTCCGGTTGCGGAAATCACATTCCGGACCGCGGCGGCGGAGGGAATCATCAAAGCAGCATCGAAGGAATTTCCGGAGATGTTTCTGGGAGCCGGGACGATTCTGAACACGGCGGACCTTCACCGGGCGTTCAACGCGGGAGCGAAATTTGCGGTTGCGCCGGGGTTCAACCCGACGATCGTGAAGGAAGCAATGGCGCACCGTTATCTGTTTGCACCGGGAATCTGCACTCCGTCCGAGATCGAACAGGCGTATGAACTTGGATGCCGGTTCTTCAAATTCTTCCCGGCGGAAGCGGCGGGCGGGGTGAAAATGCTCAAGGCGATTGCCGCGCCGTATAAGCACCTCGGGATCAAATTCATGCCCACGGGCGGAGTCACGCTCGAAAATGCGTCGGAATGGCTGGGGATGGAAGAAGTGGCGGCGGCGGGCGGAACGTGGCTGAACAAAGCCGGCGCGGAAGAGATCCGCAAAGCGGTCGAACTGGCAAAAACACTCTAACCGGGGGACGGACGATGTTTTCGAGCAAAGAAAAGGTCAAAGTCGGCGTGATCGGCGCGGGAGTCCTCGGGCGTTTCCATACGAAGCTTTACAAGGAAAACGCCGGGGCCGAACTGGTCGGCGTCTACGATGTTTCCCCGGCTGCGGCCAAGGCGGTCGGCAAGGAATTCGGCGTGAAGCCGTTCGAGTCGATTTCCGAGCTGGCGGGTCTTTGCGACGCCCTGACGGTGGCGGTCCCCGCGACGGAACATCACGCGACGGCGATGCCGCTGATTGAGATGGGAAAGCACCTGCTGATGGAAAAGCCGCTCGCGGCGACCGTTCCGGAAGCGCGTGAAATGGTGAGGGCGGCGGGCGAAAAAAACATCGTTTTCGGAGTCGGACACGTGGAACGCTTCAACGCGGCGATGGATTTTCTGGAGAAGAACCGTTCCAACACGCTTTTCATCGAGGCTCACCGGCTGGCGAAATATCCGCCGCCGCGTCCGGGGATGCACCGCAGAGGCACGGAAGTGAGCGTGGTGCTGGACCTGATGATCCATGACCTCGATCTGGTCCTGACGATGGTCGGGAGCGACGTGGAACGTTTTGACGCGGTGGGAATGCCGGTGCTGAGCAAGACCGAGGACATTGCGAACGTCCGTTTGAAATTCAAGAACGGGGCGGTCGCCAATGTGACGGCCAGCCGGGTGAGTTCGGAACCGATGCGGAAGTTCCGCGTGTTCCAGACGGATTCCTACATTTCCATGGACTATGCCAAGGGAACGGGCCGGATTCTGCGGAAAAGTTTCCTCGGGGTGGCCACGAAAGCGGTCAACCTCTGCGAAAAAAATGCGCTGGCCGCGGAAATCGCGGACTTTGTGGAAGCGGTCCGGAAAACCAAGGAAGGGCCCGTGATTTTCCAACCGAAAGTGACGGGTGCGCAAGGTCTCCGCGCGCTGGAGCTGGCGGCCGCGATCACGGAGGAAATCGACTCCTACAACCGTAAATACGACCTCTACAAGTTCAAAAAATAATGACCATACTTTCTCAGTCAACGCCTGGAAAAGTCAACCTCTACCTCGAAGTAAGGGGGAAGCGTCCGGATTCGTATCACGAACTGGTAACGCTGTTCTATCCCGTGCATTCGATCTCCGACCGGGTGGAACTTGAACTCACTTTTTCCGGGGTGACGGTTTCCTGCGAAACCTCCGGGGTTCCTCAGGACGACCTCAACATCTGCGCCCGGGCCGCGAGAGCCTATTTCGAGGCCGCCCGGCTCGACACCGGCGCGGCGATCCGGATCGAAAAGGACATTCCCGTCGCCGCGGGAATGGGCGGGGGCAGTTCGGACGCCGGGGCGACGCTGCTTCTGCTTCAGCGTCAATTTCAGGCGCTGGACGCCGGAACGCTGAGGGCGGTGGCCCTCGAGATCGGCGCGGATGTCCCGTTTTTCCTGTCGCCGGAACCGTCCCTCGGCGGCGGACGCGGGGAAATCCTGACTCCGGTCGATCTGCCGCCCGAACTGCCGCTTCTGATCGTTCCGACCTGTTTTCCGATTTCGGCGGCGTGGGCCTACAAACACCTGTCCGTTCCGGAAGGGAAAACGTTTCCGGCCTCGCCGTTCCCCCTGATCGAAGCGTTGCAGAAAGGGGACTTCAAGGAAGCCCGCGGACTGCTCCGCAACGATCTCCAGCACTCTGTCCTGCGGAAATTTCCGATACTGTCCCTGCTCTCCGATCTTCTGAGGGAAACGGACGGCACGGTCCTGATTTCCGGCAGCGGCCCCACGCTTTTCGCACTTTATTCCGATTTCCGGACTCGCGACGAGGCCTCCGAAACGCTCGCGCCGGTTCTCCGGAAATACAATCTTCAACCGTATAAAGCCTGATTCCAAAGGAAAGGACTATCCCATGCCGTCACCCAGAGTCATTCTCGAAACCTCGCTCGGAAACATCACTCTCGAACTGTTTGAAAAAGACACTCCGCTGACCGTGGAGAATTTCCTTTCCTATGTGGATTCCGGTCATTACGCCGGAACGGTCTTTCACCGCGTGATACCGGGATTCATGATCCAGGGTGGCGGATTCTCCCCCGAAATGTCCCAGAAACCCACGAAGGCTCCGGTCAAGAACGAGGCCGACAAGGGCGGCTCGAACACGCGCGGCACCATCGCCATGGCGCGGACCAGCGTGGTGGACAGCGCGACCTGCCAGTTCTTCATCAATACGGTGGACAACGCTTTCCTGAACTATCAGAACAGCTCCCCGCGCGGATTCGGCTACTGCGTTTTCGGGCACGTGGTCGAGGGCATGGACGTGGTGGACAAGATCGAAAAGCTC
>CAZORN010000243.1:0-4636 GCA_964581935.1 uncultured Victivallales bacterium
ACTTGTGGCGCGGCGTCCTCTTACTTTGTACATCCCAACAATGAAGGAGATGAGCGAATGGATACCGAGAACAAGAACCCCAATCCCGTCAGTGAACCACCGAAGAATGGTGCTCCCCCCGCCCTCCCTCCGGAAGCCATGCTGGACAAGATCATCAGTCTGGAAAAGCAGATCGAGCAGACCCGCCGGAAACAGACGGTCGTTTCCGTGCTCGGTGTCGTCGGCATCATTGCCGTGCTTGTGGTTTTTGTTCTGAACTTGTGTTCGCTTGCGTATTCCATCGACCGAGGAGCGGTTCTGGATCAGTTGACCAAGCAGACCTCGGTCCTGGTTTCCGCCCCGGAAATTCAAGCGCTTCAGAAAGACGTCCGGGATGTTTTCCTGCCGGCTTACCGGAAGGCCCTTATCGAAAACCTCAAGGGGAGGGAGCCCGAATTTGAAAAGGCTCTGGGCGTGGAATGGGACAATACCGTCCGCTATCTTCAAAAGGATGTTTCCAAACAGTTCATTGACCGCATGGATGCTTCTTTTGACAAGGCCGCCGCGCAGATCCTGAAAAAATACAGCAAGGAGGTTCCTTCTCCCGAAGCGTTGGAAAGCGACCTTAAAAAGCTGGAAAAAGATTTGCTTGAAAAGATGACGGAAAGCCTTTCCAAAGAAATAGCCGAAGCGGAAAAAAGCCTGGCTTCCCTTCAGGGGAATATTCTCACCTTCAAGGACCTCCCGGAATACAAGGGACTGGAAGGCATTCCGGTCGGAGAAGTGGAAAACCGGCTCATTGAAACATTCCTCGAAATCTGGATCTATGAGCTGAATCCTTCCAGAAACACAATCTACATCCCCGGTGAGAAGAAGGGAGGCATCTGATCATGACTGCTCTTGAACAAAAAATTATTGAACTCCAGGCGCTGGTCGAGGAAAAAGAAAAACAGTACACTCGTTCCATTATCCGTACGACGGTCATTTATGTGCTCCTGTTCCTGTTCGTGCTCGGATATACCACATTCATTTACCAGAGCTTCAAGACTTCCGCCACGCCCGAGGCGATCGCCGGAATCGTCATCGACTATGCGCGCGAGCGCATGCCGGGTGCGGTCATGTCCCTGCGCAAGGAACTTGCCCCCGCGGGCGAACGCCTTGCCAGAAAGAGCGTGGAAATGCTCCTTGACGCCGTTCCGCAGGCGGGCAATATCGTCCGGGATATGATCGCGACACAGGTTAACGACCTCCTTACCTATGTGGAAGACAAGCAGATGCCTGTCTTCTACAAGCTTGTCGATGAACAGATCGCGGACGTGCTTAAAGCGCACAAGGAGATGAAAGATGAAAAGCTCCTGAATTATTTCCCGGATATTGCCGCGGATAAAATTTCGGACGAAATGCGGAAGGTCGTCACTGCGGATGTTTTCACCGGAATTCAGGATCTCGAAGGCCAGCTCCAGTTCCTCCGCAACACCCCGAACCAAAAGCTTCTCCGCCGTCAGTATTGTGAAAAGATGCTTATCGTCTACTGGGTCTACCTCTGCGATCAGGCAGAGGTCGGTTCTCCGGATAAAGGTTCCCTTGCGTCGTTTGCCAAGCTGATCAACCATTCCATGAGTGATTTTTCCGCGAAACTGAACGCTTCCCGGAAAAAATAATCCGTATCCCAAACAGAAAAATCCCTTTCTGATTCGTTTCCGGAAGGGATTTTTTATTGCCGTTTCAGTCATGAAAAACGCATTTTCGATGGAAAATACGCAGATATAAGGACAGTCCGGCCGGAAAGCTCTTTACAATTTCCCATGGGCCATGCTATATTATGATGGAATTGCCGCCGGTTGTGAAAAGAGAGTCCGGAATATGCCGGGTTCCGCAAGGACGGCACAAACGAATTCAATGGGGAGAGGATCTGGATCATGCGTAAATTCGATTTCCACTTTCACTGCGATATCGATGACCCGTCCCGGATTCAGGAACTGGCCCTGCTCTGCAGAAAGCTTGATACGGTTCTGGCGCTTTCCGGAGGGCTTCGCTATGGATCGCATGATTATCTGTCCAATGAGAAAGTGCTGGAAATCTGCCGGAAAGATCCCGACTGGTTTGTGCCGATGGCCAAGTTCGATTTATGGGATACGGTTGAGCCGGAGCTGATCTATCGCTGGAAAGAGGCCGGCGTGAAAGGCGTCAAATTCATTTATCCGTATTATCCTTACGACCACGATCTTTACATGCCGGTATATGAGGCGTGCGAGGCGTGCGGACTTCCGGTCCTTTTCCATACGGGGCTTTTCCGCCCGGGTCCCGCCGATGCAGGATGGAAACGTCCGGTTCTGACGAATATGAGCCCTTTCGGGCTTGACCGCATCGCCCGCTCCTTTCAGAAACTGAACATCGTCATGGCCCATCTCGGTACCCGCCTTTACCGGGAATCGGCGGCGTGTCTGGTCTGTCAGCATCCGAATCTTTACGGGGATCTTGCCGGTTCCGGAAGCTGGATGGGGGTTCAGCCGGAAGAGCTGGGGCGTCTGCTCAAACCTTTCCCGACGAATTTTCTCGGGGAGGATCTCTACAGGAATTTCCGGAAAATTATCTTCGGTTCGGATGGATACGTGTCCTTTCCGGAACCGCTGTCTGAAGCGCAGCCGTGTTACGAGCGGCTCCTGCGGCTGAATGGCGTTCCGGAAGAAATTCAAAAGGAAATCATGGGGGAGACCGCCGCTGCCTGGGTGGGAGTCTCTCTTTAAGGCAGGGCTGTCAGGCAAGGAAAGGATTCTGGTCAGATGGACGATGTGAAAAAAATCATTTGCGGGATGCAAATCCCTGAGAGTTATGAAGCGGAAATCGAAGCGGGCTGGGTGGATGAGGCCGGACCTGCTGATTTTCTTGAACCCGGGTTCGTCATGCGTTACGGCTCGATGGCCGGGTTCAAACCCGAGGAGTTGGAACATCTGACCGTTTTCGCCCGGAAACTGAAAGTCATGCCGTTTGCCTGTCCCCTGGCGGTTCATGCCTCCCGTGTATTCCGGGAAGGCGATGCGGGACGGTTTCAGCGCTGGCCGGAAAACATCCCGGCGCTCGGGGCGGAATCCGGGATGTTTTATCTGCTGGTCGGGCTTTCGATCATTCCGGATTACTTCATCACGCTTGAACGTCTGGGGATTCCGGCGAAATACGCGGTGGCTGCCGCTACCCGGTTCAGTACGCTGACGGGTTATTTCGCGGAAAGGAATCAGGGCGCGTTCGGAATCCTGCCGCGCTCTCTTCCCTTCATGCGGAATTACAGGAATGGGACTCATTTCCGGATCGGGCGGTTCGATTTTCAGGAATCCGTCTATCCTGCGAATTTCCCTCGTCTATTCCGGAAGCGCGGGAACGGGGAGAATGCCCTGCTTTGCGCTCCCGGCGCTCTGGTTGCGGCGGACGGTCTGCTGGTTCGGCGCGGTCATCCGGAGTCGGAAGCGGTCTTTGTTTCTGAATTCACCGAGACGCCTGATTTCTGGCGCGGATCAGCGGTTGCATCCGACGGACGCATCTCTTTCGGTCCGCCGGTCGAGCTTTCAAAACAGGAATGGGAGCCGGTTGTTTCTCCGGGGATGTCCGTCGCCGGGATTCATATTCCGAGCGGGGGCGGCATGACGCCGGAGGTAGTTGACTCGACTCTCGCCGAAGCCAGGGAATTTTTCACCCGATATCGGAAGCCGGTTCCTGTTTTCATGTGCGCTTCCTGGATTCTGAACACCGATCTTGCCGAACAGATGCCGCAATCGAATCTGGCTTTGTTTCAGAAAAGAGGTTTCCTGTTTCCCGTACTTTCGTCACAGAATGGAATGGATGGACTTTTCTTTGTGTTCGGGCGTGATGACAACCGTTTTTCCGAATATCCGCGGGATAATTCCCTGCGCAGAGCTCTTCTGGCTATTCTTGCATCGGGACGTCTTCTCCGTTCCGGCGGAATCCTGATTCCGGTGTGAGGATCCGCATCGCCGTCCGCGACAGACCCGCCGACGCATTTTCCGAGCGGTGAAGCCGGGGCGGAACCGTCAATCGACGATTTTTGCCAGATTTTCGATCCGGATTCCTTTCGGGGGGATCGAGCCTGATCCGTTCCATGGCAATATAGGTCAGACTGAACTTCGGCTGGCCGCCGGAATACAGTTCCGAATATGAGAAACGCTGCCGCATGGCGTCAGAAATTGTTGAAAAACACATAAATCGGAGGATTGAAACAGGATTCCCGTTTGAATATTGCATGTAAAGTCCGTATCTTATATGGAGAGAAGATCGCGGAGGTTTCACTTTTGATTGGGGAAATTAACGAAAGGGAGAATGAAAATGTCACGTCCGGTCACTCTTTTCACGGCACAGTTCAGCGATATGCCGTTTGAACAACTCTGCAAGCTTGCGAAGGATTGCGGGTATGACGGGCTCGAACTTGCGACGTTCGGCAACTATCTCGACATTGAAAAAGCCGCGAAAGACCTGAAATACTGTGCCGCCCTCAAGAAGACGCTCAAGAAGTTCGGTCTGAAACTCTGGGCCATCAGCAATCATTTTGCCGGACAGCTGGTCTGCGACCCGAACAATGACTCGCGTTCGGACTGTTTCGCACCGGCGAAATATGCCGGAAACGCCGAGGCGAAACGGGAGTGGGGCA
>CAZORN010000244.1:0-4630 GCA_964581935.1 uncultured Victivallales bacterium
CCCTCAGGGCGATGCCCGTCAAGAGCAAAAGAAAACATTTCTTCATCGGAACCGTCCAGGAGATCACCGCCTCCGTTCCTGCGACAAAAAAAGCGTAAACCATCTATCTCCTCCAACTCCCCATTCCCCGAACCGCGTTCGCCGTCCGGGGATTTTTTCTGTCGGAAGGACCGCCGGGCCGATTGCTTTTCCAGCATTTGAACTGTATTGTATCCACGGATTCAAACCATGGGAGATCGACATGAAAAAAGTATTGGGCCTCGCGGACTGTTTCTTTTTTCTTTTCTCAGCGCATGCCGCCGATCTCAAAAGAGGAGATTTTCGATGAAACAGATCAACGTGGTATGCTTTGACGGGTTCACCACGCTCGACGCGCTCGGACCGGCGGAAGTCTTCGGACGTCTGCCGGAGCACTTCCATCTCGATTATTTTTCCCGCTTCGGCGGCGAAATCGAAGGCTCGGCCAAAATCCGGATCAATACCCGTCCGGCAACGGAGATCGGACGTCATGACATTCTTCTCATTCCCGGCGGATTCGGCACCCGGAAACTGGTCGGCGATCCGGCGTTCCTCGGAGAACTGAAAGCGCTGGCGTCCCTGAGCGAAGAAGTCCTGTGCGTCTGCACCGGTTCGGCGCTGCTGGCCCGGACCGGCCTTCTGGACGGACGCGAGGCAACCGGCAACAAGATCGCCTGGGACTGGGTGATTCAGCAGGGTCCGGCGGTCCGCTGGAAACGCAAGGCGCGTTGGGTTGCGGACGGCAAATTCCGCACGTCTTCGGGCATCAGCGCGGGAATCGACATGGCGCTGGGCTATCTTGCCGATAATTTCGGTGAAACGGCCGCGCTCCGTGTGGCGGAGTCGCTCGAATATGTCTGGAACAAGGACCGGAATCACGATCCGTTCGCCTGAACCGTCCGGAAAACGACGCTTTCATCCGCCGGGCTTTTCCGTTGTTCCGTCTCAATTTGTTGCACCGGACAAAAAAGCTCGCTGCAAAATCGGGAATCCGGTCAATCCGGCTTGACTTTCCCTGTTTTCCGGGGTAGTTTAAAATGCTGTTCAAAATGAATCGAACCGACGACTTTCCGAATGGAAAGAAAACGGTCGGCAACGACGGGATTTTTTTATGGAATTTTTATGGATCGCAATCGCTCTGCTCTTCGGGCTGGGACTCGGTTTTTTCATCGGACAGCTTGTCGTGAAATTCAAATTCGCGAAAGCCGTTTCCGAGTCCGAATACCTGAAGGTGCAGCTCAACACCCTGCCCGAACTCCAGAAGGAGCTTGACCGTGCAAAACTGGCCGTCGCCGAAGCCAATACCGCGCTGTCCGCGTCAAAACAGCAGTCCGAATCCGAAAAAAACCTGATGGAACAGGCCGCCCGCCGGGAGTTGTCCATGCGGGAGGAATCCCACGCGAAGGAGCTCCAGCTTCTTGAAAAACGGCATCAGGAACAACTGAGCGGACGTCAGCAGGTGTTCGATACGCAGAAAACCGCCCTCGAGGAAAAGACCGCCGCACTCGTGAAGCAGTTCGAGGAAAACCGTCAGGAGACGGAAAAAGTCTGGCAGGCGAAAATCGATCTTCTCAAAGAGGAATTCAAATCCATTTCGGAAAAGATTCTGGAGGAGAAATCCGGGAAGCTCCAGAACTTCAACAGGGAACAGTTGGGATACATCCTGAACCCGCTCAAGGAAAAAATGGTCGAGTTCAAAACCTCCGTGGAAGACTCCAAGCTCAAGACCACGGAGATCAATTCCGCGCTCCGGGAACAGCTGGAAAAAATGATGGGCGAAACCCAGCGCATCGGCGGGGAGGCCCGCAATCTCGTCAGTGCGCTGAAAGGGGAACAGAAAACCCAGGGCGACTGGGGCGAGATGATTCTGGAGGACATCCTGAAACGTTCCGGGCTGAAACCCGGCGTCCATTATGAATGCCAGGAAACGCTCCGCGACGACGACGGCAACGCCGTCCGCAACAACGACAGCAGCCGGATCATGAGGCCGGACGTCATCCTTCACTATCCGGACGGCAAGGACCTTGTGATCGACAGCAAGGTCAGCCTGACCGCCTACGTCGATTACATGAACGCGGAGGACGAAGCCGTCCGGAAGGACGCTCTGACACGGCATATCCGGAGCGTGAAGTCGCATGTGGACGAGCTCAGCCGGAAAAACTACGCCGCCTATATCGGAAAAACGGGTCATGAACCGGTCGACTTTGTGGTCATGTTCATTCCGAACGAAGGCCCCTACAATCTCGCGATGATTTCCGAACCGGGTCTCTGGAACGATGCCTTCAAGCAGAAGGTGATGATCGTCAGCCCAAGCAACCTGATGGCCCTTCTCCAGCTCATCCACATCGCATGGACGCGCGAAGAACAGGACCGCAACCAGCAGGCGATTCTCGACACGGCGTCCCAGATGCTCGACCGCGTATACGCATTCTACGAACTCTTCGACGACGTCGGAAAACATCTGGAATGCGCACAGAAAAGCTACGAGCAGTCCATCCGCCGCCTGAAACGGGAGGAACACGCACAGAGCGTTGTCCTTTCCGGGGAAAAGCTCCGCAAACTGGGCGTAAAAATGAATAAAAACAAGACCATTCCCAAGCGGCTTCAGCCGGACGAGGACGACGAAGCGGCGCTCCTGACCGGAACCGATGCCCCGCAAATCGCCGCGAACGCCGATTCCGGGGAATTGTTCCCGGGAACATAATCACGAGACAGGATACAACATGAAAATCATTGATGCGCATCTGCACTGCTTCCCGGGGGAAATCCCGGACTACTCCCGCTACGGGGAAGATGAACTTGTCGCCGGGATTCTCATGGGCGCCTGCCGCGAATCGAACGGAAAACCCGAACTTCCGCACACCCTTCCCGACCGTTCCGTCTACTGCTGCGGCATCCACAGCAGCTCGATCACGCAGGAAAACACGGCGTCGCTGCTGAAGGAATTCGACAAAACGTTTACCGATCCCCGCTGCGTCGGGCTGAAATTCTATTGCGGCTACGAATCGGTGTATCCGGCCGATCCGCGCCATTTCCCGTTCCTCGACCTCCTGATGAAATGCGGGAAGACGCTGGTCATCCATACCGGAGAAACCGCGGGCGGACACGGACTTCTTCGCTACTCGCACCCGCTGGCCGTCGACGAGCTTGCGAAGCTCTACCCCGACCTCAATATCGTGATCGCCCACTACGGCAATCCGTGGATCGTCGACGCCACCGCCGTCGCCGCCCGGAATCCGAACGTCTACATCGACCTTTCCGGCCTGATCGAGGGCGAATTCAACGCAGGCGACTACCTCCTCAAGAACCGCGCCTACACCAATTACATCGGCATGTGGATGAACTATCTCGTGAACTACGACAAGTTTCTTTTCGGAACCGACTGGCCGCTGGTCGATCCGGCCGAATATGCCGCCGTGATCAAAAATATCGTACCAGAATCCGAACACGAAAAGATTTTCTATTCCAACGCGCTGAAGGTCTTCCGTTTTCCCGGGGAAATGATCGGCTGATCATTCGTCGAAATACTCGAAAATGCACGATTTCAGGAAACCGTCTCCGTTCAGCTCCAGCCTCAGGAACGAAAAACGCCTGTCGCACAGCGACGGAGCCGCCACCGAAACGACCGGCGAGCGGAAACAGGGCTTGTATCCCGAATGGAAGTGCCCGCTGACCGCAAGCACGACCTTGTTCATCCCCGCGACATCAAGAATTTCATCGGCGTTGTCATAGTTGTAAGGGCACTCGACCGTTCCCCTGCGGAACAGCGGGACATGCTGGAACAGAACCAGAGGAAAGGGAGAATCCTTTCCCGCGCGAACCATCGTTTCCATGGATTCCGAGTTCCGGAAGGCATTATAGCCCGCGGTCTGAGCATCGTCCGGGAATGCCAGAAAACGCATCCCTGCGATGTCCTGCCATTCCGCCGGACGCGGGAAATAACGGTAGAAAATTTCCGGCGCTGGATCGTGGTTTCCCGGAATGACGATCCGGGGACAGTCCGCGGTATTCAGAATATCGGACAGTTCCGCAAGAAGTGCATCATCATTCGGATCGTTCACCAGGTCCCCGCCGATGAGCAGGGCATCGGGAGGTTTTTCGTTCCGGAGCCGTTCAAGAGCCAGTTTCAACAGTTCCGGCGCCTTTTCTCCAAGACGTTCCGGACAGCCCATGTTTTTCTCTCTGGAATAGTGCAAATCCGATATCACTGCTATTTTCATATCTCTCCTTTTCAGAATTCCGACGTTGCGTCCTGATTCCTCTACAATACATTCGGAAAAAACGAAATGCAATCTTCCGGGAAGAAAATCCGTATTCGTTTCATCGCCTCAAAAACGCCCTTTCATGAAACCACATTGTGTTTTGAATTTGAAAAATCATTCTCAGACGGTATCTTTCCAAACAAGGCGGCCGTCAACATCGGCGGCAATACGATGCCACATGAAAAATTCTCAGGCAAAGGGGGAGTTATGGATCAATTTCTTCAGGCGGCTTACGAAGAGGCTCTGCTGGGGCTGAAGGAAGGCGGCATTCCCATCGGCGGGGTGCTGGTGCATCAGGGAGAAATCGTCGGACGCGGCCACAACCGCCGGGTCCAGTCGGGCAGTCCGGT
>CAZORN010000245.1:0-4614 GCA_964581935.1 uncultured Victivallales bacterium
GCAGCACGCCCGATCCGGCCCGCTCCGGAATCGAGATCGACATCATGGAAAACTTTACCCGCGACGGTCAATTTTCGCACAATATTTTCTGGTCCGGATACGGCAGCGACAGGAAATCCGGACATTCCGGTCCACGCAAGCTCGAAAACGATATTTTCGGATGGCATGTCTTCGGCGTCGACTGGAGCCCGAACGGGTATGTCTTCTATGTCGATGGAAAAGAATCGTGGCGTTTCAATGAGGCCGTTTCTCATACGGAACAGTTCATCCTGATCTCAACGGAGTGCCAGACATATCGGTACAACGGGCAACCCGCTCCGGAACTGCATCAGGCAGTTCTGCCGGATGCCTTTACGATAGACTTTGTCCGGGTTTATGACGAAATTCACTAAAACATTTCCGGACTCTCTCCGACAGGGATATGCCGTTTTTTGAAAATCCCGACATTTCTATGTCTCAAAAAGAAAACTTCACCTGCCGGATCTCTCCCGGACGGAGCGTCAGCCGGAGAGGAGAGCGTCCGGAAAGATGAATCAGGATTTTCTGTGTCAGGCGGTCTTCCGTATTGAGAAGGAACAGCGTCCAGCCGTTCCGGGAACGCCAGGAGGAAAAACGCACCCGGTCGGAGCACTCCACCTTCCATTCCCCGTGGTGGGACTGGATGCAGGAATCCAGCAGCATCGCATACAATTCGCGGACTCCGGGCGCGCCCGGATACTCCAGCGAATTCAAAAGCACCGCCGTCCCTTTTCCGTGCGTTTTGCTGAACAGAACCCCCTGCAGGAAGGACGGCCATTCGCCGGAAGCGGTCCGGTCGACGAAACGGTCGGAGGCGACCGCCAGCGTTTGAGCGTCCGCCGGCTCGAAATCGCCCATGAGGAATCCGCCGTCGGTGAATTTCGGATCGCAATTCGGCGACCAGAGAGGGAAACGCCAGGAGGTTCCGCGCGGCTCTTCCTTGAATTTGACACCGTAGGGCAGACGTCCGAACGAAGTGTTTTTCAGGCGGACTCCGAAAAGATCGCTCCAGTCTCCATTTTTATACGGATGATATAATATTCCGGGAGCATCGGCCGTATCCAGATGCGCGGCGGTCATGAGGAGCTGTCCGCCCTGCCCGACATAGCGGAGAAGTTTTGAATAAAGCTCTTCGTTCATGCTGTTGCGTCCGAGGAAGACGATGGCCTTATATCGTTTGAGGAGTTCGTCGGGAGAATCGTGAGGAATCACGTCGATCTGCCCGAACGGGGGATTTCCGGAATAGTCGGCCTCGCCGTAAGCATCGGGGCAGTTCCATTCATGCCGTTTGTACAATCGTTCGAAAAGTAACCAGGAGGCGTCCGGCGGGCCGAGCCGGAAAGAGTCATTTTCGCGCTGGCCCCAGAGATGGGTCTGACCCGCGCCGACAAAACCGTCGAGGCGTCCGCGCATTACGGCGACGGCGGCTTCGGGAAAGCCCGCCGGACGCGGGTTCGCCTTTGCGAAAGCCGTCAGGTCCGTCAGCGCCGAACGAAATTTTTTCACCTGTTCGTGTTCCGTGGGAAAATCCTTTCCAAGAGCCTTGTAATCCATGACTCCGTGTTCGGCGTAGACCGGATCGGCTCCGCGCAGGAAAGCATGGAAAAGAGAGTTCCGCCAGCGATGGAACCAGAGGTCATCATGCTGATTGCCTCCATACCAGACCATGGCCATATCCACACCGAAATGTTTTTTGCCGAATGCGAGCGAAGCTCCCTTGACCGCGGAATAATTGAGTTCAAGTTCGCCGGTGTAGCATACCTCGAAATCCACGCGGTCGATTCCGGCCCGGTAAAGGAACGGCGCGGCCATGCCGCAGGCTTCAATGCAGACGAACGGAGCTTTCATGCCGTTATTCCGGGCATAGGCGATGCTCTCCCTCATCCGGGCTTCCGTATTGGCTGAGGCTTCGGAAAAATTGCGGGCCGGAGGCGGAAGGGTTCGGCTTCCCGCCACGGTGCTTTGCGGCCAGTAAAACATGAGTCCGCCGTATTCGCACAACAACAGCGAGCCGTCGCAGACGTCTTCATATTCCTTCAAAGCGGCGATCACCTCCGCTGAAACCGGGGCGTATCCGTCCGTAAGCTCCCCGCTCAAACGGTTCACCATCTCATCCATCAGAAAGGTCATTTTTTCGCGGCGGCAGAAATCTCCGACGGCCCGGATCTTTTCAGGTGTCCAGGGGCCCACGAAAAGGACGGTATAATTTCCGAGTTTTTCCTTTTTGAAATATTCCAGCGTTCTGATTCCGTATCCGGATTCACTCATGCCGCCGGTGCGGACATACTGACATTTTTTTGAGTTCATTTTCTTCTCCGGGGTTCATTCCATGAATTGAACGATTTCACGGGCGTCCCCGATGAAAACGGAACGGGCGGTGTTCTGCGGCGCGGGAGTCTCTTTCCTCCACAGAATGAAGGAGCGGCCCACTCCGAGCGACTGCGGAATTTCGCCGTCCTCTTTTGGATCGTCCCCGATGACGACGACTTGTTCCGGAGCGGCGCCGGTGCGCGGAAGGACGAATTCCCATGGAGGAATCAGCGATTTGCATCCGCCCATGAGATCGGTGCTGAAAATGAACTCGAAAAGTTCGGGTTCGAGCCCCGCGCGGAGAAGTTTCCAGCGGCATCCCAGAAAAGGATTGTTGCTGATGATGAAAAGGCGTGCTCCACGCTTCTTCAGGGTGTGCACGAGAGCCACGGTATCCTCATGGACGTCCAGACAGGCCTGATGTCTGGCGGCCATGGGCTCCATGGCTTCTTCAAAAGGGATTCCGAACCGCCGGAGGAGTTCTCCGTAATCCCAGCGAAGGACATTGTCGGTCGCTTCGAAAAGTTCTTTTTCGGCGGCTTTTTTCTCCCATCCGCGGGCAACCATGAGATCGCGTATGACGGGGAAAAAGAGATTGCCGTGAAGAGTGGCTCCGGGAGCCGACCGCTCCGGCTTGTAGCGGGTGATGGTTCCGTCGATGTCGATCAGAAAACAGCGGTTCTTGATGTTCATTTATTTCCGTCCGGACCTTTCCGGGTTCCGATGACGTAGACATGGCGTTCCAATCCGCGGAATGAATCGCGGAAGACGCCGTTTTTCACGGGAATTGTGCGGTTTTCGAAGCGTAACCGGACGTTGTCCGCATACTCGAATCCGGGCGGAAGCCGGAACTCGCTTTCGACCGGATTGCGGCCCGGGTTGAGGACGATGACATAAATCTCGTTTCCGAGCTTGCGGGTCATGACGAGAAGGGCTTTTTCGGAAGGAATCGTTTCCGGACACTTTTCCTCGGAATAAACCGCATCCTGAAGGGCGAGAAATTCGCGGTTGACGTCCTTCATGGCGTCCCAGTTGCGGGGATATTTCGGGAGGGCACAGAAGTGGACCAGTCCGGAACAGCCCTTCAGCAACATGCCGTAACACTGGGCGATTTGTTCGTCATAGGAACATTCGCGGTAGTGGTTGTGGAGGTTGTCGCCGGAGGGGAAGAACCAGGCTGGTTTCCCTTCGGAACGACCGGCTTTTTCGACCATTTCCGCGTCGTCGACCATTTCGGCGACTTCGCGTCCTTCACGGTTGGTCAGATAGTCGTCGATCATGACGATGTCGGTCGTCAGGTCGGCAAAACGGGCGGGAATGCCGACCACGGGGTTGTTCATGAAGACCGGAAGCTGTGGATAGGCTTTCCTATAGCTTTCCATGAAGGGCTTGACCTCCTCGCTTTTGTACGCCAGTTCGGGTTCGTCCGCAACCATCAGGGCGATCACGTTCGGATAATCGACATTGCCCAGCATTGCTTCCGGCTTCCATTCCTTCTGTTTCCGCAGCGCATAGAAATTCCAGTAGACGACGCTGATTCCCCGCCTTGCGGCTTCTTTGACGAAAGCCTGCGTCGCGGGACTGTCCGCCTCATGGCTGCCGAGTGTCAGATACTGGAATCCGGCATCGGCAAACGTCTTGATGACGAGCGGTGCGTGTTCCGGCTTGAGCCAGCGTTCGACGCCGAAGAAGGGGGCGACGATCAGGGCGGGTTTTCCGTTGACTTTGAGCGTGCGGTGCTTGCGGTCGATCTGACAGTAAGGACGTTTCTGTCCTGCAAACTTGACCAATGTGTTCTCGACGAAGGCGCATTTTTTCGAGCCGTCGAAGATCTCGAAGGTGACTTTTGAAGTCCCTTGCCTGAAATCCTTCAGGGGAATGCGTATTTCCAGTTCCGGGGTCACGGCGAAATCGAACTTCTTTCCCTCCGCCGTTGCGACGCCCCTGTATTTTCCGGACGGAAGACCGCAGGTTCCGAGAAATTCGGCTTCCTTTTCATCGCTGTAAAAACTGTAACGGCTGTACAACTGAAGCGGCCCTGTCGCATTCAGGAAGAAATCTTTCCGGGCGAGAACATTCTCGTCTTTGCCGGAGAGTTCCGCGGAAACCATTCTGTTCCGGGTGGAAGCGGGCAGTTCCGTGGCGAAACGGACGGCGGTGTCGCCCGTGCTGAATTTTCCGGAAAAACGTCCGAGGACGGAGCCGGAGACAGGATCAAGAAGCCTGATTTCTCCGTCGGCGATTTCCTTTCCCGTGAGATTCGAGAGAAGGATGCTGAACGTGGTT
>CAZORN010000246.1:0-1553 GCA_964581935.1 uncultured Victivallales bacterium
CCGGTGCTGGCGGGCGGATGCAGCTCATCCGCCTATGCGCTGGTGCTGTTCGCGATGGGCTATGTGACCAACGTCAGCTACATCCAGGCGTTCCGGCAGATGAGTCTTCCGCTCGGCTTCTTCGCCGGAATGCTGATCCTCAAGGAAAAGGGGACCGTCCCGAAAGTGCTGGGTATGGCGCTGATCCTGACCGGACTCCTTTGCGTCTCCCTCGGCTGATTTTTCTGCATCCCTGTAATCGGGGATGTCTTCTTTTTCCCGCTTATGACTGAAAAAAACAGAATTTTCTGAAATGCCTCTCTTGACAATTCCGCAAAACATTGTATAATTGTATATAAAGATGCGGAAGGCGTTCATGAACAAATATCTCAAATACAATCAGGCGAAGCAGTATGTGCTGAACTTCATTGCGAAAAAGCAGCTTGAGAAAGGGGCGCCTCTGCCGTCTCTGAGCGAGTTCATGAAAGGAGCCAGTTTCAGCCTGATCTGTCTCCGGCGTGCGCTGGATGAGCTGGAGGCGGACGGGATCATCGTGAAGCATCAGGGCAGGCGGGCGGTTCTCAACAGACCGATCCGCGGGAGTTACAATACAAACGCGCTGTTTCTTCAGATCTGCCGGACCACCATGGAAGAACCCAAATATGTCTACCAGATCCGTGAGCTTCTGGGATCGTATGGGATCGGACTGGATTTTCTGGCGCTCAAAACACCGGAGATCAAACTGCTCAACGCCGCCGCGAATGTCCAGCTGATCGTCATCAGCGGCTGGATTACGGAGGAATGGGTCCGGTTCCTGAAGTCCCTGAAGCTTCCGGTTTTCGTTTTCGGAAATAATCCTTTTCCGGAGGAGTTCCCCGAAGTGTCCTGCGACTGGGCCGCGGGAACCCGGTATCTTTGCCGCGCCCTTCTGAAGAACGGATGCAGGAAAATCGGACTGATCAATGGAGCAAAGGAATATTATCCGACGAAGCTGATTCAGGAAGTATTTCAGGATGAAACGGGAGAGGATTTTGACATTAAACGGGTATTTTTCTTTGCCGGCGCCTACGGTGAAGACGATGCGAAACACATGGCGGAATATCTCCGCTCCAATACGGACTGCGACGGATTCCTGATCGAGACGGGCGCCATTCCCCAATACCTCCTGCTGTCACGGGAATTTGAGTTCACGCATAGACTCCCGATCGCGCTGCTGGGCAATGAACGGTTTAGCACTTCCTACCCCTATAAAACTCTGCTTGCCGCAAATTTCGAAACGAATCTGACGCAAGTTTTGGTCGAACAGCTTCTCTCCTATCTGGAGAAAAGAAGCATAGAAAAAAAAACGATCAGAGCACTACCAACATACGAAGGAGCATTTCGATGAAAAAAAGAATCAGAACGAATTTCACATTAATTGAACTTCTGATCGTGATAGCGATCATCGCTATTCTGGCGTCACTGCTGCTGCCCGCCCTGAATTCGGCGCGTGAAAAGGCAAGGGAGATCTCGTGCAAGAGCAATATGCGGACTCTGATGCAGTCCGGAATGCTTTACATCGGCGACTTCAAAGA